>NZ_JAPDRF010000002.1:0-451980 GCF_040706615.1 Lentisalinibacter sediminis | reverse complement strand
AGGCGTTTTTGGTGAGGGGATGGGGACGAGGTCTCCTACAGTCTGTACCGACAGGTCAGAAGGGCCTTGTGTCCCTCCCATCCCGGCGCCTTTCATCTTCCTGATTTCAGGCGCCGACTACCATACAAGGGCCTTCAGGCCCGATTTCTTCCCCGTCCAACCTCGCAAGGAAACCACGCCCCGCCGGCATTGTCTGACCGGGTACACGAAGGCCACTCCCCAACGCATGCACATCCTCCTCCTCATCGCCATTGGTATCGCCGTCCTGCTGGGACCCGGTCTCTGGGTAAAGCGCGTGATGCAACGCTACAGCCGGCCCGCCGACCGCTATCCGATGACCGGCGCCCGGCTGGCGCGGGACCTGCTGGACGGTGCCGGCCTCGAGCGGGTGGGCACCGAGAAGACCGAGCAGGGCGATCATTACGACCCCATCGAGAAGGTGGTGCGGCTCAGCCCGGACAATTACGACGGCCGCTCGCTCACCGCCATCACCGTGGCCGCCCACGAGGTCGGTCACGCGTTGCAGGACGCGGGCGGCTTCGGGCCGCTGCGCTGGCGCACGCAACTGGTACGCTGGATCTCGCCGATCGAGCGCGTCGGCGCCGGCCTCATGATGGCCTCGCCGGTGATGGTCGCCGTGACCCGGGCGCCGGTGGCCGGCCTGATGATGTTCCTGGGCGGCCTGCTCACGCTGGCCTCCGGCATCCTGGTGCATGCAACCACCCTGCCGACGGAGTTCGACGCCAGCTTCCGCCGGGCGCTGCCGCTGCTGGCGGAACGCCGGGTGCTGCGCGACGGCGACGAGCGCCATGCGCGGAAGATCCTGCGGGCCGCCGCCATGACCTACGTCTCCGCGTCGCTGATGAGCCTGCTGAACGTGGCGCGATGGTGGGCGATATTGCGGCGTTGATGCGACGCCGCAGGTAGGAGGGCCTTCAGGCCCGACTTCCCCGCGCATCGGGCCTGAAGGCCCTCCTGCGCTTCTGTGCGAGCGCCGCCGCGGGTGTGCGGGCGCGACCCGTTCGTCCGATCAGCGCAACGTAAAGCCCATTGACTGTCATTGGACCGGCGGGCCGACCGACCGCCGAAGTCATCGCATAATAGACTGATATAAAAAGGAAATAGATCGGCTGCCGACCTATCTTAAGTAGAGCGATTGGCATAAAAGCAACAATTTATTTCGAGCGGCTTTGCAATGCCGCACCAGTCTAGGCACACTAGTTGTTTAACGGACACAGCATTGCTGCTGCCGCGACGTGGCGTTGTCCTGCCGCGCCGAGCGATCCGTGAAGCGTCTGAGGGAGATTCGAGTCGGCATCCGGCAAGGGTGGCGTCATCCGGGCGCTGCGGTCATTCACAGGCTGCCGGCGCAAAGCCGCAGCGGACGAATAAGCAGAACCAAGAGGCCGGCAAGTGCGTCGGCCGCGACAAATTCGAAGCGACAAGACAAACAGGAAGAGGTTATGACACGGAACACGAAGATTCGCGCGGCTGTCGTATCGGCCCTGGCGGCCGGCGCCGGCTCGACGGCAGTCACGGCGGTCCAGGCGCAGGAAGCTCCCGCCACCCCGAACAAGCGTGGTATCGAGGAGATCGTGGTCACGGCGACCAAGCGCCAGGAATCCATGCAGGACGTCCCGGTCGCAGTATCGGCTCTCCAGGGCGACAACCTGGAGGAGCTGCGCATCAGCAGCTTCCAGGATTACGCGCTGTACCTTCCGAACGTGACCAGCCAGGGCACCGGTCCGGGCCAGCAGGAGATCTACATCCGCGGCGCTGCGACTTCGCAGACCATCCTCACGCTGTCTTCGGTCCAGGGACTGCAGCCGTCTGTCGCGCTGTATCTCGACGAGCAGCCCGTGGCTCTGCAGGGCCGCAACCTCGACGTCTATGCCACCGACCTCGCCCGCGTGGAGGTTCTGCCCGGGCCGCAGGGGACGCTGTTCGGTGCGAGTTCCCAGGCCGGCACGGTGCGCCTGATCACCAACAAGCCGGACCACTCGTCCTTCCAGGCCGGGTTCGATACCAGCATCTCGAACACATCCGGCGGCGAGATGAGCAACTCCGTCGAGGCATATTTCAATCTGCCCATCACGGATACGCTGGCGTTCCGTATGGCCGCCTATAACGACAACCAGGGCGGCTGGATCGACCACATCCTTAACGATCCGGACAACGGTGGCTGGAACGGCAGCACCGTCGTCATCGACCGCATCTCGGGCGGCCCGCTGCCGGATCCCGAGAATCAGGAAATCCCGATCCCGCGTAACGATCAGCTGGTCGAAGGTGATTTCAATGACGCCACCTACACCGGCGGACGCTTCGGCCTGTCCTGGCTGATCAACGACCGCTGGGACCTGCTGGTGCAGCACACACAGCAATCGCTGGATACCGAGGGCGTCTGGGCCTACGACCCGAACCTGGATGGCGAGAGTTCGGTCAATCGCTTCGCACCGGACTCGAACGAGGACGACTTCGGCCTCACCACCTGGACCCTGAACGGCCGGCTGGCGATGCTGGATGTCGTCTACACCGGCGGCTATCTGGACCGGCAGGTGAATTCCACCGTCGACTACACGTTCTATACGAACGGCGGCCTGTTCTCGGCCTACTACGTGTGCTCGGACTTCTCGGACACGACCGGCACCTACTACGACGAGTGCTTCAACCCGCAGAAGTTCTACAAGGAAGACACCGAGAACACGCGGATGACCCACGAGTTCCGCGTCAATACGCCGGACGCCAACCGCTGGCGCCTGACCGCGGGCGTGTTCTACGACGATCAGGAGCTGGCCAGCACGGGTTGGTTCAAGATTGCCTCCACGGACAGCCCGTTCTTCGAGAACGTGGGCGCGGCGCGCAGCATCCCGCAGGTCGAGGGCACCCGCTACGGCGGCCAGGACATCCCCGGCGAGGTGAGCTTCGTCAACGACGTGACGCGCACGACGGAGCAGATCGCCGTATTCGGTCAGGCGGAGTTCGACATCACCGACCGGCTGACGGCTGCTTTCGGCGCCCGCTGGTACGAGATTCAGGACGAGTACAAGGGCGCTACGACCACGGTGAACGTCACCGAGCGGCTGGGAGCGCTTGGCACGGGCACCGAGCAGGCTCTGGCCGACGCCGGCTTCACCGATGGTGACGGCAACGGCACCATCGACGTGCTGGAAGCTATCCAGAGCGGTCAGCTCGACGTCAGTGACCTCGACAGCGACGGCGTACTCACTCAGGACGACGTGATCCTGCGCTTCTCGCTCGACTGGCGCGTCACTGATCGCATCCTGCTGTTCGGCAACTACGCCGAGGGCTTCCGTCCGCCGGTCACGAACCGCGTCGGCGCCGGCCTGGCGAATGCCTCCGGCACCAATCCGGCGTTCGACGGGTTCCGCATCCCGGTCTACTCCCAGACGGATGACCTCCAGAACTACGAACTCGGCTTCAAGGGCGACTTCCTGGACGATACGCTGCGGCTGAATGCGACGGCGTTCTACTCGGAGATCACGGATCTGCAGACCTCGCGTTTCGATCCCACGAACATCAACTTCCTGTGGTTCGCGGACAACGTGGGCGATGCCGAGATCACCGGCCTGGACGCCGACTTCATCTGGCAGCCGATCGCGAATCTCACCATCGCCGGTGCGTTCAGCATCCTCGATACGGAGCTCACGCGCCTCAACGAGGAACTGCAGGGTATTTCGGCCCCGGTGGGCAGCGAGTTGCCGTTCTCGCCGGAGTTCTCCGGTAACATCCGGGCCCGCTACGGCTTCGACATGCCGGCCGTCGGCGACGTGGAGAATCTGCGTGGCTACGTGACCGGCGGCGTCGCCTACACTGGCGAAAGCAAGGTGGGCCTGAAGATGGATGCCTACGTGGTCGAGGACACGATGCGCCGTGTCTACCAGGTCTCGGGCTCCGGCCTGGAGATCGAGCGTGAAGCCGACGCATTCCTCGGCGCAGCCCCCGGCACCGAACTGATCGGCGAGACCGGCGTCCCCGGCGGCCGCTACGTGCAGGAGGCCTACACCATCGCCAACCTGGCGTTCGGTGTGGAGAAGGACACGTGGACCGCCGAGTTCTTCATCGACAACGTGTTCGACGAGAATGGGCAGGTGTACATCGACACCCAGCAGTTCACGCCGCACGTAGTGACGAATCGGCCGAGGACCTACGGCATCCGCCTGTCCTACGACTTCCTCTGAAGCATCAGGCAAGTCCGAACGAGGGCAGGCCCGCGTTGCGGGCTTGCCCTCTTTTCGTTCAGGGTTTAGAAGATGAGATCAGATGGTGACTGAAGCAGCGGCACAGGGCGGAAGGACGGCACACGAGCGTGCGCTCGCTGGCGCACGGCAGCTTATCCAGGCCGCGCGCTTCGAGGAGGCCGAGGCCGCCATGCTGGACGTGCTCGGCGAGTCGCCGGCGCCGCGGCTGGAGGCCGAGGCACGTTATACCCTCGCCGTCGCCCGGCGCTACGCAAAGAACTACGAAGGCGCACTGCAGGCGGCGGACGAACTGCTGGCCCTGCGCCCGGAGTATGGCCGGGCCTGGCAGGAGAAGGGCTATGCCTGGCTCGCCATGAACCGTCCGTCCGAGGCGGCCGCCGCCTTCGCGCAGGCCACCGAGCTGAACCCGGGGCTGACCGGCAGCTGGAAGGCGCTGGTCAATCTGTATCGCAACGCCGGCCGGGAGCAGAGAGCCCGGCATGCGCAGAACCAGGTGGAGTACCTGGCGTCGCTGCCGCAGGAGCTCCTCGCGGTGATCGACCTCATCCACGAGGGCAAGCTGTACAAGGGGGAGCAGCTCTGCCGCCGGTTCCTGCAACAGCACAAGCACCACGTCGAGGGGATGCGCCTGCTCGCCGATATCGGTGTGCGCCTGAAGGTACTCGACGACGCCGAGTTCCTGCTCGAGACCGCGGTGGAACTCGAGCCGGAGAACACCCGTGTCCGCATCGACTATCTCCGCGTCCTGAACCGCAAGGGCAAGTTCCGACAGGCGCGGGAACAGGCGCTGATCCTGCTGGAACGGGAGCCGGACAACCCGGTCTTCAAGCTCGCCTCGGCCAGCGCCCTGACCGGGCTGGGCCATTTCGAGGAAGGCCTGGAGCAATACCGGGAGTGCATCGGCAAGACCACCAACAAGGCGGGTATTCACGTCATGATGGGTCACGCCTTCAAGGCCATCGGCCGGCTTGACGACGCCATCGGTGCGTATCGGGAAGCCACCAAGCTGCGCCCGGACTACGGCGATGCCTACTGGAGTCTCGCCAACACGAAGACCTACCGGTTCGCCGAAGGGGAGATCGAGGAGATGCGCCGCCGCGAGGCAGAGGCGGGCGTTGCCGCCGACGACCGCATCCACCTCTGCTTCGCCCTCGGCAAGGCCCTGGAGGACCGGGACGAATACGAGGAGTCCTTCGGCTATTACCGCCGTGGCAATGCGCTGAAGAAGGAACGCTCCGGCTACGATGCGGACAAGACCGAGGCCATGATCCAGGCCCAGATCGACGTGTGCACGGAGCCCTTCTTCGAGCAACGGACAGACGTGGGCTGCGACAGGGCCGACCCGATATTCATCGTCGGTTTGCCACGCGCGGGCTCCACACTGCTGGAGCAGATCCTCGCCTCCCACTCCCGGGTGGACGGGACGATGGAACTCCACGATATCCTGGGCCTGGCTCAGCGGCTGCGCGGGCGCACCGCCGTCGACGAGGACCGCTACCCGCACATACTCACCGAGCTCGACGACGACTATTTCCGCCGCTTCGGCGAGAAGTTCATCGAGGACACCCGGGTCTACCGGGGCGAGGCGCCGTTCTTCACGGACAAGATGCCGAACAACTTCATGCACATCGGCCTCATCCGCCTGATCCTGCCGAACGCGAAGGTCATCGACGCCCGGCGCCACCCGATGGCCTGCTGCTTCAGCGGTTTCAAGCAGCTGTTCGGCGAAGGCCAGGACTTCACCTACGGTCTGGAGGAGATCGGGCGCTACTACCGCGACTACGTGCGGCTGATGGACCACTGGGATGCCGTCCTGCCCGGCTTCGTGCTGCGCGTGCACCACGAGGACGTGGTGGAAGACCTGGAGACCCAGGTGCGCCGCATACTGGATTTCTGTGGACTGCCCTTCGAGGAGGCGTGCCTGGAGTTCCACAAGACCGAGCGCAGCGTACGCACGCCCAGCTCGGAGCAGGTGCGCCAGCCCATCTACCGCAGCGGCCTCGAGCAGTGGCGCCACTACGAGCCCTGGCTCGATCCGCTGAAGCAGGCCCTGGGCCCCGAGGTACGGCGACGCTACGGCATCGGCGAGGACATTGACCCAAACATCGGCAAGGACCGCCCCGATTGATCATCTCCCACCGGCACCGTTTCATCTTCATCGCCGTGCCGAGAGTCGCCACCCGGGCCCTGCGCCAGGCCCTCACTATGCATCTCGATGCCATGGACTGGCAGCAGCAGAACCTTTTTGCCGAGTATCGGCTGCCGGTACCCGATCTCGCGGCGGAGGAGCACGGGCACCTGTCGGTGCGCGACATCCGGCCCCGGCTGCCGGACGACCTGTGGAATTCCTATCTCAAGTGCGCGTTCGTGCGCGACCCTTTCGAGCGGTTCGTCGATACCTTCCTTTCCCTCGACGAGGGGCAAACGCCGTCACCCGCGGAGGCGGCGCCCGGCATGAAGCGTGCGCTCGGGACGGAGCGTTTCCGGCACCGGCGCCTCACGCTGCCCCAGTCCCACTTCCTGGTCGACGAGGAGGGGGCGCTGGCCACGGACTTCATCGGCCGTTTCGAGACGCTGCAGTCGTGCTGGGAGGCGCTCTGCGGCCGCCTGGGCCTGGAGCCGGCGCCGCTGGAGCGCCGCCGCGTGCCGGAACGACGCGACTGGCTGCGCTATTACGACGACGAACTCGCGGGCATGGTGGCGGACTACTACCGGGACGACCTGGCGAATTTCGGCTATCCGGACCGGCCGGCGCCGCCCTGATCATCCGGTGCGGCGGCCCCGGTCGCCGCCGTCGCCTCCTAGTCCGCCTCCCGCTCGATATCGCAGCAGAGCACCCGGTCCGGCGGCCGGCCGGTTTCCGTGCTCAGCACGGCGCCGCGCACCGGGTTCGGACGGAACACCGTGCAGCCCTTCAGGCCCAGCTGCCAGGCGCGGCTGTAGATCTCCTCGAACTCCCCGCGGGAGCAGTCCTCCGGCACGTTGATGGTCTTGGAGATGGCGTTGTCCACCACTCCCTGCAGGGTTGCCTGCATGGCCAGGTGTTCCCGCGGCGCGATATCTCTGGAGCAGCGGAACGAGTCCGGTACGGACTGCGGCCTGCCGTGATGCTCGCGCCAGTGGGCATAGGCGTTGTCGGTCACGTCGAAGTTGCGGTAGTCGCCGGACTCGTCGAGCACCTGGCGGTGGCCCTCGAGCGCGAAGATGGGCTCGATGCCGCTGGAGACGTTGCCGGCCAGCAGGCTGATCGTGCCCGTGGGCGCAATGGCCAGCAGGTGGCTGTTGCGGATGCCGTGCTCTGCGACCGCGTCGCGGATGTCCGCGGGCAGGCGCTGGATATAGGGTCCGTCCAGATACGGCTCCCGCTCGTAGCAAGGGAAGGCGCCCTTCTCCCGCGCCAGTTCGACCGAGGCCCGGTAGGCGCTGTCGCGGATCACCGTGAGCCACTGGCGGGCCTGCTCGCGGCCGGCATCGCTGTCGTAGGCGATGCCGAGCATGGCGAGCGCGTCGCCGAGGCCGGTAACGCCCAGCCCGACGCGGCGGGTGGCGCGCGCCTGCTCTTCCTGGGCGGCCAGCGGGAAGCGGGATGCGTCGATCACATTGTCGAGGAAGCGCACGGCGACGGGCACGGCATCGCGCAGTGCGTCCACGTCCAGGCCGGCGTCGCGGCCGAACGCATCCTGCACGAAGCGTGTGAGGTTCAGCGAACCCAGGTTGCAGGCGCCGTAGGGCGGCAGCGGTATCTCGCCGCAGGGATTGGTGGCCGTGATGCGTTCCCGGTAGTGGAGATTGTTCTCCCGGTTGACCGCGTCGGTGAACAGCACACCGGGCTCGGCGGACTCCCAGGCGGCGTTCATGATGTGGCGCCAGAGCTCCCGGGCGGCGATCCGTCCCTGCACCCGGCAACGGACCGGATCGGTACCACCGCTCCAGACCCGCTGCACCGATTCCTCTCCGCCCTCCTCGGGGAAGCACAGCGGCCAGTCGTCGTCATGCTCCACGGCCAGCATGAACTCGTCCGGCACCTGCACCGAGACGTTGAAGTTGGTCAGCACGCCCGCCTCGCGCTTGGCATCCACGAAGGCGAGGATGTCGGGATGGTCGCAGCGCAGCGTTCCCATCATGGCACCCCGGCGCGCGCCGGTGGACAGCACGGTGGCGCACATGGCGTCCCAGACCCGCATGAACGACACCGGGCCGGACGCGATGCCGCCGACGTGGTCCGTGCGGTGGCCGGCCGGACGCAGCGTGGAGAAGTCGTAGCCGACGCCGCCGCCCCATTGCATGGTGATCGCGCCCTGCTTCACATGCTCGAAGATGCTGTCGAGGGAGTCTTCGATGACGCCCATCACGAAGCAGTTGAACAGTGTGCGGTGCCAGGCCGTACCGGCGCCGGCCAGGATGCGTCCCGCCGGCAGGAAGCGGAAGTCGTCCAGCAGCGCCTCGAACTCGCGGGCGCGAGCCTCGCGGTCCGCCTTCTCCGGTGCCGCCACGGCCGCCGCCACCCGCCGCCAGGTGTCGCCGATGGTCTTCTCGGCATGGCCCCCGGGCGGATGGTAGCGGTACTTCGAGCGCCAGATGTGCTCGGCGAGGCGTGTCTGGAAGTAGTGGCGGGTCATCGCCGGGGCCTCCGTCTCGGTCCTGCGTCCGTGCGCTGCGGCGGCACCGGCGGCACGGTCTCTCGCCGGCGCTCTGTCGTGTCATGCTAGGCCGGCCCCCGGCGAGCCTTGAATCAGAAGATATACCTAAGGCGCCGCGCCGGCCGACCAGTCCGGGACGGCTGGCATTGGCCGCCCACCGGCGCAAGAATAGCGGGTCATGAAACGCTTCCTCGTACTCTACGCCACCCGTGAGGGTCAGACGGCCAAGGTCGCCGAGCGTATCGCCGAGCATCTGCGTGCCGCCGGAGCCGAGGTGACCCTGGTCAACGCAGAGAACACCCTGACCGCGGATGCGCTCGAGCTCGCGCGCTTCGACCGGCTGATATTCGGCGCATCCATGCACGCCGGCGGCCTCGAGAGGGAGCTGGTGGGCTTCGTCAACGACCACGCGGACGGGATACGCGGCCAGGCCCGTTCCCTGTTCGTCGTGCTGCTCAGCGCGGCGGCGAAAGACCCCGTCCTGCGGGAGGAATGGCTCGGTGATGCGCGTGACAAGATCGAATCACAGCTCCGGGTGCCCTTCGAGCACGTCGAGATGATTGCGGGCGCGTTGCGCTATTCGAAGTACCCGCTGCCGCTCAGGTGGCTGATGCGGCGTATCGCCGGCAAGGCGGGCGGCGACACCGATACCAGCCGGGACTACGAGTACACCGACTGGGAGCAGGTGCGCCGCTACGCACAGGCGCTGGTCGAGGACTGAGGAAAGAAGCCTTGGCCGGGCAGCAAGGGGACTGGTTCGAGGGCGGCTGTCACTGCGGCCGCGTGCGGTTCCGCGTTCGCATCCGCGGGCGGCGGGCGATCGCCTGCAACTGCTCGATCTGCACAAAAAAGGGCATGATCAACCTGATCGCGCCGCCGGAGGACTTCGAGTTGCTGCAGGGCGAACAGGCCCTGACGACCTATCGCTTCAATACCGGTACCGCGGAGCACCGCTTCTGCACCGCCTGCGGCATCCATCCGTTCAGCCGGCCGCGCTCGCACCCCGGCAGCTACGACGTGAATGCGCGTTGCCTGGACGCGGGCTTCGACTTCCTGGATGTCACCCCGTTCGACGGCCGCAACTGGGAGGAGAACGTGGCCTCGATCCGGGGCGGGAGCCACGGCGAAAGCTAGCCGTTGAACTTGCCCGCGTTGCGTACCGGCGCCGGGACCTGCGGTTCGAACTCACGGGCGTCCGCGAAGGCCTTCGCGAAGGCGGGGCGTTTCGCCAGGCGGGAGAGATAGGCGCGGAAGATCTCGTCCCGGCACAGGCCGTAGCCCCGGGCCCAGGTGACGTTATGGCCGATCACGCAGTCGGCGGCGGTGAATGCGTCGCCGCAGACGAAGGGCTGTTCCGACAGTCTGGCTGCCAGGCGCGGCTCCACCTCGGCCCCGAACTTGCCGCGGTAGCGCTCGGCCGTCCGTGCATCCTGCTGGTCGTCCGCCAGCACGTGTTCGTGGATGCGGATCTGCCAGAGCATCATGTCCATCGATGAAGCGCCGAAGTGCAGCATCTGCAGATAGTCGGCGCGTTCCCGCGACAGAGCGTCCGCCGGCGGCGCCAGCCCTCGTTCCGGGAAGGCATCGGCCAGCCATGCCACCATCGCGCCGCTCTCCAGCATGTGCATCACCGAATCGTCGGCGAAGGTGACTTCCAGCATCGGCACGTTGTGGTGCGGGTTGCGCGAAAGGTAGTCGCGACGGTACTGGTCTCCCCGGTACAGATCGATGGTCTCGACCTCGAAATCGTCCTCCAGCACTTCGTGCAGCATCCATTTCACCCTGGCGCTGCGGGTGGCGGGGAAGTGGAAGAGCTTGAAGCGGACGGGTTTCATGGGGTCTCCTCGTGCGGGCGGCGCTGCGCTCCGGGCGTATGCGCGATCATAACCCGGCCGGCTTTCTCGGGTCCGGCCATTGACATCCGCCGGCGATGGGGCGGCAATACGCGCATGGATTCCGAGGAACGCCCGAAAGGCGGCTCGCTGCGGCCGCTGGCCACGCTGTGGCCGTTCATCCGCCCCTACTCCGCAACCCTGATCGCAGCTCTGGCGGCGCTGCTGGTGGCCGCCGTTGCGATGCTGGCGCTGCCCGTCGCGCTCCGTTATCTCATCGACCAGGGCTTCGCGCAGGGCGGCGACGTCGGCACCATCAACCGCTACTTCGGCTGGTTCATGGCGGCGGCGGGGATATACGGCGGTTTCGCGGCACTGCGCTTCTACCTGGTGACCTGGCTCGGCGAGCGCGTGGTCGCCGACATCCGCAGCACGGTCTACGACCGGGTCATCCGCATGGACCCCCTGTTCTTCGAGGTGACCCGCACCGGGGAGGTGCTGTCGCGGTTGACCACCGACACGACGCTCGTGCAGAGCATCTCCGGTGTGAGTCTGTCAATCGTGCTGCGCAGCAGCCTGACCCTGCTGGGCGCACTGGTCATGCTGATGCTCACGAGCTTTCAGCTGGCCGGCTACATCCTGCTGCTGATCCCGCTCGTGATCGTGCCGCTGATCGCGGTGGGCCGGCGCATCCGGCGATTGTCACGCACGGCACAGGATCGGGTGGCGGATACCAGCGGCCTCGCCGGCGAGACTCTGAACGCCATCCAGACGGTGCAGGCGTTCTCGCTGGAGGAACTGGCGTCCCGGCGATTCAGCGAGGCGGTCACCGACAGCTTCGATGCGGCCGTGCTTCGCACGCGGGCGCGCGCCGGTATCACCGCCATGGGCGTGATCCTGGTGTTCGGCGCCATCACCTTCGTGCTGTGGCTCGGCTCGCGGGCGGTTGTCGCAGGCGAGATGACGGGCGGCGAGCTGGGACAGTTCCTGCTGTATGCGGCCTTCGTGGCTTCGTCGGCGGCGGCGCTGAGTGAAGTCTGGGGCGAGATCCAGCGGGGCGCCGGTGCCATGGAGCGGCTGTCGGAGCTGCTGGACGCCCGGCCGGCCATCGCGCCGCCCGCCGACCCCCTGCACCTGCCCGGTCGGGCCAGCGGGCGCATCGCGTTCGAGGACGTGACCTTCCACTACCCGTCCCGGCCGGAGACCCCGGCGCTCTCGGAATTCTCGCTGGCCATCGAGCCCGGCGAGACTGTCGCCATCGTGGGACCGTCCGGGGCGGGCAAGAGCACGAGTTTCCAGCTGCTGCTCAGGTTCTACGATCCGCAGACCGGGCGCATCCGCTTCGACGGCGTCGATATCGCCCGGGTCGACCCGAGGGAGTTGCGCGGCCAGATCGGCCTGGTGCCCCAGGAGACGGTGCTGTTCGGCGCAAGCGCGATGGAGAATATCCGCTACGGCCGCTCCGGCGCCGACGACGAGGCCGTGATGGCGGCGGCGCAAGCGGCGGCCGCCGACGAGTTCATCCGCGAGCTGCCGGAGGGCTACGACACCTTTCTCGGCGAACGCGGCCTCAGGCTGTCCGGGGGGCAGCGTCAGCGCATCGCTATTGCCCGCGCCATGCTGAAGGACCCGCCGGTGCTGCTGCTGGACGAGGCCACCAGTTCGCTGGATGCGGCGAGCGAGCGCCTGGTGCAGCAGGCGCTGGATGAGTTGATGCGCAACCGCACCACGCTGGTGATCGCCCATCGACTGGCCACGGTGAAGCGCGTCGACCGCATCGTGGTCGTGGATCGCGGCCGCATCGTCGCGGTGGGCAATCACGAGGAACTGGTGGAAAAAAATCCGCTGTATGCCCGGCTCGCGGAACTGCAGTTCGGCACGGAGATGTAGGAGGGCCTTCAGGCCCGATCCCTGCACCGAATCGCGGCTGAAGCCGCTCCTACGGTGCTTCTTCGAGAAACCCCGTATAGGCGGCGAAGAACTCCGCCGGGCACTCGAAGTGAGGCAGGGCGCCGGTGTCGAAGGGATGTACCGTCCAGTTGTCCCGCCCGGCGGTCCAGTCGGCGCCGCTGAAGTCCCGGAAGTCGCCCTTCGTACCATGGGCCAGCCATACCGGCTGCCGCAGGCGTTCGTAAACGTTGCGGATGTCCTTGCTGAACAGCCGCCCGCTCAGGAAGGCATAGGGGGCGTGTTCGGCGCCCGGCTGATGGGTGGTGAGATCGTCGTAGGCGGCCAGGCCCTCGTCGTAATCGTCCGACCCCCAGGTTCGCTTCAGGAAGTAGCGGATGATCTTCGGTTTTACCAGCAGTTTGTACAGGCCCCGGCGCCAGAGGGGCATGGTGAGGGCGGCGTGCAGCAGGGGTACCTCCCGGCTGCTGCCCTCGGCCTGCCGCAGGCGGTCCGCATCGCCCGTGAAGCCCGTGGGCGTGATCAGAGCCAGGGTGCTGAACCGTTCCGGCGCCTCGGTGGCGCCTCTCGCGAGGAACTCCGAGGCGAGCGACAGCGCGAGCGCGTCCACCGGCGTGTCGCCGCAGTCGGCGGCGATGCGCTCCAGCATGTCGTGCATGGCGTCGGTGTAGAGCCTGGCATCGTAATGGCGCCGGGAGCGCTCCGAGAAGCCGAAGCCGGGCAGGTCAGGGGCGTACACCCGGTGAGTGCCCCGGTAGTTCTCGAAGACCGGCTTCACTTCGTAGACGGATCCTGCCGCATTGATGCTGTGGATCAGCAGCATCGGCGGACCGTCGCCGGCGACGTAATAGCTCAGCCCGCCGGCGCGGCCGCTGAACTCGATGCGTTCGGCGTCGACGGCTTTCGGCAGCTTTGGCACGTGATCGCTCCGGGCAAACTGACCACCGTGAGGGTACACGAGCGCGCCCGGCCATGCCGGTGGTTCCGCGCCTCGCACAGGGAGGGATGGCAGGGCGTCGGGTGCGGCCCGCGGCCGCGGGCGCGGGCTCAGCGCGGGTTTTCCACCAGCAGCTCGGGATTGCGCCGCTGCATGTCGAGTTCGCGGACCTTCTCCGGGCTGAGGATGAAGGCGAGCATGTCGCCGACCGTGCAGTGGGCTTCCAGCGGATGACGCAGGTGCTGGCCCGTGTCGATCACGTACATGTTTCGCCGCCCGTCCTTCACCCGCGTGAGGATGCCGGCGCGGTCCAGTTCGCTCACGAGGCGGGATGCCGAGCGCTCCGTGATGCCGACCCGCTCGGCCACGTCACGCAGCCTGGCATGGGGGTCCTCAGCGAGGCATACCAGTATGTGCGCGAAATTGCTGAAGAAATTCCAGTGGCTCGGCGAGTCGTTCATCGCTGTCGTCCGCGGTGCTGGACAGCGGTATGGTAGGGCCGAAATAACGCGAAAGCAATTTCTGGTCTTTTCGGTCTGGTTTGGGGGCGGGACGGTGTGATACCGTCCGCTGAACCTCCAATCGCAACCGCAAAGGAAGCATCGATGAATACACCTGTCAGCACCATATCGAGGACACGTGAGAGCACGCTCGCGACCAACCGCGTGCTGCGCAACACGTACGCCCTGCTGGCGATGACGCTCGCGTTCAGCGCGCTGACCGCGGGCGTATCCATGGCGCTGAACCTGCCCCATCCTGGACTCATCATCACGCTGGTGGGCTACTTCGGCCTGCTGTTCGCGATCACGAAGTTCCGTGACCGCGATTTCTCCGTGCTGCTGGTATTCGCCCTCACCGGCTTCATGGGTTACACGCTCGGGCCGATCCTGAACGCCTATCTCAGCATCCCGAACGGCGGCCAGGTGGTGGCCATGGCGCTCGGCACGACCGCCGTCGCTTTCCTCGGGCTGTCGGGCTATGCCCTGAAGTCCCAGCGGGATTTCAGCTTCATGGGCAGCTTCCTGATGGTGGGCATCCTGGCCGGTTTCTGTGCCGGACTCGGCGCCATCTTCTTCAACATGCCCGCGCTCTCGCTGGCCGTGTCCGGCCTGTTCGTCCTGCTGATGGGCGGCCTGATCCTGTGGGAGACCAGCAACATCATCCGCGGCGGCGAGACCAATTACGTGATGGCGACCGTTACCCTGTACGTGGCTATCTTCAATCTCTTCACCAGCCTGCTGCACATCTTCGGCGTCATGAGCGACGAGTGACCCGTGTCGGGGGCAGTTGACTCGACGACTGCGAGGCAACTGCCCCCACGTCAGGCGGTCAACTTCAGGGTCACGTAACCCGCGTACAGTCCCAACAGCAGGGCGCCCTCCAGGCGCTGCAATCCGCGTCGGCGGACCAGAAACAGCACCAGCACCAGAGCGGTCAGCCCGAACAGCCACGGCAGGTCGAACGTCAGGATCCCGCGGTCGAAGGCCAGCGGTGCGATGAGCCCGGCGGTGCCGATAGGCACCAGCGTGTCGAAGATGTTGCTGCCGACGATGTTGCCCACCGACAGCGAGACGCGCTTGCGCAGCACCGCGTTCACCGAGATGGCGAGTTCCGGCAGACTGGTGCCGAGCCCGATCACCAGCGCCGCGATCAGCGTCTCCTGCAGGCCGAATGTCTCCGCGATGCCCACCACCGATCGCACCGTCAGCTCGGAGGCGAGAGCCACGGCAACGAGTCCGGCCACCAGCCGTATCCATGCCGCCACGCCGTTCCCGTCGGCGCCCAATTCCTCCAGGCTGTCGCCGATCTCCTCGCGCGCCAGCAGCGCGACGACGTACATGGCGTAGACGACCACCAGCGCCGCGCCCTCCACCCGCGATACGAGCCCGTCCAGCGCGAACAGGCCCAGCAGCACCGTCGCGCCCAGCAGCATGCCGCCGTGGCGGTAGACGTAGCGCCGCGGCAGGGTGAGATACGTGAGCACGCCCGCCGTACCCAGCACGAAGCTGATCTGGGCCACGGAGCTGCCGACGGCACTCCCCACCACCACTCCTGCTGCCTCGCCGGTGAGGAGATTGCGGATGCCGGCGTCGATGGCCACGGCCAGTTCGGGCAGGTCGCTGCCGACGGAGAGCACCAGCAGACCCACGATGAACTCCGGCAGGCCGTAACGACGTGCGATCGCAAGGGCACCGCCGACCGTAAGCTCGGTGCCCAGCACCAGCCCCGCCAGACCGAGTATCAGCAGCAGGAAATCCATACGCGCTCTGCAGCCGCTTCCGCCGCACCCTAACTTAGCGGATGGGCGCGCCGGCCGCCCCCGTAATTTCCGCTATGGCCCCGCCGCAGACGCTGGGCGAGACTGGGCCGGCAGGCAGGAGCCCGACATTTATGGCCGGTCACGGCGCCACAGGGACAGAGCGATTCCGCATCTCCGCGGATGCCCTCCATGTGCGCTCCGACCTGCGTGACCTCGCTTTCGACAGCACCGACGATCTGCCCGTCCGCGAGCAGGTGGTGGGCCAGAGCCGCGCCCTCGGCGCCGCCCGCCTCGCCGTCGCCGTGGACCGCGACGGCTACAACCTCTATGCCCTGGGCGAGCCGGGCAGCGACCGCCACGGCGCCATGCGTCAGCTCCTGGAAGAGGCGGCCGCGCAGCGCGAAGTGCCGAGTGACTGGTGCTACGTGCATGCCTTCGACGATCCGCAGAAGCCGCGGGCCCTGGAACTCCCGGCCGGCGAGGGACGCCGGCTGCGCGAGCGCTTGAAACAGCTGATCGACGACGTCTGGTCGTCGGTGCCGGCTGCCTTCGAGAGCGACGAGTACCGGCATCTGCGCTCGGAGATCGACGAGGAGTTCGAGGAGCGCCACCGCCACGCCCTGGAGGAGATGGCGGAGGATGCCGAACGCAACGGCCTGCGGCTGCTGCAGACGCCTGGCGGTTTCGCCTTCGCGCCGGTGCGCGACGGCAAGGTCATCGACGAGGATTCCTTCGGCGAGCTGCCCGAGGACGAGCAGGAGGAGATCCGGCGCAAGATCGCCGAGTTCGGCGAGCGGCTGGCCGCGCACCTGCGCCAGCTGCCGACGTGGCAGCGGGAGCACAACGAGCGCGTGCGCCAGCTGGACCGCCAGGTGGGCGTTTCCGCCGTCGGACCGTTCCTCGAGGAGCTGAAGGAGCGCTACCGGGCGCTGGAGAACGCGAGCGCCTACCTGGAGGGCGTGGAGCAGGACCTGCTCGCCCACCTGCCTGCCCTGATCAACCCGGAGCCGTCGCAGCCGTTCATGCCGCAATCCGGCCGGCGCCAGCGGCCGAAGTTCCTGCAGCGCTACGAGGTCAACGTGGTCGTGGACAACGCCGGGCTGGATGCCGCGCCGGTGATCTACGAACAGCACCCCGTGTACCACAACCTGGTGGGACGCATCGACCATTACGCCGAGTTCGGCTCGCTGGTCACCGACCATCGGATGATCCGCGGCGGCGCGCTGCAGCGTGCCGGCGGCGGCTTCCTGGTGATGGACGCCGACCGGCTGCTGCGCGAGCCCTTCGCCTGGCAGGCGCTGAAGCGCGCGCTGTCCGGGCGCGAGGTCACCATCCAGAGCCTGCAGCAGATGCTGAGCCTGATGACGACCGTGACGATCGAGCCCGAGCCGATACCGATGACGGCGAAGATCGTCCTGGTCGGCGAGCGCTGGCTCTACTATCTGCTGAGCGAGTACGACCCGGAGTTCTCGGAGCTGTTCCGCGTGGCCGCCGACTTCTCCGACGTGATCGACCGCGACGGCGGGCACAGCGAGGAGCTGGCCGCGCTGATCGCCGGGATGGTGCGCCGCGACGGGCTGGCGCCGTTCAGCCGCGACGCCGTCGCCCGGGTCGTGGAGCACAGTGCCCGGCTGGCAGGCGACGCGGACAAGCTGTCGGCCCGCATCCGGCCGCTCGGCGACCTGCTGGCCGAGGCGGGTCACTGGGCCCGGGAAGCCGGGCGGCGGCGGGTGGACGAGGAAGACGTCGAGCGGGCCCTGACGGAGTACGAGCACCGTCACGACCGCATCCGCCAGCGCTACCGCGAGGCCATCGCCCGCCGATCGATACTGGTGGACGTCACCGGCGAGGCGGTGGCGCAGGTCAACGGACTGTCGGTGCTGCAGCTGGGCAGATACGCGTTCGGCCATCCCACCCGCATCACGGCCACCGTGCGCGTGGGCGACGGCAGCCTGCTCGACATCCAGCGCGAGGTGGAGCTCGGCGGCCCCATCCACAGCAAGGGCGTGCTCATCCTCGGCTCCCTGCTGGGCGCGCGCTATTCACGGCAGGTGCCCCTGTCCCTGTCCGCCAGCCTGGTGTTCGAGCAGACCTACGGCGGGGTGGAGGGCGACAGTGCCTCGGTGGCGGAGTTCTGCAGCCTGGTATCGGCGCTAGCCGAGGTGCCGGTGCGCCAGGCCATCGCGGTCACCGGTTCCGTGAATCAGCACGGCCGGGTGCAGGTGGTCGGCGGCATCAACGAGAAGGTCGAGGGCTTCTTCGACATCTGCAGCGACGCCGGCCTGACCGGCGAGCAGGGCGTCATCATCCCGGCCGACAACCGCAAGCACCTGATGCTGAGCCGCGACGTGCGCGAGGCCGTGGCGGCCGGGCGGTTCCACGTCTACGCGGTGGATACGGTGGACCAGGCCATCGAACTGCTGACCGGCGAGAGCGCGGGCGTCGCCGACCGGGACGGCAAGTACCCGCCCGGGACGGTCAACGGCCGCGTCCAGACGGCGCTGTCGGATTTCTCCGAAGGCCGGGCCCGGTTCCTACAGCGCCAGCTCGACACTGTCGGGGAGGCCGGCAATGGCAATGGCGAGCGGGAGTGACCGCAGGCTCAGCGTCGCCGTCGCGCTGGATCCGGCCGCGCCGCTGGAGAGCGCGCTCCGGTCTGTGCTGTCCCTGGCCGGGCCGTCCGCCAGCCTGATCGGCGTCTTCGTCGAGGACACGGAGACCGCGGAACTGGAACGCTCCGCACTCGCGCGCGAGGTGACGACGCTGGGCGAGACCCGGTCGATCGGCGGCGGGCGCCTGACCCGGCAGCTGGCCGTGCGCTCGCGCGCGGTGCGGCTGTCTTTCGAGCGCGGCGCGGCCAGCCTCGGGGTGCAGCACTCCTTCGAGGTGGTGCGCGGGCCTGGCATCGAGGGTCTGCGCCGCCGGCTGGAGCAGCTCGACGCGCTGGTGATCTCGCGGGCGTACCGGCGCGCCGGCGTGCGCAGCTGGTACGGGCTGCCCGTGCACCGGCTGGTCGGCGGCGCCGGACGGATGGTGCTGTTCGTGCAGGAGGAATGGTCCAGCGGCCGACGCGTGGTCCTGCTGCCTGCCGAGGGCGAGCGTGCCGCCGAGCTCCGGGCGCTGGCCGGCCGGATCGCCGCCGCGGAGAGCCTGGAGGCCGTCGTCCTGAACGGGCCGGACACGGACGCACCGGCGCCGGCCGGTTTCCGCTCCCGGCCGCTCGCCCGGGCCACGCCCGCGGAGGTGGCGACGGCCCTCGGCGCCGAAGACGCGCGGGTGTTGATCGTCCCCCGGGAGCACCCGCTGGCCGCGCCGGGCGCCTTCGCCGAGCTGCTCCGGCGCACGGATGCCTCGGTACTGCTCGCCTGAGTTCGGTAAACCCCGGTGTCGCAAGCGCCGCCGGCGGGCGTAGATTCGGAGGGAGACGGACGGACACCGGCCGTCGGCGGCCGGGAGGAGAGCGAATGGATACCGCCGCTCACGCCCGCGCGGACGAGCTGCGCGAGGAAAGGGACCGGATGGTCGAGCGCCAGATCGAGGGTCGGGGCGTGCGCTCCGCTGCGGTGCTGGAGGCGATGCGACGGGTACCCCGGGAGGCGTTTCTGCCCGAGCATCTGAGGGAGTTCGCCTACGACGACAACCCGCTGCCGATCGGCGAGGGCCAGACCATCTCCCAGCCCTACATCGTGGCGATGATGATCGAGGCGCTCGCACTGGAGGGCGGCGAGAAGGTGCTGGAGATCGGCGCCGGCTCGGGCTACGCCGCGGCGATCCTCGGCGAGATCGCCGGCGAGGTGTACACCATCGAACGCGTGGGGGCGCTGGCCGATCGCGCTGGCGAGGCCCTCGCTTCCCTCGGTTACGACAACGTCCATGTGCTCCATGCCGACGGCACCCTGGGCTGGGCCGATGCCGCGCCGTTCGACGCGATCGTGGTGGCCGCCGCCGGCCCGGCGGTGCCGGACTCGCTGAAGAGCCAGCTGAAAGTGGGCGGCCGCCTGGTGATCCCAATCGGGCCGCGGCCCTATGCCCAGGAGCTGGTCCGGGTCACCCGGGTCTCGGAGTCCGACTTCGCCACCGAGGACCTGGCCGACGTGCGCTTCGTGCCGCTGGTGGGCGAGCAGGGCTGGGAAAACGGCGGTGGTGAGTCCGCGGCGCAGAGCCGCCGCCGGCCGGCCACGCTGGAGGCCAGCATCGCGCAGCGGGCGGAGCCCTTCGACGACATCGCCGGTGCCGACCTCGACGGCCTCATGGCGCGCATCGGCGATGCGCGCATCGTCCTGCTCGGCGAGGCGAGCCACGGCACGTCCGAGTTCTACCGCATGCGCGCGCGTATCACCCGCGAGCTGATCGAGCGCAAGGGCTTCAGCTTCATGGCCATCGAGGGCGACTGGCCGGATGCGGGCCGGGTCGATCATTACATCCGCCACCTGGAGTATCCGCCGTCGGAGTGGACCGCCTTCGCCCGCTTCCCCACGTGGATGTGGCGCAACGCCGAGGTACGCGAACTGGTGGAGTGGCTGCGCCGGCACAACGGCAACCTGCCCGAGCCGGAGCGCTTCGCCTTCTACGGACTGGACCTCTACAGCCTCTACACTTCCATCCGGGCCGTGCTGCGCTATCTCGACGACGTCGACCCGGAGACCGCCGCGCTGGCCCGCCGGCGCTACGGCTGCCTGACGCCGTGGCAGACCGACCCGGCTACGTACGGCCATGCCGCCCTCACCGGCTCCTACCGCAGCTGCGAGGAGGACGTGGTGCGCATGCTCACCGATCTGCTGGAGCGGCGCGAGGAGTACGTGGCCGCCGACGGCGAGCGCTTCCTGGACGCCATGCAGAACGCCCGGCTGGTGGCCAACGCCGAGCGCTATTACCGCAGCATGTACTACGGCTCGCGGACCTCGTGGAACCTGCGCGACACCCACATGTTCGACACGCTGTCGCTGCTGCTCGACCACCACGGCCCGGCAGCGAAGGCCGTGGTCTGGGCACACAATTCCCACATCGGCGACGCCGATGCCACCGAGATGTCCGCCCGCGGCGAGACCAACATCGGCCGCCTCTGCCGTGAGGCCTTCGGCGAGGACGTCTACAGCATCGGCTTCGGCACCCACGGCGGTACCGTGGCCGCCGCCTCCGACTGGGACGGGCCGATGGAGGTGAAGATCGTGCGGCCGTCGCTGGCCGACAGTTATGAGCGACTGATGCACGACACCGGCGTCGGCCGCTTCCTGCTGGATCTCTCCGACGACGGCGAGACCGAGCTGCGCGAGGCGCTGTCGCGGCCGCGCCTGGAGCGGGCGATCGGCGTGATCTACCGTCCGGAAGCCGAACGCATGAGCCATTACTTCGAAGCGGTGCTGCCGCGGCAGTTCGACGAATACGTCTGGTTCGACCGCAGCCGCGCGGTCACACCGCTCGCCACCGACGAGCTGGAGGACATGCCGGATACCTATCCGTTCGGCCTCTAGGGTCTGAAGGGCCGCCGCCGGGAGCAGGGCAGGACGCTTGAAAAACGGCCTCCCGGCCACGATCTATAGGCTGTCGGACAGCGAGTCTCGCGGATGAAGCAGCGCGTATGAAGTACAAGGACTATTACAAGATCATGGGCGTGGACCGGGATGCCACCCAGGACGAGATCAAGCGCGCCTATCGCAAACTCGCCCGCAAGTATCACCCGGACGTCAGCAAGGAGGCCGACGCCGAGGCCCGCTTCAAGGAAGTCGGCGAAGCCTACGAGGTGCTGAAGGATCCGGAGAAGCGCGCCGCCTACGATCAGCTCGGCGCCGACTGGAAGGCGGGGCAGGACTTCCGGCCGCCGCCCGACTGGGACGCCGGCTTCGAGTTCTCCGGCGGCGGCTTCACGGGCGGCGACGCTTCGGCGTTCAGCGACTTCTTCGAGTCTCTGTTCGGCGGCCGCGGCATGGGCGGTGGCGGGCGCGGCGGCATGGGCGCTGGCATGGGCAATTTCCGCCAGGCCCGGGACGGCGGCTTCAGCGCCCGCGGCGAAGACCACCACGCGAAGATCCTGATCGATCTGGAGGACGCCTTCGAGGGCGTCACCCGATCGATCAGCCTGACGGCGCCGTCCGTGGACCGTGAAGGACACGTGCGCACCCGGCAGCGCACGCTCAACGTGCGCATACCGAAGGGTGTAAGGCCGGGACAGCACATCCGCCTGGCCGGCCAGGGCACACCGGGAATGGGCGGCGGCAGCGCGGGCGACCTTTACCTGGAAGTGGAGTTCCGGCCCCACCCTCTGTACCGGGTGGACGGTGCCGACCTGCACCTCGACCTGCCGCTCGCGCCGTGGGAAGCCGCCCTCGGCGCGAAGGTGGAAGTGCCGACACCGATGGGCGCGGTGGATCTCACCATCCCGCCCAATACGTCGGCAGGACGCAAGCTGCGCCTGAAAGGTCGCGGGCTGCCTGGCAAGAACCCGGGCGACCTCTACGCCACGGTGCGTATCGAGACGCCGCCGGCCGAAACGGAGGACGAGAAGGCCGCCTACCGCCGCTTCGCGGACCAGTTCGAATTCGATCCGCGCGGCCGTATGACCAGGCGCAGCACGGAGGCGGGCCACTGATCCGCCCGGGACGGAGTCATGAGCGAACGTCACAGCAGGGACACGGGCACGGAGATTACCGGCTTCATCCTCGAGGAGACCACGACGCTGGGGCTGCGGGAACTCAGCAGCGCCTGTGCGGTGCAGGCCGAGTACATCATCGCGCTCGTGGAGGAGGGTGTTATCGAGCCGGTCAGCTATCGCCGCCGGAGATGGCAGTTCACGGGCGCCAGCCTGACCCGCGCCCGCCGGGCCGTCGCGCTGCAGCGTGATCTCGGTCTGAATATCCAGGGCGCCGCACTGGCGCTCGACCTCATCGACGAACTCGAGCACCTGCGCTCGCGACTGCGTGCCGTCGATCCCGGCTCCTGAGTCAACCCCCGGACGTTAGGTAATTGCCGGCATGGGGCGGGCCGGTGTCCTGCGTTACGGTCATCCCATGGTCCTTTGCAAGGAGAGTGTCATGAGGCGCGTGTGCGTACTGCTGCTCTGTTGTCTGGCCGTGGTCTCTGTCCGGGCAGCGGATATCGAAGAAGGGAAGCGAATTTTCGAATCGGTCTGCGCATCCTGCCATGGACCGAAGGGCATGCCGGATCCGGACAGCCCGGTGGTACAGGCCCTCGACCCGGAGCCGGCGGACCTGTCGGACCCACTGTTCAACAGCCGGGAGCCCCGCGGAGACTGGGCGATGGTGGTCGAGCACGGCGGTCACGCAATGGGCCTGTCCGCCCAGATGCCCGCCCAGGGCGGGAACCTCTCGGATGAGGAGATCGAGGCCGTGGTCGCCTACGTGAAGACGCTGGCGGACACCAGCGAATATCCGCCGGGCGAGATGAACCTGTTCCTGCCGGTGCGCACCAAGAAGGCCTTCCCGGAGGACGAATGGGTGTGGAAGTCCCGCCTGGAGAACCGTGACGGCGAGGACGTTTTCCGCAACGTGATCGAGTTCGAGAAGCGGGTCGGCAAGGCGGGCCAGACGATACTGGAGATCATCCATGCCGATGACGGTGTCGACTCCGAGTTCGAGGAGGTCGAGGTCGGCTACAAGCATGCCTTCGCCTGGAGTCTGGAGGACCGCTCGCTGTGGTCGGCAGCCTTCGTCGTGGCCGTGCCGCTGCAGAGCGAAGGCGAGGTGGAACTCGCGCCCTACCTGGCCTACGCGAAGCAGTTGAACGACGCGGCCATCTTCCAGGGCAGCGCCCGGGTGAAGCTGCCGGTGGATGACTTCGATCAGGGCGAGCTCGAGCTGGCCGGCATCGTGCACTACACCTGGAGCCCGTGGCCCCGCCGCGTATTCCCGGCGCTGGAGGTTACGGCCACCGCGCCGTTCGACCGCAACGGCGAAGACGCCGTGCAGTTCACCGCGCTGCCGCAGGTGCGCATCGGCCTCACGCGGGGCGGCCACGTGGCCCTGAATCTGGGCGTGGAGTTACCCCTGAGCGATCAGGCGTACGACACCCGCTATCACCTGACCCTGCTGTGGGACTTCGCGGACGGCGGGTTCTTCAAGGGCTGGTAGCGCCGCTCAGAACTTCAGCGTCAGGCCGGCCGTCGCCTGCCACTGGGTGACGGTGCTGCCGTCGGCCTCCAGCAGGCAGACATTGTCGCTGCCGCCGGCGACGCAGAACAGGTTCGAGTCGCTGTCGACGAAGCTGGTGAAGGCGCGGGCTTCCAGCCGGAAGGCCATGCGCTCGCCGGCGGCGATGCGCACGCCTGCGCCGAGGGAGCCCGAGAAGAAGGTCTCGTCGTTCAGGTCGGCGTCTTCGGCGTCGGCCGGTGCGAAGCGCGAGATGCCCAGCGTCATGACGACGTAGGGCCTGACATTGCCGCCCTGCACGATGTAGGTGCCGCCGCCGTGGAAATAGTCGACGTCTACGTCGACCACCGGCGTGCCCGCGAACAGGTCGCCTGTCGTGAACTCGCTGCTCTGGCGCGAGTAGTAGACCTCCCACTGGGTGTTGGCCTCGGCGCGGAAGTTCGCGGTGAGCGCGAAGCCGCCGCCGTCCTCGATGTCCAGATCCCCGCCGTCGGCGCGGTCGAAGCTGCCGCCGTAACGCCAGGCGGCCGAGGCGGTGAGTTCGATGTCGCCGGGTTGCTCGTCGGCGACTGCCCGCGCAGCGACCAGCGGCGGCAAGATCAGCAGGGCGAGCAGGGCTGCCGTGGCTGCTCGGTGAGGCGTCATGATCGGTCTCCTGTCCATGGCTCCCTTCCATGGGTCTCGTCCATGGGCCTTGTCCATGGAATGGGTCCGCGTATGGTAGCGTACGACGCCACCGCCGGAAGGACTCGCCCATCCACAAAGGCTTCAGACTCATCGGCGACGTCGCGCTGGCCGCAGGCTGCCTCGGCCTGGCGCCGCTGGCCAAGAAAGCCGCGCTGACGGCCGGTGCGGCGCCGTTGCCGCTGTCCGTTGCCACGACGGCCGTGGCGGCGGTGGTCGCGCTCTCGCCACTGCTCGCCGCCGGGCCGGGGCGTACGCTGGCCGGCCATGGCCGCGGGACCTGGCGGCATGTATTCCTGGTGGGGGCGATGGGCTCCGGCGCCGTCGTGCTGCTCAGCGTGCTCGCCATGACGGAGACCACGGCCACCAACCGCAGCCTGTTCCAGTCCATGTATCCGGTGGCCACCGCCGTCGCGGCCCGTTTCCTGCTGGCCGAACGCCTGAGCGGGGTCGCCTGGCTCATTATCGCCGTGATGAGCGCCGGGCTCTTCCTCATGAATACCGGGCCCGGCGGTATCGTGATCGGCTGGCCCTTCTGGGCACTGGCGGCGACGCTGCCGCTGATCGGCCTGGCAGACGTCTATGCGAAGCGCACGCTGCGGGACGCGGATCCCCGCTTCGTGGCCGCCGGAAGGCTCTTGTTCGGCACGGCGGTACTGCTCGCAGTGCTGCCCTGGACGGCACCGGCGCAATGGTCCGCGCTGACCGCGGTGTGGTGGTGGCTGCTCGGCGCGGGCGTCGCGATGGCCGGCGGCGTGCTCGGGCTCTACCGGGCGATGCAGACCGCCGGCGCCAGCATGGCTGCCGCGTTCGTCGGCCTGGCTCCGGTGCTCACCGCCACTGCGGAATGGCTGCTGCTGGGCACCGCCTTCGCGCCCCTGCAGCTCGCCGGGCTCGCCCTCGTCGTGGGCGGGGCCGCGGCGCTGGCATTCCGCGTGTAGCCGGTCCGGTGGCGCCAATCGTCGTGCCCGCCATAACCGACAGGGCGGAACAAGAACCCAAAGCTTCTGTGGTGCTTTTGATATACTCCATAACATGAATCTCGAACACGCACTCGCAGACCCGTCCAGCGAATTCGAAACACCGGAAGCCGTCCTGACGCAGCAGGACCTGACGCCGGAGCAGAAGAAGGCCATCCTGGAGCGCTGGCGCCAGGACGCCGAGCTGCTGCAGCAGGCCGAAGGCGAGAACATGGCCGGCGGCGAGCCGAACATGCTCGCCCGTGTGCAGCAGGCGCTGGCGCGACTCTGATCACACGCCGACCGGCAGTTTACGCCGGTCGCCATAGGCCGCCCCGCCTGCTCGACTAGGGCGGCGCCGGGTCCCCCGTGCGGTACAGCACCCGGTAGAGCACCGGTACCACGCCGAGCGTCAGCACCGTGGCGAAGGCCAGGCCGAAGATGATGGCGATGGCCATCGGCTCCCACATGGGCCCGCCACCGATCCACAGGGGGATCAGTCCGCCGATGGTCGTGGCTGCGGTCAGCAGTATGGGCCGCGCACGCTGGCGCGCCGCTGCCACGACGGCCTCGGCCGCTCCGAGACCGTTCTCCTCCTGCTCGATCCGGATCCGGTCGAGCAGCACGATGGCGTTGTTGATGACGATGCCGGCCAGCGATATCACGCCGAGCAGTGTCATGAAGCCGAAGTAGGAGCGCGCGATCAGGAGCCCCGCGATCACGCCGATGAAGGCCAGCGGGATGGTCGTGAGGATGATGGCGGGCTTGCGCACCGAGTCGAACTGCAGCACCAGCAGCAACACGATGAGCATGACCGCGAACGGCAGCTTCTCCATGATGGAGGCGTTCGCGTCGGCGGAAGTCTCGGCCTCGCCGCCCAGGCTCCAGCTCACGCCGTACGGCCAGTCGGCGGATGCCTCCCGCAGCCACGGCTCGATGTTCTCGATGACCTCGCTGGAGGTGTAGCCGGGCTCCAGCAGCGCCTCCGCGGTCATGGTGCGCTGACGGTCGCGGCGCTTGATCACCCCCGGCTGCCAGACGATCTCCGGCACGGCCACCTGGCTCAGCGGCACGGTGCGCGAGCCGCCGTGGGCATAGACGGCTATGTTGCCGAGGCGGTCCGGATCCAGGCGCTCCTGGCCCGCGGAGCGCAGCACGATCGGGATCAGATCGTCTTCTTCGCGGAACTCCGTCGTCTCCAGGCCCGAGAGATAGGTCTGCATGGCGATGGCCACGTCCTGGTTGGTGACACCGGCCTGCTGGGCGCGGGTCTCGTCGATGCGCACCTCCACCTTCTTGGTGCGCGCGCCCCAGTCGTCGGTGACCTGGGCGGCGCCCGGCGTCTCGCGCAGCCTCGCCTTGACCTCGTCCAGCAGCGCGAACAGCGTCTCCGTATCGCGTCCCTTGAGACGGACCGCAATCGGCGGCCAGGCGGGTTCGCCCATCGGCAGGGGCCGCACCGTGACCTTGGCGGACGGGAAGCGCTCCAGTAAGAAGGACTCGATCTCGGGCACCACCAGCCGATCGATGGTGGCGCGCTCGCCGGTGTGGCCGAGGATCAGTGCATAGCTCGGATTCGGCGGCTCGGGGCTGTACGACAGGATGAAGCGTGGCGCGCCTTCGCCGACGAAAGCCGCCCATTCCTCGATGCCGTCCCGCTCTTCGCTGGCGGCGAGTTCCGTCGCGATGAACGACTCGAGCTCCGCCGTCAGGGCGTCCGTGGCCTCGATCGGCGAGCCCACCGGCAGCTCCAGCTCCGCGGTGAACGTGGTCCGGTCGTTCGGCGGGAAGAAGATGTCCGGCACCCAGCGCAGCGCATACAGCGACAGGGCGAACACCGCGACGACGGCGGTGAGAGTCATCCCCGGACGGGCGAGGACGGCGCGCAGCACGGCATCGTAGCGGCGCATCGCGGGCCCGTCCGCCGCGTCCGGATCCCGCTGTCCGACCCGCAGGAAGGTGATGCACAGCAGCGGTATCAGCGTCAGCGCCATCACCCAGGAGGAGAGCAGGGTGATCGTCACCACTTTGAACAGCGGCGCCGTGTACTCGCCGGTGGACGACTCGGCCAGGTAGATCGGCAGAAAGGCGGCCGAGGTGGTGAGCGACGAGATCAGCAGCGGCAGACGCAGTTCCCGCGCGGACGCGAGCGCCGCCGTCTTGCCGTCCTCGCCGTCGCGCATGCGCACCATGATCGACTCCGACATGACGATGGCGTTGTCCACCAGCATTCCGAGCGCGATGATCAGCGCGGCCAGCGACACCTGGTCGAGACCGATATCGAACAGTCCCATGAGCGCGAAGCTGGCGAGTATGGCGGCCGGCACCAGGCTGGCCACCACCAGACCGGTGCGCACGCCGAGGAAGGCCAGCATCACCAGACCGACGACGAGGACGGCCTGCACGAGGTTGGAGACGAAGTCGTCGATCTTGTCCTCGACCACCTGCGGCTGGAACTGGAGCACATCCAGCTCGAGGCCGATCGGATAGTTGCCGCGCACCCGCGCGAGGACCTGCCGGACCGACCGGCCGAGGTCGATGATGTTGCCGCCCTCGCGCATCGAGACCGCGAGTATCAGGCTGGGCTGGCCGTTGTAGCGCACCCGCTGGTCGGGCGGGTCGATGTAGCCGCGGCGGATCTCGAGCACATCGGAGAGGCGCACGATCTCGCCGCTGGTGGGGATGCGGATGAGCGTATTGCGGATGTCGTCCACCGAGGCGAAGCTACCGCTCGGCTCGAGCACGATCTTCTCGTACTCGGTGGTGATGTCGCCGCCGGGCAGCACGATGTTGCGCGCCTGCAGGGCCTCGCGCAGCTGCAGCGGCGAGAGCCCGTATTCCGACAGCACGGTGTTGTCGAACTCGCCGAAGATGCGCTCGTCCTGCGCGCCCGCCACCTCCACCTTGGCGGCGTCGGCGATCAGCAGCAGCTCGTCGCGTACCTCGTCGGCCACCTCCTCGAGTTCCCGGTAGCTGTAGCCGCCGCCGGTGACCGCGATCTGGATGCCGTAGACGTCGCCGAATTCGTCGTTGACGAACGGCCCGCGCACGCCGTCGGGCAGGTCCGGCGCCACCCGCTCCACCTTGCGGCGCAGGTCGTCCCAGATTGGCTGCATCTCCGTGTATTCCTCGCGGATGTCCACGTAGATGACGGAGACGCCCACCTTTGAGCTGCTGCGCACCGTGTCCAGCTCGGGCATCTCCTGGATCACCCGCTCGAGCTTGTCGGTGACCAGCATCTCCACCCGCTCGGGGCTCGCGCCGGGGAAGACGGTCTGCACCATCGCCGTACGCACGATGAAGCCCGGATCCTCCGCCCGCGGCATCTCGCGGTAGGCGAGGCCGCCGGCGACGAACAGGATCAGCAGCGAGACGATCGTGATGCGTCGTCTCTCGAGCGCGATGCGGGTGATATCGAGCATCAGTCGCGGTCCAGCAGGCGCACCTTCTGGCCGTCGACGATGCGTCGCACGCCGGCGGTGACCACGATCTCATCCGCCGACAGGCCGCGGGTGATGACCATGCCGTCCGGGTCGGGGCGGCCGGTCTCGACCGCGCGGCGGCGCGTCGTGTAATGGCCGGATCCGTCTCCGGCCGGCTCCAGCACGAAGACGAATCGTCCCTGCCGGTCCTCGCCGACCGCCACCGTGGGCACCATCAACTCGCCCCGGTCGCCGGTGGCGGGTAGCAGCAGTTTCGCTTCGGCGGCCATCCCTGAGCGCACGACCCCGCAGCCGCCGCCGAGGGCGATGGTGACCGGATAGGTCGCGCCGCGGGGGCCGGTGGCGACGCCCACCTCCGAGACCGTGCCGGCTATCTCCGGCAGGTCGACGGCGTTGATGGACACTGTCGCCTCCATGCCGCTGCGGATGCGCTCGATGTAGGTCTCGGGCACGTTGACGACCACCTCGGCGCAGTCGCCGCAGTTCACCCGGGCGATCGGCTGGCCGGCCTGGACATTCTGATTGACCTCGGCAATGAGCCTCGCCGCCGTGCAGTCGGCGGGTGAGTACAGACGGGTATAGGAGAGCTGCAGCCGTGCCGCCTCGAGCTTCTGCCGGGCCGCGTTCACGGAGGCGCGGGCGGATTCGAATGCGGCGCGGGCGCTGTCCAGGTCGCTGCGCGAGGCGTTGCGGTTCTCGTACAGGCCGCGCACACGCTCGTAGCTGGCCGCCGCGTTGCGCTCCTGGGCGCGGGCCTGGGCCAGACCCGCCTCCGCTTCCTCCAGCCGTACCCGGTAGTCGGTCGGGTCCAGCCGTCCGATCAGCGTCCCGGCGTCCAGCCGGTCGCCGAGCGACACCGGCAGTTCGATGAGGTTTCCGCTCACCTTGAAGGAGAGGTCGGTCTCCATCTCCGCCTGCGCGACGCCGGAAAAGGTCTCGGCCTCCTGCGAGTCCGCCGCCACGACACGGCTGTAGCGTACCGGCCGCACCTCCGGCTCCGTAGGCGGGGGCGTCGCCTCGCAGGCGGCGAGCACTGCGAGGGACAAGGCGAGGGCAGTGGTGGCCACTGCCGTCCGCGGCGATTCAGTTCTCTTCATGGGCGTTCCCTCTGTCGCTGCCGCCGTCTTCCACGAACGCCAGCGCGCGGCGCAGGAATTCCTCCCGATAGGCCGGCTCCAGCACGAGGCGGAAATCCGCCGTCGCTCGCAGTACGTCCATCAGGTCGATGAGATAGCGGAAACGGGCGTTCTCCGTGCCCAGCTCCGCGTCGAGCAGCGCGTCCTGGGCCTCCAGCAGGTCGGTGATGGAAGCGGCGCCGCGGCCGTAGGCGTCCGCGACGATGTCCAGGTTCTCCCGGGCCGCCCGCGCGGCTCCCTCGGTGAGGCCGATGGACTGGAACGAGGCGCCGGTCGCGTGCAGCGCGATGCGCATCCGGGCCTCGATGTCCTCTTCGGTGGCGAGCCGCTCGGCCTGCAGCCGGCCGAGTTCCAGTTCGGCTGCGGACAGCCGCGCCCGCAGGGCGCCGCCGCTGAATATCGGCCAGGAAGCCGTCAGGGCGACGTTCCAGGAGCGGTCGTCCTGCTGGATGAGGCCCTGGAACAGCGACGAACCGGATCCTGCGCCGCTGGCCTGGATGCGCTCGCCGGCTCCGGCCTGCAGTGCGATCTCCGGTATGTAGAACTTGCGGCGGGCCGCAAGGCGCTGGCGCTCGCCGGCGGCGATGCGCTCGTCCAGGCCGGCCAGCTCGGGTGAACGCTCCAGTGCTTCTCGGACCAGGAACGCCCGGAACCGGTCCCAGGCGCTGCGGGAGTCGATGAGACGGCCGAAGCGCGCGGAGCGGAAGTATCCCAGCGTGGTATCCACGCTGTCGTCTGCAGGCTGCGGCGGGTCTTCCTGAGAGGCGCCGAGCACCTGCCCCAGGCGCACGCCGGCCTGGTCCAGCGAGCGTTCCGCGTCGATCAGGTCCACCCGGTCCGTGGCCAGCCGAGTCTCCCAGCGCAGCACGTCGGCGCGGCCCGAGTAGCCGATGGACTCCCGCACCCGGGCCAGCTGCAGGTTCTCCCGGGTGATCTCCAGGTTGGCCTGGCGCACCTCGTAGATGGCGCGGGCGCGCAGTACCTGCAGATAGGCCTCGCCCGCAGAGCGCATGACCTCGAGTTCCCGCGCGCGGTAGTCGAGGATGCTGGCGTCGACCTGCCGGCCCGCGGCGCGCCAATCGGCGACCGCGTCGTCCGAGTAGACGACCTGCCGGGCGCTCACTTGAAGGTCGGTGCTGCGCTCCGGCTGCAGCAGCGCCCGGTCGGCGTCGATGTGGGTGCGGCCGGCCTCCAGGCCCAGCTGCGGCAGCAGCCGGGAGCGCGCCGAATCGAGTTCGGTGGCGGCGAGCTCCGGGCCGTAGGCCGCGGCCTGCAGCCGGCGATTGCGCCGCACGGCCATGGCCAGCGCCTCGGTGAAGGAGACCGGCTCCCCCCACTGGCCGGGCTGCGGGTTGAGGAGGCGAGCTTCGGCCAAGACGGAGAAGTCCGGTTCGTAACCGAGCCGCTCCGCCACGGCCATGTTGATGGTCAGCCGCTGTACGTGGTTCAGTGCCACCGGTATGACGGCGGGGTCGTCGCCGAGCAGAATGCGCTGGACATTGAGCGCGATGCGCCGCGCGGCGACGATATCGGCCTGCTCGCCACCGCCCAGGTTCATCAGCAGACCGTGGTCCAGTTCCTCGCCGCCCAGCATCGAGAAAGAGGGTAGTTCCATGGCGATCAGCCGGTCGGCGAGCCGACGCACGTCGTCTGCGCTGAAGCGCAGCAACGGCGTCACGTAGACGGCGTCGGCGCCTGTCAGCCGGTCGAATAGGGACTCCGGCGAGGGTCCCGTCGGCACGATCTCCACCCGGATGCCGAAACGCTGTTCGATCTCGGCTTCCTTCTCGCGGCGCAGCCGCGGCAGCGCCGCCAGGATGTCGGCATCGACGAGGATGGCGAGATCGTCGAACTCGACGGCGCGGCGGAAGCTGCGCACCTGCTCGCCCATGCTGCGGAAGTCGGTCAGGTAGGTGAAGTTGCGCTTCCCGCTGACGCCGTCCGTCAGCGGGAAGCCCTGCAGCTCCGGATCCGCCACGATGGCGGCCACGACGGGTTTGGGCAGGGTATCGATGTCGGCGGCGGCCTGGCTGGCGAGCACACCGAGGGTGACTACCACGTCGATGCGCTCGTCGGCGAGCTGGGCCTCCAGTGCGGCGCGGGCGCCGGCGAGCGTCCAGTCGCCGAGCCGGGTGGTCTCCTGCCCCATCTCGAGCCGCCATTCGCCCTCCAGCAGCGCGGCGATCTCGCCACGGACCCGTTCGCGGCTGAATATCGGCCGGCTGAGCGGACCGTCCAGCACGACACCGACCCGGGCGGCCGGCAGCTCCCCGGCGAGGCCGGATGCCGCCAGCGCGAGCAGTAGTGCGAGAGCGAGGCCGCGTGCGATCATACGCGCCATACTATGGGCGGCAGCGAGCGGAGGCCATTGTGCGTGTTACGCATGTGCGGGCGGTAGTGGCACAGCGGGCGGCAATCCGCGGCTCGGTCGCGGCAGTCGGTGCGGCCTTGCTGACCGCGATCGGCCTGTTCTCCGCCACGGCGCCGCACGCTCAGGAGGCTGCGGCTGCGCCGGCCACAGAGGTCACCGCCGCACTGGTCCAGTCGCGGCTGGAGCAGGTGCAGGCCTCGGCAGCCTACGACGCCGAGACGAAGACGGCGGCGACGGAGCAGTACCGCCGCGCACTCGCGAACCTGCAGGCCGCAGAAGCGCAACGGCAGGCGGCGGCGCGTTTCGAGCAGGCGCAGGTGAGTGCGCCCCGGCAGACCGAGGAGATACGCTTATCGCTCGCCGCCGCCGCCGGCCGCGATCCGCTGGCCGGACTGGATTTCGGCGCGGATACGCCGGCGCGCGAGATCGAGCAGCGCCTGCAGCAGGAGCGCGCCGCGGTGGCCGCGGCCCAGGCGACGCTCGCCGAGCTGGAGCAGAACCTTGCCGCCGCGCAGACCCGACCCCAGGCGGTGCGCCAGAGGCAGGCGGGTGTGGCGCAGGAGACGAGGGAGATTGCGGCCGGTATGAACCAGGCCGCACCCACCGGCGAGAGCGACATCGTCACCCAGGCCCGGGCGTGGGCGCGGCAGACCGCGGTCCGTGCGCTGGCCGAGGAGGGCCGCAAGCTCGACCTCGAGCTTCTCAGTCTGCCCATGAGAGTGGAGTTGCTGGAGGCGCAGCGCGACGAGACCCGCCGCACGCTGGAGGCCGCCCAGGCACGTGTGCGCGAGTTGCAGTCGGCGCTGGGCGAGCGGCGGCGGAGCGAGACCGCGCGGGTGATAGCCGAGATCGCCCCCGCCGAGTTGGGCGAGGCCGCGGACCACCCGGTGGCCCGGGAGCTGCTGGAGGGCAACCTCGCGTTGGCGGAGGAGCTCAGGGAGCTGAGCGGGCGACTGGAGCAGCTGACGGCCGACGACGAGCGTGCCGGGGCGCGGCTGCAGTCGCTGCAGCGCCGTTTCCAGAACGCGCGCCAGAAGCTGGACGTGGCGGGTGTCAGCCCGGCAATGGGGCGCTATCTGGGCGAGGAACGGCGCGATCTGCCGGCACTGGCCGACTATCGCCGCGATTCCCGCGAGCGGGAGGAACAGATCGCTGAGGCCGGCCTGCGCGACATCCGGCTGGAGGAAGCGCTGCAGCAGTACCGCGACGTGGACGCGCGCGTGGAGGACATCCTGCAGGAGCTCCCGCCGGCGGAAGCCGGGACGTTACGCGGACCGCTCGGCCGGCTGGCCGGCGTGCGTCAGGACCTCCTCCGGCAGCTGGCCGAGGTGAACGACGACTACATCCGTCTGCTGTCCGAGTACGAGTACACCGAGTCCCAGCTCTATCGCGTGGTACAGGAGTACCGGGACTTCCTCTCCGAGCGCCTGATGTGGGTGCGCAACCGGCCGACGCTGGGACCGGCCGGGCTGCTGGGTCTGCCTGGTGAAGTCGCCGCCTTCCTGGCACCCGGGCAATGGGCGGAGGCCGCCGAGGTCTTCCTCCTTCGCCTCACGCGCTCGCCCCTGCAGTTGCTCGCCGTGCTCGTGCTGCTGATCTTCTGGTGGCGCCTCGGCGCGCTGCGTGCCGCGCTCCGGGCGAGCGCCGCGAAGGTCGGCAAGCCGTCCGAGGATACGTTCGCGAGCACGCTGCGGGCGGTCGGCATCACGCTGGTCATGACGGTGCCCTGGCCCCTGTTCACGGGGGTCACCGGTTACGAGCTCAGTGCGTCGTGGCAGGCGACGCAGGCTTCCCGGGCGGTGGGTGGTGCCTTGCTGCAGATCACTCCACTGCTGTTCTTCCTGCGCGCATTCCGGATCCTGTGCACGCCGGGCGGTGTGGCGGAGGGCCATTTCCGCTGGGCGCCGGAGGGGCTCGCGCAGCTGCGCCGGCAGATGGACCAGCTGATGGTCACGCTGCTGGTGCCGGGTTTTCTGCTGGTGGCCGCGACCGGGTTCCGCGAACCCACGGCCGTCGGCGCCCTCATCCAGGTGGTGTTCCTGCTCCTGATCGGCGGGCTGATGGTGTTCCTCTATCGTCTGCTGGTGCCCCGCCGCGGCATCCTGAGGGCACTGCAGCGCCACGGCAGCGACGAGCCGGTGCTCCCGTGGCCCTGGTTCTGGCTGCTGCTGTCTCTGGCCCTGCCCGCCGCCCTGGGTCTGATGGCACTGGCGGGCTACCTGTATTCCGCCGGCACCCTGCTCGGCCAGCTGATCAATACCCTGTGGCTGGTCTTCGGCCTGGTGTTGCTGCGCGAGCTGGTCGTACGCTGGCTGCTGGTCGTGCGACGCCGCCTGCTCCTGCGCGAGGCGCTGCAGCGGCGCGAAGCTGCCCGCGCCGCGCGGGAGGCGGAGGGAACCGTGGCCGCGGCCTCCGACGAGTCGGCGGCCGTGGCCGGCGATACCCCGGTGGACATCGGCTCGCTCGACGCCGATACCCGCAAGCTCCTCAACGTGGCCCTGGCGGTGACGGCGTTCCTCGGATTCGGCGGCATCTGGTCCGGCATGATGCCCGCGCTGGGCGCCTTCAGCGACATCACCCTGTGGCAGTCCGTGCAACAGGTCGGCGGCGAGCAAAGCATCCGTGCGGTCACGCTCATGGATATTTTCGCGGCAGCGCTCGCCGTCCTGCTGACCGTCGTCGGCGCCCGCACCGTTCCTTCCCTGCTGGAGATCGTGCTGCGCCAGCGTCCCTCGGTGACACCGGGCAGCCGGCTCGCCTTCGCCACGCTGGCCCGCTACAGCATCGCCGGCATCGGCCTCACCTTCGTGCTGGCCACCATCGGCGTGGACTGGTCGAAGCTGCAGTGGCTGGTGGCCGCGCTGGGTGTGGGCATCGGCTTCGGTCTGCAGGAGATCGTGGCCAACTTCATCAGCGGACTGATCATCCTGATGGAGCGACCGGTGCGGGTCGGGGATATCGTCACGGTCGGTGATACCAGCGGCGCGGTCACCCGGGTGCAGATCCGGGCGACGACGATCCGCACCTGGGACCGCCAGGAACTGCTGGTGCCGAACAAGGAGTTCATCACCGGTCGTGTGCTGAACTGGTCGCTCTCGGACGAGATCATCCGCATCTACTTCATGGTGGGCGTGGCTTATGGCAGCGACGTGGAGAAGGCGCTGCTGCTGATCGAGGAGGCCGCCCGCGAGCATCCCAATGTCCTGGAGGACCCGGCGCCGCTGGTGACGTTCGAGTCCTTCGGCGACAACTCGCTGAATCTGGGTCTGCGTTGCTTCGTGCCGGCACTGGGCGTGCGCCTGGAGACGAGCACGGACCTGCACAGGGCCATCAACCGCAAGTTCAATGAGGCCGGCATCGTGATCGCCTTCCCGCAGCGCGACGTGCACCTGGACACGACGAGCCCGCTGGAGATCAAACTGATGCGCGGCGCGGACGTGCCGGCAGCGGACTGAGTCCCGGCCGGCGGATCAGTCCGGCTCGTTGCCCGGCTTCCACTTGATGTTGCAGCCGATGCTCGGCTTCTGCGGCTCGGGCACCGGCCTGCCCTCCAGCACGGCGTCCAGGGCGGCGCGCAGGTCGGCGCCGGTCACCGGCGCGTCGTTGCCGGGCCGGCTGTCGTCCAGCTGGCCCCGGTAGGCCAGGCGACCTTCGGCGTCGAAGACGAAGAAGTCCGGCGTGCACGCGGCGCCGTAGGCCTTCGCGACCGACTGATCCTCGTCCACCAGGTAGGGGAAGCTGTAGTCCCACTCCGCTGCCTCCGCGCGCATCCTGGCCGGGCTGTCGTCCGGGTGTGTGGAGGCGTCGTTGCTGTTGATGCCGAACACCGCGACGTCGCGCAGCGTGTAGTCCCGCGCCAGCCGGGCGAGCTCTCCGCGCACGTGCTTGACGTAGGGGCAGTGGTTGCAGATGAACATGACCAGCACGGCGGGCGCGTCCGCGGCATCCGCCAGCGAGTGTTCGGCCCCCTCGCAATCCGGCAGGGTGAAGGCCGGGGCCTCGGTGCCCAGCGGGAGCATGCGGGATTCTGTCAGCGCCATCGCTCGTGTCTCCTGTCAGGGTGTCATTACGGCATACCCGGTCATGGTAGCAGTGCCGCCACCTGCATCCGAAGCCCGCAGCGCCACGAAACACTCCCCTGCACGCCGGAAGGGCGTGGAGGAGGTCGGTCGGCTCGATCGTCGTATCGAATTTGTCGTATCTGTTGAGAGGGCGGCGCAGGACATGAGGATAGCGGTCATCGGTGCGGGCGTGTCCGGGCTGGTCGCGGCACGCGGACTCGCCGCCGAGCACGAGGTGGTGGTGTTCGAGGCATCGGACCGGCCCGGCGGGCATACCCACACGGTCGACGTGGAGGCGCCCGAGGGCACGCTCGCGATCGACACCGGGTTCATCGTCTACAACGAGCGCAATTATCCGGAGTTCGTGAAACTGCTGGCCGAACTGGGCGTGGACAGCCAGCCCACCGCCATGAGCTTCAGCGTGCAGTGCGAGCGCAGCGGTCTCGAATACTGCGGCAGCTCCATGAACGGGATCTTCGCCCAGCGCCGCAACCTGCTGCGCCCGGGCTTCTATCGGATGCTGCGTGACATCCTGCGCTTCAACGAGGAGGGCACGGCGCTCGCCCGCTCGTCCGCGCCCCAGGGTGAGGAGCTGACCGTCGGCGAGTACCTGGAGTACAACGGCTACTCGGCCGCGTTCCGTGAACAGTACCTGCTGCCGATGGCAGCGGCCATCTGGTCCGCCTCGCCGGACCGGGTGGGCGACTTCCCCCTCACCTATCTGGCCCGGTTCTTCGATCACCACGGCCTCATGCAGCTGTCGGACCGCCCGAGCTGGCGGGTCATACGGGGCGGCTCGCGGCAGTACCTGGAACCCCTGATGCGGTCGTACGCCGGCAGCGTCCGGCTCGCCACGCCGGTGCAGAGCGTTGCCCGGGACCGCGACGGCGTCACGGTGACGCCGCAGGGGGCAGCACCCGAGCGATTCGATTACGCCGTGCTCGCCTGCCACAGTGATCAGGCGCTGGCCATGCTTGCTGACCCCAGCGACGCGGAGCGGGAGGTGCTGGGCGCCATCGGCTACCAGCCGAACGAGGCCGTGCTGCACACCGACGACCGTCTGCTGCCGCGCCGGCGCCGGGCGTGGGCGGCGTGGAACTACCACCGGCCCCGTCAGCCGCAGCGCCGCGTCGCGGTAACCTACAGTATGAACATCCTCCAGTCCCTGCCGACGGAGACCCAGTATCTGGTGACGCTGAACCGCAGCGGCGACATCGATCCGGCGAAGATAATCCGCCGCATCGATTACGATCATCCGGTCTACGACGTCCCCTCCGTCGAGGCACGGGGACGTCGGCGGGCTATCAGCGGCGTCAACCGCACCGCCTACTGCGGCGCCTATTGGGGTTTCGGGTTCCACGAGGACGGCGTGCAGAGCGCGCTGGCGGCGGTCGAGGACGTTCGCGGCAGCCGCCGGGAGCAGATGAGCGATGCAGAGCTGTATCTATCGCGGGTGGGTTAGGCACCGGCGCTTCGGCGTGCCGGAGCACGACTTCCGCTACCGCCTGTTCATGGTGTTCCTGGATCTGCAGGAGCTGGACCGGCTGCGCGGCCGTCTGCTGCTCTGGTCGGCACGCCGCTATGCACCCGTGCGATTCCGCCGGGCCGATCATCTCGGCGATCCGTCGCGTCCCCTGGACGACTGCGTGCGCGAGCTCGTCGCCTCGCGCACGGGCCGCCGGCCCGCGGGGCGTATCTTCCTGCTGTCCCATCTCGCCTACTTCGGCCATTCCTTCAATCCGGTCAGCATCTATTACTGCATGGGCGAGGGGGGCGACGAGATGGAGGCGGTCGTCCTCGAGGTAAACAACACGCCCTGGGGCGAGCAGCACTGCTACGTGCTGGCCGGCGATTCCCTGCGCCCCGTCGCCGGCGGCCGCCGCGCCGGGTTCGACAAGGACTTCCACGTCTCCCCGTTTCTGCCGATGGACATGCGCTACCAGTGCTATTTCTCGCGGCCGGGCGAGATGCTGTCCGTGGCCATGAACGATTTCCAGAACGGCGAGTTGCGCCTGCAGGCCTCGATGGTGCTGCGCCGCCGGCCGCTCACCGGCCGCGAGCTGGCACTGGCCCTGTTGCGCTATCCTTTCATAACGCTGAAGGTCGTGGCGGGCATCCACTGGCAGGCGCTGCGCCTGTGGCTGAAGCGGGCCCGCTACATCCCGCACCCGGAAAAACCCCTGTAGGAGGGCCTTCAGGCCCGATATTCGAAAAACCGTCATACACCCATGAGACATCACGACATCGCCATCGCCGCCAAAGACCGCCGGGAACGTAAGTTGCCGTGGAGCGATTCGCTGGCCCGCCGCGGCCTGCTCGGCCGCCTGAACAGCGTCCGGCGCGGCCGGATGGTCCTGCGTGAAGGCGGGCGGGAGCACCGTTTCGGTGCGCCGACCGACGATTGCCCCCTGGACGTCACCGTGGACATCGTGGATCCGCGCGCCTGGGCGGAGATCGCGCTGGGCGGCGCGCTCGGTGCCGGCGAGGCCTACATGCGCGGCTGGTGGAAGGCCGACGATCTGACCGGCGTGGTCAGGCTGTTCCTCGTGAACCGGGACGTGCTGGAGAGCATGGACAGCGGGGCTGCCCGACTGCTGCACCCGGTGTTCCGGCTGGCGCACCGGCTGAACCGGAACACCCGCAGCGGCAGCCGCCGCAACATCCAGGCCCACTACGACCTGGGCGACGACCTGTTCCGCCTGTTCCTGGACGACACCATGATGTACTCGGCGGCGGTCTTCGACGAGGAGCACACCACGCTGGAGCAGGCCTCGCGGAACAAGATCCGCCTGCTGTGCGAGAAACTGGATCTCGCGCCCGAACACCGGTTGCTGGAGATCGGCAGTGGCTGGGGCGCGCTGGCCGTGCATGCGGCCAAGGAGTACGGCTGCCGGGTCACCACGGTCACGCTCTCGGACAACCAGCTGGCCGCGGTGAGGCGCCGCGCGGAAGCAGAGGGTGTCGCCGACCGGGTCGACGTGCGGCTCTGCGACTACCGGGACCTCGACGGCACCTGGGACCGGATCGTCTCCGTCGAGATGCTGGAGGCGGTCGGCCACGAGTACTTCACCACCTATTTCCGCAAGGTGGACGACTTGCTCGCCGACGACGGGCTGATGGTGCTGCAGACGATTACCATTGCCGACCAGAACTACGAGCACGCGCGCCGTTCGGTCGATTTCATCAAGCGCTACATCTTCCCCGGCGGCGGTCTGCCCTCCGTCACGGCCATGCTCGACATCATGACCCGGGCGACGTCGCTCCGGCTCTGCGACCTGCAGGAGATCGGCTTCGACTACGCCCGCACGCTGGCCGAATGGCGCCGGCGCTTCATGGCGAACCTGCCCGCCGTGCGCGAACTCGGCTATTCCGACGTGTTCATCCGCATGTGGGAGTACTACCTCTGCTATTGTGAAGGCGGCTTCCGTGAGCGCGCCATCGGCGACGTCCAGATGGTGCTCGGCAAGCCCGGCAATCGCAGCCCGCTCGGCGGTTACCGCCCGTGACGCGGCGCCGGAATCCCGAGCAGAGGAATCGATGGCGATGAGGAAACAGCGCATCGTTATCGTCGGCGCGGGGTTCGCGGGACTGGCCGCCGCCACCGCGATTTCCCGGCGCTACGCCGTGACCGTGGTGGACCCGAGCGCTGCGTTCGAGTGGACACCGAACATCCACGAGATCCTCTCCGGCACGAAGAGCCGCCGCGACGTCCTGCTGGACAGCCGCGCGCTGGTGGAGAACGCCGGCCACCGCTTCCTGGAGGACGCGGTGGAGCGGCTGGACGTCGGCGCCCGGCGGGTGCATACCGCGACGGGCGCGGCACTGGAATACGACGCCTGCCTTCTCGCCCCGGGCGGGGCAAGGGCGCACGGCGGCATAGCCGGCGCCGCGCAGCATGCCGTCGACTTCCGTCACGCCGGCGATGCCGCACTCATCGAGGCGCGGCTGACGGCGATCGCCGGGCGTGGCGGCGCCTCGTCGGCGTCGGTGGTGATCATCGGCGGCGGTGTCTCGGGCATCGAGGCCCTCGGCGAGATACTGCGCAGCCACCGGCAGCAGGAGGGGCTGACCGTCCATGTGGTCGAGTGCGAGCCGGAGCTACTGCCCGGACTGCCGGCGGCGCTGGCCGCAGACATCCGCGCGCGCTGTGCCGGCTTGCCGGTGCGCTGGCACACCGGCGAGGCCGTCTCCCGCCTGACCGCGAAAACCGTCGTCCTGGCCTCCGGCGAGCGCCTGCCGGCGGATCTCGCCATCTGGTCGGCAGGCCTGACGCCGCCGCCCTTCCTGGCGGAGTCGGGACTGATCCCCGGCGGGCGCGCCGGGGTGAACTGGGTGCCGGTGCGTGACACGCTGCAGAGCGAGGCGTCACCGGCGCTGTTCGTGGCGGGCGACTGTGCCGGTCTGCCCGAGCCGCTGCGCAAGCAGGCCTACCACGCCCTGGACATGGGGGCGTACGCCGCGTGGAACCTGCAGCATTTCCTGCGCAGCCGGCCGCTCAAGGCCTTCCGGCCGTCGCACAAACCGCTGCTGATTTCGCTCGGTGATCTGGATACCTATCTGGTGGCCGGCGGGACGGTGCTGGCGAGCCCGCTGCTGGCGGCCGCCAAGGAAGGGGTCTACCAGTTCTACATGACCAGTCTCTCCCTCGGCCTCCCCGCGCCCCGCCTCGCGGCCGGGCTGGTCTCCCGCGCGAGCAACGCCCTGCGCAAACAGGTGTTGCCAGAAGCGTTCTCGTGTGCAAGTCTAGCTCGGGTCCGGGGGAGCCGCATCGTCAGCGCCGCCGACTAGCACCTGGCGCTCCGGCGTCATATAGGTGAAATCCGTCAGTGACCTGCGCCGCATACGGACGGGCGGTCGCTGGGGGGGGTGCTACGCTCAGTCGGACACGCTGCGCGGGGATAGCTCGCAGCGGCAGCACAACAAGCTGATAAGATTCGATGAGGGGTCCTATGAACAGAATAACTGTGCCGGCGCTGCTGGCGCTGGTCTGGTTCGCGCTCGCGCTACCGGCACCTGCCTCGGCAGCCGAGTTCACGATCGGGGACATCGAGGGGAGCTTCAATTCCGAAATCTCCATCGGTGCGAGCTGGCGGATCGACGAGATCGATCCGAGTCTGGTGACGCCGGGCAACTTCCCGGGCGGAACTGCCTCGAGTAACACCGCGGACGACGGTAACCTGAACTTCGAGGACGGCGATATCTACTCGCTGATCCTGAAGGGCGTGCACGACCTCGAGTTCCGCTACCAGAACATGGGCGTGTTCCTGCGCGGCAAGTACTGGTACGACCACGAGCTGGAGAACGGCTCGCGCCCGCACGGCAACCTGCTGAACCAGTACGTGCCCGGCCAGGAGCTGAACGACTCGGACTTCAATGACTTCGCGAAGTCTTCGGGCATCGAGCTGCTGGACGCCTTCTTCTATGCCGATCTGACCATCTTCGACACCATGCCGCTGGACTTCCGCATCGGCCGCCAGGTGCTGTCGTGGGGCGAGAGCACGTTCATCCAGAACGGCATCAACGCGATCAACCCCGTCGACGTCTCGGCGTTCCGCCGCCCCGGGGCGGAGATCAAGGAAGGCCTGCTGCCCGTCAGCATGGTGTCGTTCAACGTGGGCGTCAGCCAGGCGCTGAGCGTCGAGGCCTTCTACCAGCTCGAGTGGGAGCGCACGGTCATCGACGGCTGCGGCACCTACTTCTCGCAGACCGATCCGGCCGCGCAGGGGTGCAACGGCGTTACGCTCCGCGCCGATTTCCCGGACCGGGTGAATTATCAGCAGGGCCTGTTCATCACCCGCACCGAAGACGACATCCCGGATGACGCCGGTCAGTGGGGCGTCGGCTTCCGCTACTTCGCCGAGAACCTGAACTTCAGCGAGTTCGGCCTGTACTACATCAACATCCACAGCCGCACGCCTTATTTCAGCGGCGTCGTATCCGCCAACCCGACCCTGCCCGACGGCAGCCTCGGCCCGCCGGACGGCAGCCCGGACTTCGAGCCGTTCATCCCGGGCGACCCCTTCGGCGGCAATCCGCAGTACACGATCGACTATCCGGAGGATATCCAGATCTTCGGCGCGACATTCGCGACCAACGTCGCCGGCTTTGCGCTCTCCGGCGAGGTGAGCTACCGGCCGGACTTCCCGGTGCAGCTCAACACGGTGGATCTGCTGCAGGCCGCCGTGGGTCTCGCGCCCTGGAGTCCCGTGACGCCGCGCGTGCTCGCGACGCCGCCGGGCGAGACGGCGCAGGGCTATGACGACTTCGATGTGATGCAGTGGCAGTTCACGGTGGTCAAGTTCTTCGAGCAGGTGCTGGGCGCCAACCGCATGTCCGTCGTGGCCGAGGTCGGCGGCAACCGGGTCAGCTCGCTGCCGGACCCCGTTTCCTCCACACGCTACGGCCGCTCGCCCATCTATGGCACCGGTGAATTCGAGCCCATTCCGCTCGCGAGTCTCGGCCTGCCGCTGCCCGGCGTACTGGCCTGCGACCAGCCGTTCTTCCCGCCGCCGCCGCTGCAGGGGGTCGTGGACCCGATCGTCCCGAATATCACGCCGTCAAACTGCAAGAGCGACGGCTACGTGACAGATACCAGCTGGGGCTACCGTGTCCGCGGCTCGCTCACCTACAACGATGCGATCGCCGGCATCAACCTGACGCCGAACATCGCCTGGGCCCACGACGTGGACGGCTACTCGCCGACACCGAACTTCAATGAAGGCTCCAAGGCGCTGAGCGTGGGCGTCAACGCCGAGTATCTGAACAAGTACACGGCGTCGTTATCCTACACGGACTTCAGCGGTGGTGATTACAACACGCAGAAGGACCGGGATTTCGTCTCCGTGAGCTTCGGCATCATTTTCTGATATCTTGAATTAACGAATGCAATGGTGAAACGAATGCGCAGATCAGCAATCTCCATGGTGTCGGCCGCGGCTTGCCTGCTCGCCGGAACTGCCGTGGCGGGCGTCTCGCCCGAGGAGGCCGCGCGGCTGGGTGGCCCTGAACTGACCCCGATGGGCGCCGAGCGCGCCGGCAACGAGGCCGGCACGATCCCGGAGTGGACCGGTGGTCTCACCGAGCCGCCGGCGAACTACGTCGACGGAGGTCCGTTGGTGGATCCCTTCCCCGAGGACGAACCCCTGTTCGTGATTACGGCAGAGAACTACCAGGAGTACGAGGAGAACCTGTCTCCGGGCCAGATCGCCGTCCTGAAACGCTACCCGGATACCTACCGGATGCCGGTCTACAAGAGCCGCCGGACCGCGGGTTATCCCCAGGAGGTCTATGACCAGGTCAAGGCCGGCGCCGTGGACGTCCAGCTCGTCGCCGGCGGCAACGGTCTCGAGAACCTCGCTTCCGACTTCCCGTTCCCGCTGCCTGAGAGTGGCATCGAGATCGTCTGGAATCACGTGATGCGCTACCGGGGCGGCAGCTTCAAGCGCACCTACGCCCAGATCCCGGTGCAGGCCAACGGCGCCTTCAGCCCGGTGATCTTCGAAGACCAGCTCACCTACGCGCGCTACCTGGAAGACGCACCGGCCAACCGGCTGTTCTACTACAAGCAGCGCATCGTCGCGCCGGCCCGCCTGGAGGGCGACGTGCTGCTGGTGCACGAGAACATCAACCAGGTGAAAGAGCCACGGGCGGCCTGGGTGTACAACGCCGGTCAGCGCCGGGTACGCCGGGCGCCGGACGTCGCCTACGACGGTCCCGGTACCGCCTCCGACGGTCTGCGTACCGCGGACGATCTGGACATGTATAACGGGGCGCCGGACAAGTACGACTGGAAGCTCATCGGCAAGAAGGAGCTCTACATCCCGTACAACGCCTACCGGCTGGCCGACAAGAGCCTGTCCTACGAGGACATCGTCATGCCGGGACACCTGAATCCGGAGTACCTCCGTTACGAGCTGCATCGGGTCTGGATCGTCGAAGCCACGCTGAAGGAAGGCGAGCGTCACGTCTACGCCAAGCGCGTCTTCTTCGTAGACGAGGATATGTGGCAGATCGCGGTTGCCGACCAGTACGACGGTCGCGGCGAGCTGTGGCGGGTCAAGGAGGCCCACCAGATCGTCCATTACCAGGCGCAGGTGCCCTGGGCCATCGCCACGTCGTCCTACGACCTGATCTCCGGCCGCCATCTGCCGATCGGCCTCGATAACGAGGTGGACGGTTACAGCTACGTGTGGGGCTACGAGGCGACCGAACGCGAGTACACCCCGGCGGCTCTCAGGAGGTCCGGCATCCGGTAGTCAATCGACAGCGCGGCCGTCCGCCCGGGTGAGTGCGGACGGCCGCGATTTCTGCAGAGGGGGAGTCTTTGAAGAAAGCGATTGCAGTGCTGCTGTGCCTGTGGAGCGTAGCGGGCATGGCGCAGGAGCCGTTCGCCTATCGTCCGGCGATCCCCTCGCCGGACGCCGAGCATGCCCTGCTGGTCGACCTCGACCGGGCGGGAGACCGGCTCGTCGCAGTCGGTGAGCAGGGCCACATCATTTATTCCGATGATGGCGGCAACGTGTGGCAGCATGCAGATGTACCAGTCTCCCTCATGCTGACGGCCGCCGATTTTCCGCGTGCGGACGCCGGATGGGCGGTAGGCCACGAAGGTATAGCGCTGACCAGCGCCGATCGCGGCCAGACCTGGTCTGTCGCGCTAACCGGAGAGAAGATCGCTGAGTTGCAGATCGATGCGGCGAAGGCACTCATCGACGAGGCCCGCGCGAGGCTGGAGAACGCAGCGGACGACGAGCGTGAAGACGCCCAGTGGGCCCTGGAGGAGGCCGAGTTCGCTCTCGAGGACGCCGAGCGCGCCCGGGAGGAGGGCATCACGCATCCGGCGCTGAACGTCTGGTTTCAGAACGAGCGCCGCGGCTATATCACCGGCGCCTACGGGCTGCTGCTTCGTACCGACGATGGCGGCGAGACCTGGAAGCTGCACTCTCACCGGCTGGACAATCCCAGCGGCTACCACCTCTATGACATCGGGCTCAGCGAATCCGGCGCACTGCTTATCGCCGGTGAAGCCGGCCAGCTGCACCGCTCCACAGACGACGGCGATACGTGGGAGGCGCTGGACTCGCCCTACGAGGGTTCGTTCTTCGGCGTCCTGACGACGGAGGCGGGCAGCGCGCTGATCTACGGGCTGCGCGGAAGAATCTTCCGCTCAGAGGACGACGGCGATACCTGGGCGGCTATCGACGCGCCCGGCGAGAGTACGCTGTTCGGCGGTCAGGTGTTCTCCGACGGGCGCATCGTGCTCGTCGGCGCCGCGGGCACTATTCTCGAGAGCCGTGACGACGGCAGGACCTTTTCCACCCTGCCGCTCGACAGCCGTGCCTCGCTGGCCGCCGTCGAGCGGGTGGGGAACGGCCGCATGCTCATCGCCGGTTTCGGCGGCATCCGCACGGATCTCGACACGGCTGAGGGCGTCGCACCATGACGGAAGACACAAATCAGGAGTCGCCCGGCGGCGAGGACGAAGAAGCCCGCAGTCGCCGTTTGCAGGAGCAGCTCGCACGCGAGGCGCACGTCGCACCCCTGCTGTTTTCCAATCGCCCCATCATCCTGCTGATCTTCGCGGCCGTGACGGCGTTCCTCACCTTCCAGGCGAGTCAGCTGCGTCCGGATGCGAGCTTCGAGAAGATGATTCCGGTCTCGCATCCCTATATCGAGAACTATCTCGAGAACAAGCAGGATCTGGCATCGCTCGGCAATTTCGTGCGCATCATCGTGCAGACGACGGAAGGGGATATCTTCGATGCGGAGTTCCAGGAGACGCTGCAGGAGATCACCGACGAGGTCTTCTACATTACCGGCGTCGACCGCTCGAAGCTCGAATCGCTGTGGACTCCCAACGTACGCTGGAGCGAGGTCACCGAGGAAGGCTTCCGCGGCGGCGCGGTCATCCCGGACGACTACGACGGCTCGCCCAGAGCGCTGCAGCAACTGCGGGAAAACATAGACCGATCCGGCCAGATCGGACGGCTCGTGGCGAACAACTTCCGTTCGGCGGCGATCATCGCGCCGCTGGTGGACGTGAATCCGGAGACCGGCGAGAAGCTCGATTATTACGAGTTCTCCCAGGATCTCGAGCGCCTCGTGCGGGACAAGTACGAGTCCGACACGATCAAGATCCGCATCACCGGTTTCGCGAAGGTCGTCGGCGACCTGATCGAGGGCGCCACACTGGTGGCCTCGTTCTTCGGCATCGCCTTCCTGATTACGCTGGTTCTGCTTTACTACTACTCTCGTTGCCACTGGGCCACGATGATGCCGCTGGTCTGCTCGACCATGGCGGTGATCTGGCAACTCGGTCTGCTGAAGACCCTGGGTTACGGTCTCGACCCCTACTCCATGCTGGTTCCGTTCCTGGTCTTCGCCATCGGCATCAGCCACTCGGTCCAGATCATCAACAACGTCGCCAACCGGTTCAGCGTCGGTGCCACCGCCGAGCAGGCCGCACGCGGCACGTTCCGGGTGCTGTTCGTGCCCGGCATGGTGGCACTCGTCAGCGACGGTATCGGATTCCTCACGCTGATGGTGATCGACATTCCGGTCATCCAGGAGCTGGCGCTGACCGCTGGTATCGGTGTCGCCGTCATCATCTTCACCAACCTGTTCCTGCTGCCGGTGCTGCTGTCCTACACCGGCATCTCGAAGCACGGCGTGCGCCACCTGCAGAAGCGCCGGGAGAAGCCGCATCCCACCTGGCAGTTCTTCGGCAACTTCGTCCTGCGCGGTCGGGCTACGCTGGCGATCGGCGTCGCGATCCTGCTTGGCGGACTGGGTCTCTATTTCAGTCAGGATCTGCGCATCGGCGATCTCGATCCGGGTGCTCCCGAGTTGCGGCCGGATTCGCGTTACAATCTCGACAACGCGTTTCTCACAGAGAATTTCTCGACCGGCACCGACGTGTTCGTGGTCATGGTCGAGACTCCGACACAGCAGTGTGGGGAGTACGAGACCCTGGCGGCGATCGATCGCTTCCAGGAGGTCATGAGCGATACCCGGGGAGTGCAGTCCGTCGTCTCGCTGGTCGACGTCTCCAAGCTGGTCATCCAGGCGATGAACGAGGGCAATCCGCTCTGGCACACGCTGAGCCGCAACCAGTACATCCTGAACAACTCGCTCTCCCGGGTGCCCTCGAACCTGATGAACGTGGACTGCAGCATGGTGCCGGTGCTGCTGTTCCTGGAGGACCACAAAGCCGAGACGCTGCAGCGCGTGGTCGCCGATGCCGAGGCCTTCGCCGAGGCGAACAACAGCGACGACGTGCGTTTCGTGCTGGCCGCCGGCAACGCGGGCATCGAGGCGGCCACCAACGAGGTGATCGCCACGGCGCAATACCAGATGCTGGCACTGGTGTACGGGGTGGTCAGCTTCCTCGTGCTGCTCGCCTTCCGCTCCTGGCGCGCCGTGATATGCATCATCCTGCCGCTGGCGCTCACTTCCGTGCTGGCGCAGGCGCTGATGGCCTTCCTCGGTATCGGCGTCAAGGTAGCGACTCTGCCCGTGATCGCGCTGGGCGTCGGTATCGGCGTGGATTACGGCATCTACATCTTCAGCCGGCTCGACTCCCATCTGCGCGACGGCCTCAACCTCAAGGCTGCTTACGACCGGACGCTGCAGACGACCGGTCAGGCCGTGGCCTTCACCGGCATCACCCTCGCCGTGGGCGTCGCCACCTGGATCTTCTCTCCGATCAAGTTCCAGGCGGACATGGGTCTCATGCTGACCTTCATGTTCCTGTGGAACATGCTGGGCGCGCTCGTGCTGCTGCCGGCTCTGGCACGCTTCCTGATTGGCGCCGGGCCGGACCACGATGCCGAGCCACGGCTGTCCGGTGCCACCGGCGCGGCGAACTGAGTACCCGGGGGCCGCGGTGTGCGGCCCCTGGTTTTTGCGGATGACGTTACCTGGGCACTCGGGTAGCATTCCTGCGGAGGGCTGAACGGAATCGGTCTCCGTAAGAGCGTTTGATGGAGTACGACCATGATCGAAGAAGTCAGGAAGCAGCAGCGCGCATTGCAGGACGCCAAGAAAGAATTCCGCAAGGCGGCGGAGTCGGCGACGAAACGGCTCAGCCGGGAACGCGATCGCTTGATGCGCGAGATCAAGAAGGCCAACAAGCGCGTCGAGAAGGCCCGCAAGGACATGCAGAAAAAGGCGGAGAAGCTCGCCAAGGCCACCAGCGACAGGACGCGGAAGGAACTGAAAGAGCAGATCGATAACCTGAAAAAGACGGTCGGCGAGGCGCGGGAAGAGGCCGCCGACATGCGCAAGGATCTCAGTCTCGTGCGCGACGATCTCAATTCGGCGCGGAAACACCTCACCCATGCGCTGCGCATCGACAAGGCGATAGACCAGGTCGAAAAGCAGATCGAGAGGATGACCGGAAGGAAGAAGAAAAAGAAGAAGCCCGCAGCTAAGAAGGCGGCAAAGAAGAAGCCCGCAAAGAAGAAAGCGGCCAAGAAGACGGCCGCGAAGAAAAAGGCCTCGAAAAAGAAGACCACCCGGAAGACGGCGCGCAAGAAGACGCCCGCCAGAAAGGCATCGGCCAGAAAGACGAGCTCGAAGAAAGCGTCCGCGAAGAAGACCGCCAGCTGACCGTCATCGGCGCGGCAGCCTTCCCGTAGCCGGTGAGCCGGCGGACGGATGCCGCCGCCGCGGGTCCGTGGGCGCCCGTGAGTCGCTGATCAGGTGGTAAATCCCGGGAGAGTACGCGCTTGCCGCAATGGCTAGCAAAGACGCAAACGATTATCATTCGGCTCCGAGACAGAGAGCTGAAATGACCCTTAAAGACCTCAAGAACGGCGATCGCGTCCGGATCGCGTCGGTCGACCCCTCCGATCCGGGCGTCCAGCGCCTGATGACGCTCGGCCTCGTGGAGGGTGCGGAGCTCACCTTTATGCACCGCTCCCTCGGCGGCGACCCGCTGGAATTCCGCCTCCACGGGACGTCCATCTCGCTGCGCCAGGACCAGGCCAGGCGGTTCCGGGTGGAGCACCTGGAAGGGAACAACGTCCCAGAACAGGAATGAGCGACAACCGGGAAATCGCCGTCCCACTCTCGGCAGTGGCGATGACCCGCCGGGCGGCGGGCACCATCGCGCTGGTGGGTAATCCGAACGCGGGGAAGAGTACGGTCTTCAACCGGCTCACCGGCATGCGCCAGCACACCGGGAACTATCCCGGCGTCACCGTCGAGAAAAAATCCGGCCGTGCGTCCCTGCCCGAGGGGGAGTTCGATCTGATCGACCTGCCCGGCACCTACGGCATGAGCCCGTATTCCGCGGACGAGCGCATCGCCGTGGACGTGCTCCTCGGCCGCATGCCGGGCACACCGCCGCCGGACGCGATCCTGGCCGTAGTCGACGCGACCCAGCTCTACCAGAGCCTGTATTTCCTGCAGCAGCTGGTCGAGCTGGAACGGCCGCTGCTGGTCGCACTCACCATGACCGATATCGCGCGCCGCAACGGCACGCACATCGACGTGGAGGCGCTGTCCGCGAAGCTCGGCGGCATCCCCATCGTCCCGGTGGTAGCAACCACCGGCCGGGGTTTCGGCGAATTGAAGAGCCGCCTCGCGCAGCTGCCGGAGACGGCTCCGCCGCGGCGGATCGGCTTCTGGCCGGCGCTGCGGGAGACGGCGGAGCGCCTGAGAGAGGAGCTGGCGGACCTGCCCCCTCATGTTGGCATCATCGATATCGAGCGGGCACTGGTGGACGACGACCCGGCCACCGTGGCCTGGCGGCAGCAGAACCTGGACGAGCGCGGCCGGCAGGCGCTCGCGGGAGCCAGGCGCGAGCTGTTCGGCGAGGAGCCGCCCCGGGCCGTCGAGGCGCGGGAGCGTTACCGCTGGATCCGTGAGGCCCTGGCGGACGTCCAGCAGCAAGGCTCGGCCATCGAGCGCCAGGGCGCGCGGGTCACCGCGTGGTTCAGTCGGCCCTGGCCCGCCACCGGGCTGTTCATCCTGTCCATGGCCGTGGTCTTCCAGGCCGTGTTCGCCTGGGCGACGCCCATGATGGATCTGATCGACGCGGCCGTCAGCGGCGCCGGGAGGTTCCTGCAAGTCCGGCTGCCGGATGGCTTCCTCGCCAGCTTCCTGGTGGACGGCGTGATCGCCGGCGTAGGCAGCGTCGTGATCTTCCTGCCCCAGATCATGATTCTGTTCCTGTTCCTGATCCTCATGGAGGATACGGGCTATCTCGCGCGTGCGGCCTTCCTGGTGGATCGCGCCATGCGCAGCGTCGGGCTCTCCGGCCATTCCGTGATCCCGCTGCTCTCGGGCTTCGCGTGCGCCGTGCCTGCCATCATGGCGACTCGCGTGATACCGAATCGCCGCGACCGCATCGCCACCATCCTCGCCGCGCCGTTCATGACCTGCTCGGCCCGCCTGCCCGTCTACGCACTGCTGATCGCGGCCTTCGTTCCGGACCGCGGCGTGGGTCCCCTCAATCTGCAGGGCCTCGTGCTGTTCGGCCTGTACCTGCTCAGCATCTTCGGCGGGGTCGGCACCGCGCTGCTGCTGAAGCGATCGGCGCTGCGCGGCGAGCGTCCCACCTTCATGCTGACGCTGCCCGAGTTCCGCTATCCCAACCTGCGTACGGTGGCCATCAAGCTGCTCGACCGGGCGCGTATCTTCCTGCGCCGCGCTGGCACGGTCATATTCTCGGTGGCGGTGATCATCTGGGCGCTGGCGTATTTCCCCCGCTCGGAGACGGTGGAGCAGGCGGCCGGCGAGGCCGCCGCCCGGGCCGTCGCGGCCTACGAGGGCGAGGCGCTCGAGGAGCGGCTCAGCCAGATCGAGAACGAGGCGGCCGCCGCCCAGCTCGCCCAGAGCTGGCTCGGGCGGGCCGGCGAGACCATCGCCCCGGTCTTCCATCCGCTCGGCTGGGACTGGCGGGTCTCCGCCGCGGTGCTCGCCGGGTTCCCGGCCCGCGAGGTGGTCGTGGCGGTGCTCGGAACCATCTACGCGGTAGGCGCCGAGGCCGACGACGAACGCCTGTCGGAACGCCTGAGCGCCGCGACCTGGCCGGACGGCACCCCCGTGTTCACGCTGCCGATGGTGCTCGGTCTGCTGGTGTTCTATGCCTGGTGCCTGCAGTGTGCAGCCACGCTCGCCGTCATCCGGCGCGAGACCAATACCTGGCGCTGGCCCATCTTCGCCTGGTCCTACATGACCGCGCTGGGCTACCTCGGCGCTTTCACCGTCTACCGGGTCTTTAGCTGAAACGGCACCCGGCGGGCCGTCGGTCCTAGTTCAGTCGTACGATGACGAAATTCAGGAAGCCGGCGAAAGTCACCCAGGCGAGATAGGGGACCATCAGCAGGGAGGCTGCCAGCGAGATCCGTCTCAGGCCGACGATCAGTGCCACGATCGATAGCCACAGCAGGACGAGCTCGGCCAGCGCCCACTCCGGGCGCTTCACCTGGAAGAACATCACGCTCCAGCCCAGGTTCAGGATGGCATTCGCGCCGAACAGCGTGAGGATGCGGCGTCGGTCGGCGGCGCCGTCGGCGGCCGACCAGGCCAGCACGCCGCCGATCCCGGCCAGCACGAAGATGCTCGTCCAGACCGGTCCGAACGCGACGTCCGGCGGCTTCCAGTCCGGCTGCGCCAGGTTCTGGTACCAGGGCCCGAGGTCGGTCAGCAGCCCGCCGCCGGCGCCCATCGCCAGGACGGCGAGGGCGGCCACGACAATCGGCAGCGGGCGTACGGCTCTTGCGCTCAAGGAGAGGCGCTCACGGCGAGACGATCCCCAGCAGGTGGGCGAGGTCCTTGAAGAAGATGCGCACGTGGGCGATCGGCTTCGCGCGCACGAGACGCTTGTTCATGTACGCCTCCCAGGTGAGGCGCTGGACGTCCGGATCCTCGCAGATGCTGACGAAGCGCTCGCGCCGCTTGTCCGACGAGTACCAGAAGCGCTGCAGCAGGCCCAGCACCCAGAACACCCGCCCGTGCTCTTTCAGGAAGCGCTTGCGCGCCTTCTTCAGTGCCTTCGCCTTGCCGGTGGCGCAGAATTCCTCCACCGCCTCCGCGGCGTACTGGCCGCCGACCATCGCGTAATAGATCCCCTCGCCGGAGGCCGGTGCCACGATACCGGCGGCATCACCTGCCAGCAGAACGTCGCGGCCGTTGTCCCAGCGTTTCAGCGGCTTCAGCGGTATCGGCGCACCCTCACGCCGCACGGTCTCGCACTCGCTCATGCCGGTGGCGGCGCGCAGTTCGGCCACTGCGCCGCGCAGGGAGAAGCCCTTGTTGGCGCTGCCGACGCCCACGCTGGTGTGCTCGCCGTGGGGGAAGATCCAGGCGTAGAAGTCCGGCGACAGGTGCCCCTGGTAGTACACGTCGCAGCGCTTGCCGTCGAAGTCTCCCTGGCCCTGGGCCGGGGAACGGATGATCTCGTGATAGGCGGCCACGTAGGGGATGGCGTCGCCGCCGGGCACCATCTGGTTCGCCACCCGTGAGTTGGCGCCATCGGCGCCGATGACGGCGCGGGCACGGACCGCCCGCGGCGGCGCGTCGCGGCCGTCCTCGCGGGCACGGTAGTGCACGATCGCCGTGCCGTCGGCGTCGCGGGTGATCTCGCGGAAGGTGCCCTGGCGCCGGTCGGCGCCGGCGGCGGCCGCCCGCACGCGCAGCCATTCATCGAACTCCTCCCGATCCACCATGCCGACATAGCCGCCCTCGATGGGCATGTCGACGCCGCGGCCGGACGGGGCGACCATGCGCGCGGAGTCCACCTTGGCCACCAGCAGCGCGTCCGGTATCTCGAAGTCGCGGATCAGGCGGGGCGGGATGGCGCCGCCGCAGGGCTTGATGCGCCCCTCCCGGTCCAGCAGCAGCACCGAGCGGCCCTGGCGGGCGAGAGTGGCAGCTGCAGTGGCACCGGCGGGTCCGCCGCCGACCACGACTATTTCGAATTCTTCCATGTCGTTTCCTCTGTCATTGTCGGCCCGTCTCTGTCGCCAGCCGTACGGGACCCGTCTGTGGTGTGTCGCTGCCACGTTCGCCGGTGTGGCCGACCCGCGCCGCCAGCACGGTTGCCACGAGGAACATCACCGCCTGGCTGGCGAACACCGCGCCGTAGGCGGTAGCCGGCAGGTCCACCAGGCTGCGCATCACGTCGACGCCCATGGTGCCCAGGAAGCCGCCCGCGCCGAAGGCCACGGCCTGGGCGGCGCCCCAGAGGCCCATGCGGACCCCTTCCCGGCGCTCCCTGCCCGCTGCGACCAGCGCCATCATCGAGCCGATGGCGGCCACCGCGAAGGCGCCGTTGGCCATGCCGAGTGCGAATATGCTGCCTTTCAGCGGCCACTCGTCGGCGAAGAAGCCGCCTGCCGCCAGGGCCACCAGGGCGATGGCGGAGGCGATGCAGCCGCCGATGGTCCAGCCGCTCAGCGTGCCGAAGCGCCGGGCGCCGACGGCCACCAGGATCATGCCGACCAGCATGCCCGTGTTCTGCACGCCGGCCAGCTGGGTGGACTGGCCGGGCGTCAGGCCGAATACGGTGCCGGCGAAGGGCTCGACGATCAGCTCCTGGCCGCTGTAGGCGAGCATGGAGACGAAAACGAAGATCGAGAACCGCCGGGCCCGCGACTCGGACCAGACCTCCGCCAGCGCATGGCGAAACGGCGGTCCGGGTTCCTCGCCCGCGGCTGCGGTGCCGGTGTCCGCCGCCGCGGAAGCCGCACTGGCGTGACCCTCCACGTTGCGGATGGCGACCAGCGTCAACAGGAAAGCCGCGCCGCAGACGATACTGGTGACGGTGATCAGCCGCGGCATGGAGAAGGGGTCCAGGAAATGACCCGCCACCCCGGCCGTGACGGCGAAGCCGGCGATCATCATCAGCCAGACCGTGGTGGCCGCCGGCGCGCGTCGCTCCGGCGTGACCCGCTTCGCGAGCAGCACCAGCAGCGACGTGCCGGCTGCGCCGACGCCGACGCCGATCAGCAGGAACGCCAGCGCGGCCAGCGCCGCGCCGGCGACCGGATCCGTGGCCATCCAGGACGTGGCGCAGGATGCGGTGATGCCGCCGATGCCGAGCACGGCCATGCCGCCGATGATCCACGGCGTGCGCCGGCCACCCAGGTCCGAGCCGTAGCCGAGCCGCGGTCGGGAGACCTGCACGGCATAGTGCAGTGCCACCAACGCGCCGGGCAGCATGGCGGCGAGGCCAAGCTCGACCACCATCACCCGGTTCAGTGTCGAGGTCGTCAGCACGACGATGGCGCCGAGCGCGGTCTGCACCAGGCCGACGCGGAAGATGCCGAACCAGCCGAGCGGCTTCACGGCGCGAGCTCCAGGGCGCGCAGGCCGAAGGCGCTGATCATCATGCCCGAGACGTACAGCGTGATGCCGGTGCCGTTGTACCAGGCGGCTTTGCCGCGCGGGTCTTTCAGCAGCCGCGGCATGAGTGCGAGCTGGCTGGCCAGTACGGCGGCGACGCCGAGCGTCCAGGGTGCGAGGCCCCACCACCAGAGGAAACCGATGACCACCACCTGGGGCAGTGCCATGGTGACGCAGGCCAGGATGGCCGCGCGTTCGGGCCCGATGCGGGCCGGGATGGAGCCCACGCCCATGCGCAGGTCGCCCTCGATGGACTTGAAGTCGTTCAGCGTCATGATGCCGTGGGCGCCCGCGCTGTAGAGCGCCGCCAGCACGAACACGCGCCAGTCCGGCATGGCACCACCGATCATGACGGCCGCGCCGGTGATCCATGGCAGGCCCTCGTAGCAGGCGGCGACGGCCGTATTGCCCCACCAGCCGTTCTGCTTCAGGCGCAGCGGCGGCGCGCTGTACACCCAGGCGAGGATCAGCCCGACTACGGCGGCGGCGAGCACCCAGGTGCCGAGCGCGGCGGCCAGCGCCAGCGACAGGATCGTCCAGGCGATCGCAATGTAGAGTCCCCAGCGGCCGGGGATCCGGCCGGAAGGGATCGGCCGGTTCGGTTCGTTGATGGCGTCGACGTGGCGGTCGAACCAGTCGTTCGCCGCCTGGCTGGTCGCGCACACGAGCGGGCCGGCGAGCACGATGCCCGCGGCGATCACCAGCCAGTTGCCCGCCAGCGGCACGCCGGACGAGACGACACCGCACATGAAGGCCCACATCGGCGGGAACCAGGTGATGGGTTTCAGCAGTTCGAGTACGGCCCCCGGCGCCGGGGCCGGCGCGTGGACGCTGCCGGTAGCCTGTCCGCCCATGGCTCAGGCCTCGGTGTCGGGTCCCAGGTCGCCGAGGCCGTAGCGTCTGAGTTTGACGTACAGGCTCTGGCGGCTCAGCCCGAGGAGTTCGGCCGCCGATGCGCGGTTGTCGTCGGTCAGCTCGAGGGCGGCTTCGATGCAGAGCTTCTCGATGAGGTCGGTGGCTTCGCGGACGAGCTCTTTCAGCGGTACCCGGCCTACCAGGTCCTTCAGCTGCTCCACCGAACGGGGCAGGGCCTGCATGGTCTGGTTGTCGGTCGAGAGCCGCGGGCCCACGTCCCGGATCACGAAGCCGAAGCGCAGCCGGTCTTCACTGCGGATCGCCACGGCGGAGATCTCCACCTCGGTGACCGTGCCGTAATTGCCCTGCACGGAAGTGGAGAACAGGCGCACCGAACCGTGCTGGCGCACGTTGGCGATGAGTACGTTAAGATCCACGCCCGGCCGGCCGAGCCACTGGTCCAGCGACTCGCCCTTGGCTTCGTCCTCGCCGGCGAGCTGTGCCAGTTCCAGGAAGGCCGCGTTGGCGCTGACGATACGACCGTCCTGGCTCGTGACCACGATGCCGTCCGGCGCGCTCTCCACGATACTGGCGAGCTGGCGCTTCGCCTCGGACAGCGACGAGTCCGCCTCGGTGCCGTCCAGCGTGTGCAGGCGCACCAGCATCAGCGTGCCGCTTTCCTGGCGCAGGAGCGCGGCACGCACGGTGAGGCGCCGGTCATCGGGCAGCTTCGCCTGGATGTCCTCGGCGCGTCCGGCCGCCCGCACCTCGGCCAGGAAGTCATGGATTGCCGCCGTGCTTTTCTTCGCGAAGGCATCGGCGAGCGGCCGGCCGACGGTCTTCTTGCCCCTTTCGCCGAGCAGTTTCTCGGCCACCGGATTCATTTCCAGAACCTTCTGGCTGCCCGCATCGACGATCAGCACGGCCTCGGAGGCGGTCTGGAACAGGAAGCGGTAACGGGTCTCCAGCTGACGCAGGTTCCAGTAGTCGCGCTCGACGGACTGCTGGGCGTCCACCAGCCGTTGCTGCAGGTTCGCGATGGCCTGCAGGTCGCGGCCCACTGCCACGATGTTGCCGTCCTTGCGCAGGCGCACCGTGCAGTAGCGGACGGGTATGTTCCGGCCTTCGGTCGTGAGATGGTTGACGTGACGCCAGCGGGGCGTCTCGCCCCGGGCCGCGTCCTCCAGCAGCGCCTCTACCTTCGACCGGCTGTCGAGAGCGACCGTCTCGAGCCACGGCTTGCCCAGCCAGTGGTCACCGAGCTCCGGCGGCAGATCGCTGCCGCCCAGCGACAGGTCGACGATGACGCCCTTGCCGTCGATCACGAGCGCGATGTCCGCGCTGGCCGCAATCAGGGTAGCGATGGTATTGGCGGTCAGCTGATCCAGCGTCCGGACCGCTGAGCGGAAGGCCTTTCTTATGGCCGTGTGCCGGTTACCTCTTGCACTTACCTGATGCGGGTTGGTCACTAATGCCTCTTCAATTGACGGGGCAGTTCCAGCGCGTCCAGTGCTGCCTGCCGCCCGTCCAGGGCCGTCGCGTCGGCGCCGACTTCGCGCACGAGCTCAGGGTTGTCGACAAATACCCGGCCACCGACGAGTACGCCGATCTCCGGATTGCGGGATTGGTTGCGGATGGTCTGGATCCACTCGGTCAGCTCGTCCAGTCGGTCGTCGCAGCTCACCGAGAAGCCGACCACGGTGAACTTCTCGGCATTGACGACCTGCAGGACGTCGCTGTGGCTGGCGGAAGGGCCGCCCCAGACGTCCCAGCCTTCGCGGCGGAAGAACTCGGTCACCATGAGCAGGCCGAACGTGTGTTGCTCGCCGGGCACGGGTGCCAGCAGGGCGCGCCTGATCTCCACACCGTTGCCGGCGCGCATGAAGCCCGGGCTCATCTCGCGCACCAGCTGGTGCAGCCGGCACAGACCCACCGTCACTTCGGTGAAATCACAGAGGTCGTCTTCCCACAGGCTGCCGAGGTAGCGGGCCGTCGGGCCGAGCAGGTCGAGAAACAGTCTCTCACGCCGGAGGCCCTTGTCGCGCAGTGAGCGGACATAGGTCAGGGCGAGTTCCTGGTTCGGTGAGAGCACCAGGGCGGCGAGTTCGCGCACCGCCTCGGGGCCTACGCCGGGCCCGACCTGTTCCTGCTGGTCGTCGAGTGCGACCTCTTTCTTATGCGCCAGCACTAGTCTCGGGATGGTCTCGGATTCGATGATGCGTACCAGCTGGGCCAGACGGTCCCGCGGCACCTCGCAGTCGTCATCGTCCTCTGTCCATCGGTCCTCGTCCGTTTCGCCGCTCTTTGCCAGCGGATGATGGTTTGGTCCCTGGTCGTCTCCGGCCAGATGCCGAGCTCCCCGTTCGGGCATCGCGCGCCTCCTTCTGTGTCTTCTGCGGCCGGCCAAAACCCTTTGGCCGGGCCGCCGCGGGCCCCTAGGCCCTGCTCCAACATCCACCGTCCTTGCCGCTCTGCGGCGGGTCTGGCGGCGGATGCGCTCCCCTCAGGGGCAGCTTATCCGACAGCCGGCGCGCGCCCTTATGGGGGCGCGAGCCTCATCATCGAATTCTACCCCCGATTTGTCAAGTCTTGTTTACGTCCGGTTTAGTTGACAGATCGAAACAAGGCGTCTAGATTCGTGAACAACGGCACCGAGATCAGCGAGACACGTGGTCGCATGACCCGGCACAAGAACAGAAAACCTCTTTACACGGAAGCGGAGCGCAAGAGGCGGGACGAGTCCCGCTGGACCCTGGTGCAGGGTATCCTCGCGCCGCTCCAGTTCCTCGTATTCCTGGTGAGTTTCGCCCTGGTGATCCGTTATCTCGGCACCGGCGAGGGCTATTACGTCGCGACCGTCTCCGTCGTCGTCAAGACGTTGATTCTTTACGCAATTATGGTGACGGGATCGATCTGGGAGCGGGTGGTGTTCGGCCGCTGGCTGTTCGCGCCCAGCTTCTTCTGGGAGGACGTCGTCAGCATGCTCGTCATGGCGCTGCATACGGCTTATCTCGCGGCTCTTGTCTTTGGAATTATGGAGGCGCGCCATCAGATGCTCCTTGCGTTGGGAGCGTACTTGGCTTATGTCGTCAACGCAACGCAGTTCCTGCTGAAGTTGCGCTCCGCGCGGCTCGAGCAATCGGCGCCGCGGACGAGCCCGGGGCGCGGTGCGCCGGCGGAGTACGCGGTCGAATGAACCGTAGCGCTGCAGCCACCAGCCTCCCCGGCGGCTGTTCCGAGCGGGCGGTGCTGCGCGAGCGGGGCCAGCGGGAGGTCTTCTGCGGCCTCACCGGCATCGTCTGGCTGCACCGCAAGATCCAGGATGCGTTCTTCCTGGTAGTGGGCTCGCGTACCTGCGCACATCTTATACAGTCGGCCGCCGGCGTCATGATTTTCGCCGAGCCGCGGTTCGCCACGGCCATCCTCGAGGAGCGTGACCTCGCGGGGCTGGCCGACTGCAATGACGAACTCGATCGTATTGCCGCCCAGTTGCTGGAACGGCGACCCGAGATCCGCACCCTGTTCCTGGTGGGCTCCTGCCCGTCGGAGGTCATCAAACTGGATCTCGCCAAGGCCGCCGAGCGCCTGTCCCACGCGCACCGGGGCCGGGTCCGCGTGCTCAACTATTCCGGCAGCGGCATCGAGACCACCTTCACCCAGGGTGAGGACAACTGCCTGCAGACGCTGGTGCCGGAACTGCCGGCGCTGCCGGCAGGCGAGCGCTCACTGCTGGTGGTCGGGACCCTGGCGGACGTGGTCGAGGACCAGTTCGCCCGGCTGTTCCGCGAGATCGGGATCGGCGACGCGGATTTCCTGCCGCCGCGGGCCGCGGCGGAGCTGCCGCCGGTGGGGCCCGGCACCGACGTGCTGCTGGCCCAACCCTTCCTCGGCGAGACGGCGAGGGCACTGGCCGCGCGAGGCGCGCGGCTGATCGACGCACCCTATCCCTTCGGCGTGGAAGGTACGCTGGCCTGGCTCGAGGCGGCCGCCGCCGCCAGGGACATTGCCGCCGAGCAGGTCCGCGCGGCCACCGACGCGCCGGCCTCGCGCGCGCGCCGCGCCGTGGCGCGCTACCGGGAAAAACTCGCCAGCCGGCGCATCACCTTCCTGCCGGATTCCCAGCTCGAGATCCCGCTGGCCCGCTTCCTGCACGAGGAATGCGGCATGGAACTGGTCGAGGTGGGCACGCCCTACCTGGACCGCCAGGTGGTGACGGCGGAGCTGGAGCGCCTCCCGCAGGACGTGCGCCTGTCGGAGGGCCAGCACGTGGAGCGGCAGCTGGACCGGGTGCGCGAAGACGCGCCCGATCTCACGGTCTGCGGCCTCGGGCTCGCGAATCCCCTCGAGGCGGAGGGCTTCCGCACAAAGTGGTCCATCGAACTCGTCTTCACACCGGTGCACGGCTTCGAGCAGGCGGCGGATCTCGCCGAGCTGTTCGCCCGGCCGCTGAACCGGATGGAAAGGCTGGCGGTGTGATATGCAGCTGACCCTCTGGACATACGAAGGTCCGCCCCATGTCGGGGCGATGCGCATTGCCACCTCGATGGAGGGTGTGCACTACGTGCTGCACGCGCCCCAGGGCGATACCTACGCGGACCTGCTGTTCACCATGATCGAGCGGCGCCCGACTCGTCCGTCGGTGACCTACACCACCTTCCAGGCCCGCGACCTCGGTGCCGATACCGCGGGTCTCGTGAAGGACACGCTCAGGGAAGCTTATGAACGTTTCCGTCCCCAGGCGATGCTGGTGGGTGAGTCGTGCACCGCCGAGCTGATCCAGGATCAGCCCGGCTCGCTGGCCGAGAGCATGGATTTCCCCGTGCCGATCGTGCCGCTGGAACTGCCGTCCTACTCGCGCAAGGAGAACTGGGGTGCCAGCGAGACTTTCTATCATCTCGTGCGCACGCTGCTCACCGGGCGCATACCGGCGCCGGGCAGCGAGCCCGCGTCCCGGCCCGAGGGGCGCCGGCCCAGTGCCAACCTGCTCGGCCCTTCGGCGCTCGGCTTCCGCTGCCGCGACGACGTGCGCGAGATCACGGGCCTGCTGCAGAACCTCGGCGTGGACGTCAACGTGGTGGCGCCGGAGGGTGCGACGCCGGAAGACCTCCAGCGTATCCCCGACGCGGACTTCAACGTCTGCCTGTATCCGGAGATCGCGCACACCACCTGCGCCTGGCTGGAGCGCATGTTCCGCCAGCCGTTCGTGAAGACGGTGCCCATCGGCGTGGGCGCCACGCGGGACTTCATCGCCGAGGTCGGCGAGCTGGCCGGACTCGACGTCAGCGACGCCCTGGCGACCTCCGCATCGCGCCTGCCCTGGTATTCACGCTCCGTCGACAGCACCTATCTCACCGGCAAACGCGTGTTCATATTCGCCGATGCCACCCATGCGGTGGCCGCGGCCCGGATCGCCAAAGAGGAGATGGGCTTCGACGTCGTCGGCCTCGGCACCTACAGCCGGGAATTCGCCCGCGAGGTGCGCCAGGCAGCGAAGGAGTACGGCGTCGAGCCGCTGATCAGCGACGACTACCTGGAAGTGGAGGCGAGGGTGGCCGAACTCGAGCCGGAACTCGTGCTCGGCACCCAGATGGAGCGCCACATCGCCAAGCGCCTCGGCATCGGCTGTGCCGTGATTTCCTCGCCGGTGCACGTGCAGGACTTCCCCGCGCGCTACTCGCCGCAGATGGGCTGGGAAGGCGCCAATGTCATCTTCGACACCTGGGTGCACCCCCTGATGATGGGTCTGGAGGAGCACCTGCTGACCATGTTCCGGGACGATTTCGAATTCAACGACGAGGCCATGCCGTCCCATCTCGGCCACGGCCGCAAGAACGCCGCCGGTGAGCGCGCCGCAGAGGCACCCGCCACCGGCCATGACCCCGGCGACACCCTCGACACTACCGTCGCGGTGTGGACGGAAGACGCCGAGCAGGAGTTGAAAAAAATACCGTTCTTCGTGCGCGGCAAGGCGCGCCGGAACACCGAGCGCTATGCCACCGAACAGGGCGTGGCGAGCATCACCGTCGAGACACTGTACGATGCCAAAGCACACTTCGGCCGCTGATCGGACGGCGATGAATTTCGTCATGGTGACGCTCGACAGTCACATGGCGAGTGCCGTCGAGCGCGCCCATCGTCAGCTGCGCCGCGAGCTGCCGGGCCTGTCGATGCATCTGCACGTGGCCACCGAATGGAGCGCCGACGAGGATGCGCTGGCCCGCTGCCGGGAGGACATCGCCCGGGCCGACATCATCGTGGTCACCATGATGTTCATGGACGACCACATCCAGCCCATCATCGAGGACCTGCGCGCGCGCCGGGACGGCTGCGATGCGCTGGTGTGCTGCATGTCCGCCGCCGAGGTGGCGCGGCTCACGAAGCTGGGCAATTTCCGCATGGACGGCAGCCAGAAGGGGCCGCTCGCCTTCCTGAAGAAGCTGAAACCGAAGAAGGCCGAAGGCGGCGGCAGCACCGCCGGTGCACGTCAGATGGCCATGCTCCGGCGCTTGCCGCAGATCCTGCGCTTTATCCCCGGCACCGCCCAGGACGTCAGGGCCTACTTCCTGACCCTGCAGTACTGGCTGGCCAGCTCCGACGACAACGTGGCCAACATGGCGCGCTTCCTGATCGGCCGCTATGCCGACGGCCCGCGGCGGGGGCTGCGCGACCGGGTGAAAGCCGCGCTGCCGGCCGAGTACCCGGAGGTGGGTGTCTACCACCCGCGCCTCAGGCAGCGCATGGGCGAGGAGGCACGCCGGCTGCCGAAGACGGATGGTCGCAACGGCGCCGTCGGGCTGCTGGTGATGCGCTCCTACGTCCTCGCCGGTAATACGGATCATTACGACGGCGTCATCGCCGCGCTGGAGGCGCGCGGACTCAGGGTGATACCGGCATTCTCCAGCGGCCTGGACGCCCGTCCCGCGGTAGAGCGCTTCTTCCGCCGCGACGGCGAGACCCTGGTGGACGCGGTCGTCTCGCTGACCGGTTTCTCCCTCGTCGGCGGGCCGGCCTATAACGACTCTGCGGCCGCCGAGCAGCTGCTCGGCGAGCTCGACGTGCCCTACCTGGCCGCCCACGCCGTCGAGTTCCAGTCTCTGGAGCAGTGGGAGGATTCCACCCTCGGCCTGATGCCGGTGGAGTCCACGATGATGGTGGCCATCCCCGAGCTGGATGGCGCGACGGCGCCGATGCTGTTCGGCGGACGCTCCACGGCCGCAGCGGAGGATCGCAAGCGCGATATGCATCCCCAGCCCGAACGGGCCGCGGCCCTGGCCGCACGGGTGGAGCGCCTGATCCGCCTGCGGCGCACGCCGGTGGCCGAGCGCCGGGTGGGCCTGGTGCTGTTCAACTTCCCGCCGAACTCCGGTGCCACCGGCACGGCGGCGCACCTGTCGGTGTGGGCCTCGCTGCTGCACACGCTGCGTGCTCTGGCACGCGACGGCTACGAAGTGGAGGTGCCCGAGAACGAAGATGCGCTGCGCGAGCGCCTGCTCGGCGGCAATGCCGGGCAGTACGGCGCCGACGCGAACGTCTGTGCCCGCATCGGTACCGACGATTACGTCCGTCGCGAAACCTGGCTCGCCGACATCGAATCCCAGTGGGGACCGGCTCCGGGCCGGCATCAGACCGACGGCAGCTCGATCTTCGTGCTGGGCGAGCACTTCGGCAACGTCTTCGTGGGCATCCAGCCGGCCTTCGGCTACGAGGGCGACCCGATGAGGCTGCTGTTTGAACAGGGCTTCGCGCCGACCCATGCCTTCTCGGCCTTCTACCGTTATCTGCGCGAGGATTACGCAGCGCACGCGGTGCTGCACTTCGGCACCCACGGTGCGCTCGAATTCATGCCGGGCAAGCAGACCGGCATGTCCGCCGCCTGCTGGCCCGAGCGTCTGATCGGCGATCTGCCCAATCTCTACCTGTACGCGGCCAACAATCCGTCAGAGGGCACCATCGCCAAGCGCCGCGCCGCCGCCACGCTGATCAGCTATCTCACGCCGCCGGTGGCCCAGGCCGGCCTCTACCGGGGCCTGGCCGATCTGAAGGCCAGCATCGAGCGCTGGCGCGCACTGCCGCCGGAGTCGGGCAGTGAGGGTGTGGAGCTGGCCGCCCTGATCCAGGCCCAGGCGTCCGAGCTGGATCTGGCCGCACTCGAGCCCGAGTGGCCCGCCGCCGCGGCGGAGGGCGAGATCGCACGCCTGAACGAGGCGATGCTGGAACTCGAATACGCCCTCATACCCCACGGCCTGCACGTCGTGGGCGAGGCCCCCTCGGAGGCCGAGCGGGCCGACATGCTGGCCGCCATCGCCGAGGGCGCCACCGGCGAGCGGCCGCCTGCGGCCGCGATGGAAGCGCTCGCAGCCGGTGCATCGGCCGCCGAGGCACTCGCCGCGGGCGGCATGGAGAAGAACGAGAACAGTCTGGAGGTCTTCGGCGAACTGGCCGCTGCCTCGGCGCTGCTGTCCGAAGATCACGAGATAGAGGCCATACTGAAGGCGCTGGACGGGCGTTTCGTGCGGCCGGTACCGGGCGGCGACCTGCTGCGCACCACCGACATCCTGCCGACGGGCCGCAACCTGCACGGCTTCGACCCGTTCCGCATGCCGAGCGCGTTCGCGCTGGCCGACGGTGCCCGGCAGGCCGACCGGCTGCTCGAGCGCCACCTGGCGGAGGGCAACCGCCTGCCGGAAACCACGGCGCTGGTGCTCTGGGGCACGGACAATCTCAAGAGCGAAGGCGCGCCGATCGCCCAGGCCATGGCGCTGATGGGTGCGCGCCCGCGCTTCGACAGCTATGGCCGCCTGTCCGGCGCCGAGCTGATCCCGCTGGCGGAGCTGGGCCGGCCGCGCATCGACGTGGTGGTGACGCTGTCCGGCATCTTCCGCGACCTGCTGCCGCTGCAGACCCGCATGCTCGCCGAGGCGGCCTGGCTGGCGGCCGGCGCGGACGAGCCCTGCGAACAGAACTTCATCCGCAAGCACGTGCTCGCCTACCAGGAGGCCCACGACTGCGACCTGGACACCGCCGCACTGCGGGTGTTCAGCAACGCCGCCGGCGCCTACGGCTCGAACGTCAATTTCATGATCGACAGCGGCTGCTGGGACGACGAGGACGAGCTGGCCGACACCTACACCCGGCGCAAGTGCTTCGCCTACGGGCGCAGCGGCCAGCCGATGCAGCAGGCCGAACTCCTGAAGAACGTGCTCGGCGGCGTGGAGCTGGCCTACCAGAACGTGGATTCCGTCGAGCTCGGCGTTACCACCATCGATCACTACTTCGACACCCTCGGCGGCATCAACCGCGCGGTGAACTCCGCCGCCGGTCAGAGCGTGCCCGTCTACATCGGCGACCAGACCCGAGGCGAGGGCACCGTGCGCACGCTGTCCGAGCAGGTGGCGCTGGAGACCCGCACCCGCATGCTGAACCCGAAGTGGTACGAGGGCATGCTGAAGCACGGCTACGAGGGCGTGCGCCAGATCGAGTCCCACATCACCAACACCATGGGTTGGTCGGCCACCACCGGACAGGTGGCGCCCTGGGTGTACAGGCAGCTGACGCAGACCTTCGTACTGGACGAGGAGATGCGCCAGCGGCTGGCCGACCTGAATCCGACGGCCTCGGCGCGGGTGGCGAGCCGCCTGCTGGAGGCTCACGAACGACAATACTGGACGCCCGACGAGAGCATGCTCGAAGCATTGCAGCGGGCGGGCGATGAACTGGAAGACCGGCTGGAAGGCGTGGTCGAGGGGGTAGCAGTAGCATGAATGTAACGAGCGTTCCGATGTCCGAGATCGGCAACCGGAGCCGCGGCCTGGACGGCGAGGGCAGCGTGCAGGTGCACATGGAGCCCGAGAAAATCGGTCGGGCGAAGGTATTCGCCGTCTACGGCAAGGGCGGCATCGGCAAGAGTACGACCTCGTCGAATCTCTCCGTGGCGTTCTCGAAGCTGGGCAAGCGGGTCCTGCAGATCGGCTGCGACCCGAAGCACGACTCCACCTTCACGCTGACGAAGCGGCTGGTGCCGACGGTCATCGACGTGCTCGAGTCCGTGGACTTCCACCCGGAGGAGCTCAGGCCTGAGGACTTCGTGTACGAGGGCTACAACGGCGTCATGTGCGTCGAGGCGGGCGGACCGCCGGCCGGCACGGGCTGCGGCGGCTACGTCGTCGGCCAGACGGTGAAACTGCTGAAGCAGAACCACCTGCTGGACGACACCGACGTGGTCATCTTCGACGTGCTCGGCGACGTGGTCTGCGGCGGCTTCGCAGCACCGCTGCAGCACGCCGACCGCGCCCTGATCGTCACGGCCAACGACTTCGATTCCATCTTCGCCATGAACCGTATCGTCGCGGCCATCCAGGCGAAGGCGAAAAACTACAACGTGCGTCTCGGCGGCGTCGTCGCGAACCGCAGTGCCGGCACCGACGAGATCGACCGCTTCAACGCCGCCATCGGCCTGGACCGGGTTGCCCACTTCCCGGACCTGGACGTCATCCGGCGCAGCCGGCTGAAGAAGTCCACGCTGTTCGAGATGGAGGGTGCCGAAGGGCTGGAGGCCGTGCAGCAGGAGTACCTGCGCCTGGCCCAGGCACTGTGGGACGGCACCGACCCGATGGATGCCACGCCCATGAAGGACCGGGACATCTTCGATTTTCTGGGATTCGACTGATGACGACCATGACCTACCAGGAACGCCGCGGCGAGCTGGAGACCTATTTCGATCGGACGGCCGTCGACGCCTGGCGGCGGCTCACCTCCGACGAGGCGGTCGGACGCGTGCGCGCCACGGTGCGCGCGGGCCGTGACCGCATGCGTGAGCGGCTGCTGTCCTGGCTGCCGGAGAATCTCGAGGGCCGCACCATCCTGGATGCCGGCTGCGGTACCGGCGCGCTGGCGGTCGAGGCCGCCCGCCGCGGTGCCCGCGTGACCGCCGTCGACCTGTCGCCGACGCTGATCGAACTGGCCCGGGAGCGTCTGCCGGCCGAGCTCGGTGCGGGCCGGATCGATTTCCGCGTGGGTGACATGTTCGACGAGAACCTCGGCCGCTTCGACCACGTCGTGGCCATGGACTCTCTGATCCACTACGACGCGCCGGACATCGTCCGCGTGCTGAGCGGCTTCGGCCGGCTTGCCGGCACGTCCATACTGTTCACCTTCGCGCCGCGCACGCCCGCGCTGGCCGCGATGCACGCCGTGGGCCGCCTGATCCCGAACCGCCAGCACCGGGCGCCGGCCATCGTGCCGGTGGGCCGCAACGCGCTGCAGCGGCGCATCGCTGCCGCCCCGGAGCTGGCCGGCTGGCGCACGGGCCGGGACGAGCGCATCGCCAGCGGCTTCTATACCTCCCACGCCCAGGAGCTGACCCGCGCATGAGATCCCTGAACGGCAGGCTGGCGAAGAGCTGGCGGGGCGTGAGTCCCGCGCTGCTGCCCTTCGCCGATGCGGCCTCCGCCGAGCTGCCGCTCGGGCGGCTGCTGCGCCTGTCCCTGTTCCAGGTCTCGGTGGGCATGGCGATGGTGCTGATCGCCGGCACGCTGAACCGGGTGATGATCGTGGAACTCGGCGTAGCGGCCTCGCTGGTGGCCGCCATGGTCGCCCTGCCGATCGTGTTCGCGCCGTTCCGGGCCCTGGTCGGCTTCCGTTCCGACACCCACCGTTCGGTGCTCGGCTGGCGCCGGGTACCCTACATCTGGTTCGGCACGCTGCTGCAGTTCGGCGGCCTGGCCATCATGCCGTTCGCCCTGATTCTGTTGTCCGGCGACTCGAATGGTCCGGCGTGGATTGGTCATGCCAGCGCGGCGCTCGCGTTCCTGCTGGTCGGCGCCGGGCTGCATACCACCCAGACCGCCGGCCTGGCACTGGCCACCGACCTGGCGCCGGAGGAATCCCGCCCGCGGGTGGTCGCATTGCTCTACGTCATGCTGCTTGTGGGCATGGTGGCGAGCGCGCTGGTGTTCGGCGCGCTGCTCCGCGACTTCAGCCAGGTACGCCTGATCCAGGTGATCCAGGGAGCGGCGCTCGCCACCTTCGCGCTGAACATGCTGGCACTGTGGAAGCAGGAGGCGATGCAGCCGGAGAAGACCGACCGCAGCGTGCCGCGGCCGTCGTTCACCGACGCCTGGCGCGCCTTCGCCGAGGCGCCCGGAGCCCGGCGCTTCCTGGTGGCCGTGGGTCTCGGGACCGCGGCGTTCAGCATGCAGGACATCCTGCTCGAGCCTTACGGCGGCCACATCCTCGGACTGAGCGTCGGCGCCACCACGGCGCTGACCGCGCTGCTGGCCGGCGGCACACTCGTCGGCTTTGCGCTGGCCGCGCGGCATCTCGCCCGCGGCGGCGATGCCTTCCGTCTGGCCGGTGTCGGCGCGCTGGTCGGGCTGTTCGCGTTCCCGGCCGTGATCTTCGCGGCGCCGCTCGCCTCGGCCAACCTGTTCCGGGCGGGCACCGTGCTGATCGGTTTCGGCGCCGGGCTGTTCTCCGTTGGCACCCTCACCGCCGCCATGGCGATGAACCGGGGGCGCTACACGGGGCTCGCCCTCGGCGCATGGGGTGCGGTGCAGGCCAGCGCGGCCGGCATCGCCATTGCTGCAGGCGGCGCCATCCGCGACCTGGTGTCGGGACTGGCGAGCGCCGGCGTTTTCGGGCCGGCCATGAACGATGTCTCGGCCGGCTACAGCTTCGTCTACCACCTGGAAATATTGTTGTTATTTGCGACGTTGATCGCGATAGGACCGCTCGTGCGTCATGCGCCTGCGAGCCCCGAGCGGTCGCCATCGAGGTTCGGCCTGGCGGAATTCCCGGGCTGAGCGGTTTGCCTCAAGGAGATTGACTATGGAAACCGGCGCTATTACTGGCTACATCGACGTAGCACAACTCGTTCTCTACGCCTTCTGGATATTCTTCGCCGGCCTGATCATTTATCTGCGCCGGGAAGACAAGCGGGAGGGCTATCCGCTGGAGTCGGAACGCTCCGGCAGCGTGACCGTGCAGGGCTTCCCGGCCGTGCCGTCGCCGAAGACGTTCCTGCTGCGCGACGGCCATACCGTGCAGTCGCCGCGCCAGGAGTCGCCGGAGACGGACATCAGGGCGAAGCCCTCCGCGCCGTTCCCGGGCGCGCCGCTGATCCCGGACGGCGACGGCGTGGGCGCCGGCGTCGGCCCGGGTTCCTTCGCCAGTCGTGCCGACGAACCCGACCAGACCTACGACGGCCGCGCCCGCATCGTGCCGATGCGCAGCTTGAGCGAAGCGGAAGTGGACCGCCGTGACGCGGATCCCCGCGGCATGGACCTGGTCGGCACCGACGGCGAAGTGGCCGGCACCATCAAGGACCTGTGGATCGACCTGTCCGAGCCCCACGTGCGTTACCTCGAGGCCGAGGTGGGCGGGGCGACGGGCCCGAGGCGCATCCTCGTGCCGATCTACTTCGCCAAGATCAACGGCGGCCGTGGCCAGGTCAAGGTCGACGCGCTCAAGGGCCATCAGCTCGCGCACGTGCCGGGTACGGCCAACCCGGACCTCGTCACGCTGCTCGAAGAAGATCGCATCATGGGCTACTTCGGCAGCGGCACGCTGTATGCCGATGCGATGCGCCAGGAGCCGCTGATATGAGTCATCACGACCACGCCCCCGAGTACATGCCCGGGATTCCGGAGCCGCTGCCCGAGGGCGAGCGACTGCTCTGGCAGGGCTCGCCCCGCTGGCAGAACCTCGCGATCAGCGCGCTGCACGTGCGCAAGCTGGTCTTCTACTTCGCGCTGCTGGCCGCGTGGCGCATCGGCAGCGACCTGGCCGGCGGCCAGGGCGCGGGCGCGGCGCTGGCGGGGGCGGCGGGGCTGGCCGTGCCCGCCGGGCTCGCCGTCGGCGTGCTGCTGCTGATCGCCTGGCAGATGGGCCGCACGACCATCTACACGGTGACCACCGAAAGGGTGATGCTGCGTTTCGGCATCGCGCTGCCGATGACGGCCAACATCCCGTTCTCGCTGGTGCAGTCGGCAGCCGTGAAGATCGGCTCGGACGGTTCCGGGGACATACCGGTGACCGTGAAGCCCGGCAACGGCGTCTCGTGGCTGATCTTCTGGCCCCACGTGCGGCCCTGGAGCTTCGGCAACGCCCAGCCCATGCTGCGCGGCATCCCCGACGCCGAGCGGGTGGCGGGACTGCTGGCCGATGCGCTGGCCAGATATTCGAACCGGATGTCGGGCCAGACTGCGACTCGGTCGCCGGCGCGCTCCGGAGAGCGATTGGCCGAGGAGCGCCCGGCCGACGAGGCAACGGCCGGCTCGTTCGCCGCCGCGGCGCGCTGAGGCCGGTCCCGTGAGCGACGTACACGGCGACCGCATCCCGCGCCCGGCCATCTTCGGCGCGCTGGCGCTGGTGGTGGTCACCATACTCGCGGCCGCCGGGGCGCGGCTGACCGGCGTGGGGACGGTGGAGGTGCCTCCGTCGGCCGCGGTCGACAGCCGCGAACTCGTGTTCGAGGATGCCGCGGACGGCTCGGTGGTCGTGCGGGACGCGGCGGGCGGCGTGCTGTACGTCGTCGAGCCGGGCACCAACGGGTTTCTGCGCGGCGTGCTCCGCGGCCTGGCCCGGGACCGCAAGCTCCGCGGCATCGGGCCGGAGCCGGCGTTCGTGCTCACCCGCTGGGCCGACGGCAGGCTCACCCTGGAGGACCCGCAGACCGAGCGCCGGCTGTATCTGGGGCCCTTCGGCAGCGACAACGTGAAGATATTCGTCACCCTGCTGCAGACGGGCGCGGACGAGACCGCGCAGACGGCCGCCAACGGCGTGGCGACGCAACAATAAAGAGGAGAGAAGGATGGAAGCGACGATGGATGCGGGCCGGGACCGGCCCGGGGTCAATGAATCCACCACGGCGGCGACGACGGAGACGCTGCTGACGCCGCGCTTCTACACCACCGACTTCGAGGCGATGGACCGGCTGGACGTCGGTCCCGTGCGCGAGGAGTGGGAAGCGATGATGGACGAGTTCCGCAACGACGCCAATCGCAACCATTTCGTGCGACCGCCGGAGTTCGAGGACGAGATCCGCGAGCTGCCGGAGGCCCTGCGCCAGGAGTTCATCGACTTCATGGTGAGCTCCGTCACTTCGGAGTTCTCGGGCTGCGTGCTGTACGCCGATATCAAACGGGCGGTGGACAACCCCGACGTCAAGGAGCTGATGGGCTTCATGGCCCGGGACGAGTCCCGCCACGCGGGCTTCATCAACCGCTCGCTGAAGGACTTCGGCGTGGCGGTGGACCTCGGCTTCCTGCGTCGGGCGAAGAAGTACACCTTCTTCAAGCCGAAATACATCTTCTACGCCACCTATCTCTCCGAGAAGATCGGCTATGCGCGCTACATCACGATCTACCGGCACTTCGAGAAGCATCCGGAGCGCCGATTCCATCCCATCTTCCGCTGGTTCGAGCAGTGGTGTAACGACGAGTACCGCCACGGCGAGGCCTTTGCCCTGATCATGCGCGCCAACCCGCATCTGCTGCGCGGCGCGAACAAACTATGGATCCGGTTCTTCCTGCTGGCGGTATACGCCACGATGTACGTGCGCGACCACACGCGCCCGGAGATGTACGACGCGATGCAGATGGACCCCACCGAGTACGACTATCGGGTGTTCGAGATCACCAACGCGATAACGAAGCAGGTCTTCCCGCTGCAGCTCGACATCGACGATCCCCGTTTCCGGCGCGGGCTCGAGCGGCTGCGCCGTATCTCCGAGTCCGCCGCGGCCGCAAAGGAGCGCGGCGGACTTCTCGGTCTGGCCAAGCGAGGTGCGCTCGCGGTGGCCGGTTTCGCCATTTTCGCCCGACTGTATACTCTGCCGGCGAAACAGAACGAGCTACCGGAGACGGTGCGGATGGCACCGGTCTGGTAAAGGAAGAGCGGCGTGCCCGAATATGTCCTGCCGGTACTTTATGCCCTGTTCCTGTGGTGGTTCAGCACCGGCGTGGTGTTCTATCTGGACGGGCTGCCGAAGCGCACTTTCCCCTGGAGCATGGCCGGTGCCACGGCGGTGCTGGTGGCCGCGCTGGCCGGACTCGTCGCCGCCGCCGACGATACCAGTGTGGGCGGCGCCTACCTCTCGTTCAGTTGCGGACTGCTGGCCTGGGTCTGGGTGGAGGCGAGTTACTACCTCGGTTATCTGACCGGGCCCCGCAAGCACCGCTGCGAGGAGGGCTGCTCGGGCTGGCGCCATTTCGGGCATGCGCTGCAGACCAGTTACTACCACGAGGCTGCTATCGTGGCCGTCGTGCTGGTGCTGGCGCTCGTGACCGCAGGCGAGCCGAACCGGCTCGGTCTGTGGACCTTCGTCGTGCTGCTCGCCATGCACGAGAGCGCCCGGCTGAACGTGTTCCTGGGCGTGCGCAACCTCAACGAGGAATTGCTGCCCGACCATCTCGGTTATCTCGCCAGCTTTCTGCGGCGGCGCTCGATGAATCTGCTGTTCCCATTCTCGGTCACAGTCGCAACCCTGGTGACAGCGTGGATGATCGTGGCGGCGGCGACGGCGGCGACGCCCCACGATGCCGTGGCCTGGACTTTCCTGTCCGCACTGATAGCGGTGGCGGTGCTGGAGCACTGGTTCCTGGTGCTGCCGATCGACGTCTCGGCGCTGTGGCGCTGGAGTCTCGGTTCCCGCGGCGCGCGGGCACCGGAGCCCGAGGAGCGTGCCGATGACGGCCCCGCGTCGGTTTTCGCCGGCCGCTACTGAAACCCGCGACCGGAGTCCCTGAGATGGCGGCACCCTTTCCGTTTTCCGCGATCGTCGGTCAGGACGAGATGAAGCTCGCCCTGATGATCGCTGCCGTCGATCCCGGCATCGGCGGCGTGCTGGTGTTCGGCGACCGGGGCACGGGCAAGTCCACCACCGTGCGTGCGCTGGCGGCGCTGCTGCCGAAGATGCGGGCGGTGACGGGTTGCCGCTATGGCTGCGATCCCGATGCCACGGACGATCTGTGCGACGAGTGCCGCGAGCGCAGCCGGCACGGCGAACTGAAGAGCCGCACGCTGCCGGTGCCGGTGGTCGACCTGCCCCTCGGCGCCACCGAGGATCGGGTGGTGGGCGCGCTGGATCTGGAGCTGGCCCTGACCCAGGGCGAGAAGGCCTTCGAACCCGGTCTGCTGGCGCGCGCGCATCGTGGCTTCCTGTACATCGACGAGGTGAACCTGCTGGAGGACCACCTGGTGGACCTGCTGCTGGACGTGGCCGCCTCGGGCGAGAATGTGGTGGAGCGCGAGGGCCTCAGCGTGCGCCATCCGGCGCGCTTCGTGCTGATCGGCAGCGGCAACCCGGAGGAGGGCGAACTCAGGCCTCAGCTGCTGGACCGCTTCGGGCTGTCGGTGGAGGTGCGAACACCGGAGGAGCTGAGTACCCGCATCGAGGTGATCCGGCGGCGGGACGAATACGAGCGCGGTCCCGCCGCGTTCGTCGCGAAGTGGAAACGCCGCGACGGCCGCCTGCGGACGAAGATCCGCAAGGCGGGAGAGCGAATCGACGACGTCGCAGTGTCCGACGCCATGCTGGAGCAGGCGGCCCGGCTCTGTATCGCTCTCGGCACCGACGGGCTGCGCGGCGAGCTGACCCTGGTGCGGGCGGCTCGAGCCCTGGCGGCGCTGGAGGGTGCCGACGAGGTGACGGAGAAGCAGCTCCGTGAGGTGGCGGGCCCGGCGCTCCGTCACCGGCTGCGGCGCAACCCGCTCGACGATTCCGGCTCCGGCGTGCGCGTGGAGCGGGCGCTGGAAGAGGTGCTCGGGCCGTGAGCGCCGCCTGGTCCGACGCGCTGCGGGCCGCGTGTCTGTTCGCGCTGGACCCGGCGGGTTTCGGCGGCGTGAATCTCAGAGCCCACGCGGGCCCGGTCAGGGATGAATGGCTCCGGGTATTGCGTAGCCTCCTGCCTGAGGGGAGACCGTTTCGCCGGGTGCCCGTGCACGTCACCGAGGCGCGTCTGCTGGGCGGCCTCGACCTCGCCGCGACGCTCGGTCAGGGACGGCCGGTGGCGGAGACGGGACTCCTGGCCGAGGCCGACGGCGGCGTGCTGCTGCTGACCTCCGCCGAGCGGACGGAGCGTGCCACCATCGCCCACCTTTGCGCGGCGCTCGACACCGGCCGGGTCGTGCTGGAACGGGACGGCATTGCTGCGCGGCAGACCGCCCGCGTCGGCATCGTCGCGCTGGACGAGGGGCTCGACGAGGACGAGCAGCCGGCCGCCGCCCTGCGCGACCGACTGGCGTTCCACCTGGACCTCGGTGCGATCGGCTACCGGGAGACCCGGGAGGTGCCCGCCGGATGCACGCCCGGCCGGATCGACGCCGCCCGTCGTGCGCTGCCCGGCGTCACGGCCGAAGAGCGCTACGCCGAGGCACTGTGCGGGGCGGCGCTCGCCCTCGGTGTGGATTCCCTGCGCGCCTCCCTGCTGGCCCTGCGCGCCGCCCGGGCGCTGGCTGCGCTGGCCGGCCGGGACGAGGTGACGGACGAGGACGCCGCCGGCGCCGCGCGGCTCGTGCTGGCGTCCCGTGCCACCCGTCTCCCGCAGACGGAGACCGAAGAGGAGGAACAACCCGAGGACCGGGAGCCCGACAACCCGCCCGAGGAGCGTCAGGAGGAGGGTATCCCCGACGGCCCGCTGCCGGATCAGGTGCTGGAGGCGGCCCGGGCAGCGTTGCCCGCGGCCCTGCTGGATGCGCTGCTGGCGGCCGGCGGCGCGCTGCGCTCCGGCACGGCCGGCAAGGCCGGTGCCGTGCAGAACTCGTGGCTGCGCGGTCGTCCGGCCGGTGCACGCCCGGGTGAACTGCGGGACGGCGCGCGCCTGAACGTGATCGAGACACTGCGGGCTGCCGCGCCCTGGCAGCCGCTGCGCCGGGAACAGACCACCCGCGGCGGCGCGCATCGCGATGCGCGGGTGGAGGTGCGCAAGAGCGACTTCCGCATTACCCGTTTCCGCCAGCGTACCGAGACCACGAGCATCTTCGTGGTGGATGCTTCCGGCTCCGCCGCCATGCATCGGCTGGCGGAGGCGAAAGGGGCCGTCGAACTTCTGCTGGCGGACTGCTATGTGCGCCGGGACCGGGTGGCGCTGATTGCGTTCCGCGGGCCGGACGCCGAGCTGCTGCTGCCGCCCACGCGCTCGCTGGTGCGAGCGAAGCGCGGCCTCGCACAGCTGCCTGGCGGCGGCGGCACGCCGCTGGCGGCCGCCATCGATTCCTCGCTGACGATCGCGGACGGGGCACGACGCCGCGGGGAGACGCCGCTGGTGGTATTCCTGACCGACGGCCGCGCCAACGTGGGACGCGACGGCGTCGGCGGCCGCACCCGCGCGCGCGAGGATGCCCTGCAGGCGGCGCGGTCCCTGCGCGTGGCGGGTTTCTCGACCCTTGTGATCGACACCTCGCCGCGGGCGCGGCCCGACGCGAAGGAACTCGCCGAGGCCATGGCCGCCCGCTATCTGCCGCTGCCACAGGCTGACGCGGAGACGCTGTCCCGAGCCGTGCGGCAGGAAGGCGAACTGGCCGCAGAGACAAACCATGCGGCGGCCTGACGGCAGCGCGGCGGTGACCCGCGGAGGCCTGGCTCCGGTCGCGCGAAGCGATGGCAGCGCTGGCACCGGCGAGACGCTGCAATGGGACTCCGACGGCCGCGACTGGCCCAACCGGCAGGCGAGCCGATTCGTGGAGGCCGGCGGGATCCGTTGGCACGTCCAGCAGGCCGGCGACGGCCCGGTCGCGCTGCTGCTGCACGGCACCGGGGCATCCACGCACTCCTGGCGGGATCTCCTGCCGGAGCTCGCGCGTGAGTTCACGGTGGTTGCGCCGGACCTGCCCGGCCATGGCTTCACCACCGCGTCCGCCGACGATGGCTATTCCCTGCCGGGAATGGCCGGTGCCCTCGCATCGCTGCTGGCGTCGCTGGAAGTATCGCCGAGACTGACGGTGGGCCATTCGGCCGGTGCGGCCATCGCGCTGCGCATGGTGCTGGACGGACGCATCGAACCGGACGCCGTCGTGAGCATCAACGGTGCGCTGCTGCCGTTCCGGGGGCTGCCCGGTCAGCTGTTCTCGCCCGCTGCGCGGTTGCTCGCCCGGCTCGATTTCGTGCCGCGTCTCGTCGCCCGGCGGGCGGCCGACCCCGACGCGGTCACGCGCCTGCTGCGCGATACCGGCTCCCGGCTGGATGACGAGGGCGTGGCACTGTATCGCCGACTCATGTGCAGTCCGGGCCACGTAGCGGCTACCATCGCCATGATGTCCCGCTGGGACCTGGCGCCGATGATCCGGCAATATCCGGACCTGGCCGTACCGCTGCTGCTGGTCGTCGGCGAGCAGGACGGCACGGTCGCGCCGCAGGAGGCCGACCGGGTCGCGCGCCTGGTGCCGGGCGCACGGGTGGAGCGGTTGGCGGGACTGGGGCACCTGGCTCACGAAGAGGAGCCGGGAACGGTGGCGGAACTGATCATCGGTTTCGCGCGGAGCGTGGAGGCGGGGGGCGCCGTACGATGACGAGTTTGGAAACCCGGCCACGAGGCGGACTTCATTTCAGGGACGCATCACCGCCGTCGCGGGCCGACGGCGACCTGGCCGCGTGCAGGCAGCTGCTCCGGCACGGCTCGCGGACCTTCCACGCGGCCTCCTACCTGCTGCCGCGCCGGGTACGCGAACCGGCGACGGCGCTGTACGCCTTCTGCCGGCTCGCCGACGATGCCGTCGACGAGGCCGCGGACCCCACCCGGAGCGACCGGGCAGTGCTGGCTGATCTGGACTACCGGCTGCAGCGCGCCTATGCCGGCGATCCCCTGCCGATCGCCGCGGACCGTGCCTTCGCCCGCGTTGTGCGGGAGCACCGCATCCCGCTGGCCCTGCCCGCCGCCCTGCTGGAGGGCTTCCGGTGGGACGCCGAGGGACGGCGCTACGAGACGCTGGAGGAACTGCACGGCTATGCGGCGAGGGTGGCGGGCACGGTCGGCACGATGATGGCGATGCTGATGGGAGTGCGCTGCCGGCAGCAGCTGGCCCGTGCCTGCGATCTCGGCGTGGCCATGCAGCTGTCGAACATCGCCCGCGACGTGGGCGAGGATGCGCGGGCGGGCCGGCTGTACCTGCCGCTGTCGTGGCTGCGCGAGGCCGGTGTCGTGCCGGACGACTGGCTGCGTCGCCCCACTCATTGCGGCGCCCTCGGCGGCGTGGTGGAGCGCCTGCTCCGTGAGGCCGATCTGCTTTACGACCGGGCGGAGGCGGGGATATCCCGGCTGCCGTGGACCTGCCGCCCCGGCATCCACGCGGCTCGTTTCCTCTACGCCGGTATCGGCGACCAGGTGCGCCGGCGGCGCCTCGATTCCGTCAGCGGCCGCGCGGTGGTACCGGCGAGCCGCAAGGCCCGTCTGCTGGCACGCGGGCTCGCCTCGGCAACGATGCCGCCCGTGGACAACGCCGCGCCGCCCCTGCCGGCTACCGCCTTCCTGGTGGAAGCCGCCGCGGCCGCGCCGCCGGCGGCCGCGCCGAATCCGACTGGCCTCACGAGCTGGGCCTACTGGCTGCTGGACCTGTTCGCGCAACTCGAGCGCAGGGAGCGTGCCGGACCGGTCGACGCGGTGGCGGTCGCCGAGGAATAGGGCTCGGCTATGGATACGGTGATCCTCGTCGAGGGGCTGTTCGTCGGCGGCGTGGTGCTCGCCATCGGCGCGTGGGAGCTGTGGTCCCTGCGGCGGGAACGCCGGCGCCGCGAACAGAAAGACCGGTAGGAGGGCCTTCAGGCCCGATCCCGCTTTCTTTTGGCGTTGGCCCGGCATCGGGCGGGCAAGGGTGCCGGGGACGTTCAGTTGGACGTCCTGTCCTCCTTCACTTCGGCCAGGCCTCCTTCCCGCCGTCATGGCTCCAGTCGGCCCGGACGACCCCGCCACCCTTGCCCACCCGTTGACGGGCCCGTCGCCGTGAGGTCTGCTGCATGTCAGTGGGCGTCTCTGACTGGCAGCTCCGTCACGCCACCGCGAGCACCGCCGTCATGCGGGGGCATCCATCGCCGCGACCTTTTGTCGGGAGCGCCATGCATACCCCCGCAGGGCGGCCACAAGAAAATGGGGTTTGGCAGGGCGAGTCGGGCCTGAAGGCCCTCCTACATGATGTCAGCGCCGCGGCGCCCGGAACGGCAGCAGGCATTGCACCCAGGGCGAGGCGAAGCGATCCAGCGACAGGCTTTCGTGGATGCCCGTGAGCGTCTCGCCGAACAGCCGTGCTTCGACGATCGAGCGTGCATAGAAGGGCGTGTCTTCCAGCGTGCGCAGTACTCTGGCGCCGCCGGGTTCCTCGGCGCGGGTGGTCCGCGCCACGCGCCAACCGGTGGCGGGCAGGATCGCCGCGGGCGGTGCCTCGAAATCCACGACAGCGCCGTCGCGTGCGAAACGCAGCGCCAGTGAGTGGCGACTGCCGTCGCGGCGGACGGCGTCGTAGAGCACCGCCGCATCCCGGCCGGCGTCCATGCGGGACCAGTTCCAGCCGACGAAGTCGCGTTCCAGTGCGTCATCGCCCCAGTTGCTGTCGAGGTAGCCGGCGCCGCTCCAGCGGGAGGCGGGCGACGAGAGGTCCACTTCGACCCGGGCCCGGGGCGCCAGCGGCTGCCAGTGGTGGCGACCGTCGGCGTCGAGGGCATAGGGGTCCGTGCCGCGGATTTCCGGGCGCACGCGCACGGTGCCGCGCAGGCGCGTCGGCACCGGCACGGTGACCTCGTCGATCTCGAACAGCAGGCCGTCGCCGTCACGCCGGACCCGGCTCGGGCCGATGCGAAACTCGTCGGCGCTACGCCGGACCCGGTCCGACGTGCGCTCCGTGAACGCCCACCGTTTGGACCGCGGCCGGTACAGCACCGCGTTCAGGGTGCAGTGACCGAGAGGGTCTGTGGGGGCGCGGCGCCGCGACAGCGCGTACCAGGGCGAGAAGACGCTGCCGACGAACGCGATCAGGGTCAGCGCCTGGCGACCGTCGGGGCTCATCGCGTCCACGTACCACCAGCGATAACCGTCGGCGGGAACCGGCGCGTCGAAAGGCGGGAAGGGCGAGGACAACTGATTGACTCCGTCTGTTCGTGTGTCTATTCTAACTGACACTAGCTTTGACAAGCTAACGTGACACTCTAATGCGACAACCTGGAGGCGGGCATGGAAGGCATATCGCGGATCGAGTCGGCGCTGGCTGCGGCGCTGGAGCAGGGGAGCGCGCAGCCGAAGTGCCCGCCAAAGCTCGCCGAGGCGATGCATTATGCCGTCTTCCCCGGCGGCGCGCGGGTGCGCCCGAGGCTGTGTCTCGCGGTCGCCGAGGCCTGCGGCAGCGAGGCGAGTCGTTCGGCCGTCGCCGCTGCGGCCGCACTGGAGCTGCTGCACTGCGCCTCCCTCGTGCATGACGATCTGCCCTGCTTCGACGACGCGGCGCTACGGCGGGGCAAGCCGGCACTGCACCGGGCGATGGGAGAGCCGCTGGCGCTGCTCACCGGGGATGCACTGATCGTGCTCGCCTTCGAGGTCATCGCGAACGGTGCCGCCGGCGCGGACCGCAGCCTGGCACCGCTGCTGCTCACCGTCAGCCGTGCGGTCGGCGGGCCTGCCGGTCTCGTAGCCGGCCAGGCCTGGGAATGCGAACCCCGTGTGGTGCTGGCCGATTACCATCGGGCGAAGACGGCGGCTCTGTTCGTCGCCGCCACCGAAGCGGGTGCGATCGCCTCGGCTGCGGATCCGGCGGAGTGGCGCGCGCTGGGTGAGCGCCTCGGCGAGGCCTACCAGGTCGCCGACGACCTCCGCGACGCCGCGGGCGATCGCGAGGAGCTCGGCAAGCCGGTCGGTCGCGATGCCGCGCTGGGACGGCCCAGCGCGGCCACCGAGCTCGGCATCGCACGGGCGCTGGGCCGCATGGAAGAGCTGGTGGAGGCCGCCATCGCGGCCATACCCGACTGCCCCGGGGCGGAGAGCCTGCAGGACCTGATCCACAACGAGTCCCGTCGCCTGGTGCCGAAGGACCTGGCGCGCCTGGTGGCGTGACGCCGTGACGCGGCAGCCTGCGCCGGCTCTGAGGGACAGGCTGGCGGGGTGGCGGGACTCGCTGCTCGCGAGCGCCCGGTTCCAGCGCTGGGCGGCCGCCTTTCCTCTTACGCGTCCCATCGCCCGTCGCCGCGCGCGGGACCTGTTCGACCTCTGCGCGGGCTTCGTCTATTCCCAAGTGCTGTTCGCGTGCGTCGAGCTCGACCTGTTCGAGCGGCTGGCGGAGGGCCCCCGCGACGGCGCCGCGCTGGCGCGGGACTGTGACCTGCCGGAGAGCGCGGCGACGCGCCTGTTCGACGCCGCCGCCTCGTTGCGACTGCTGAACCGGCGGCGCGACGGGCGCTATGCACTTGGCCCGCTGGGCGCCGCGCTGCGGGGCAACCCCGGCGTGGCCGCCATGGTCCGCCATCATCGTCTGCTCTATGCGGACCTGGCCGACCCGTTGGCATTGCTGCGCGGCGAGCGGGCCGATACCGCGCTGGGCGACTACTGGGCCTACGCCACCGAGGCCGAGCCGGCCGGCGCCGGGGCCGAGCGCGTCGCTGACTACTCGGAACTCATGTCGGCCTCGCAGCCCTTCGTCGCCGCCGAGGTGCTCGCGGCGGTACCGCTGAAGAGCTGCCGCCGCCTGCTGGACGTCGGCGGCGGCCAGGGCACGTTCCTCACCGCGGCCGGGCAGCGCTGGCCACACCTGCAGCTGGCACTGTTCGATCTGCCGGCAGTCGCCGAGCGCGCGCGGCGGTGTCTCGACGAGGCGGGTCTCGGCACGCGCTCCACGGTGACCGGTGGCGATTTCCTCAACGATCCCCTGCCCGGGGGAGCTGATGTGATCTCTCTCGTTCGGGTCATCCACGACCACGACGATGCCTCCGCCGCACGGATCCTGGTCCGCGTGCGCGAGGCCCTCGAGCCGGGCGGGCAGGTGCTGCTCGCCGAACCGATGGCCGGCACCCGGGGTGCCGAGCCGATCGGGGATGCGTATTTCGGCCTCTATCTGTTCGCCATGCGCAGCGGTCGCCCGCGCACCATCGAGGAACTCCGGTTGCTCCTCGGCCGCGCCGGATTCACCGGCATACGCGCGGTTCCCACCCGCATGCCGCTGCTGACCCGGGTCATCGTGGCGGAGCGTGCACGGAGTTAGGCGAAAGTCCCTATGCGAAAAGCGTCAATACAACTTGACAACACTGACAGTCAAGCTAGACTGACGCATAAGGTTTTAGAGGCTGTCCGTGGCGGGCAGCCGGAGTGTGTGTGACTCAGTGACCATGGATGCCCTTGCCGTCGTGCTGGAGAAACCGGAGCAACTGGTGCTCAGCCGGCTGGAGCTGACTTCGCCCGAAGCGGGCGACGTCGTGGTGGATATCCGGTGGAGCGGGATCAGCACGGGTACCGAGCGTCTGCTCTGGTCCGGCCGCATGCCCCCATTCCCGGGCATGGGTTATCCGCTGGTCCCCGGTTACGAATCGGTGGGAGTGGTCCGCGAGGCCGGTCCCGCCTCCGGCCGCCGCGCCGGCGAGTTCGTGTTCGTGCCCGGTGCCCGTTGTTTCGGCGAGGTGCGCGGTCTGTTCGGGGGCGCCGCGTCCCGGGTGGTCGTGGCCGGTGCGCGCGTCATACCGATCGATGAAAACCTGCAGGAAGATGCAGTGCTGCTGGCGCTGGCCGCGACGGCTTACCACGCGATCGCCGGTGCCGACCCGCCCGAACTGATCATTGGCCACGGCGTGCTTGGGCGGTTGCTCGCGCGCCTGGCGGTGATGTTCGGCGATCGTCCCGTGACGGTGTGGGAGAAGGACCCGTCCCGGACCGGCGGCGCACTCGGTTACAGGGTGCTCGACCCGGCCGAAGACGAGCGCCGCGACTATTCGGTCATCTGCGACGTCAGCGGCGATGCCTCGCTCCTCGACGAACTGATCGCCCGGCTCGCCCCCGGCGGCGAGATCGTGCTCGCCGGCTTCTACCACGAGCCGGTGTCGTTCTCGTTCCCGCCGGCCTTCATGCGCGAGGCCCGGCTGCGCATCGCCGCCGAATGGCGCCCGGACGACATGGTCGCCGTGCGCGATCTCGTTGCCGGCGGCGGGCTGTCACTGGGCGGCCTCATCACCCACCGACATCCGGCCGGCGAGGCCGCCGATGCCTATCGCACGGCGTTCGGCGATCCCGCCTGCCTGAAGATGATCCTTGACTGGAAAGACGCGAGAAGCGGGAGAGATTCATGAGCGAAAGGCGAACCGAGGGCGGCGTGACCGTGCAGCTTCCCGACAGCATGCAGGCCAGGCTGCGGGCCGAGGCTTCCATAGAACCCGACCCCGTGCCCACCGGCGAGCCTGCCAAGGAGACGCAGATCATCGCCATCTATGGCAAGGGCGGTATCGGCAAGAGCTTCACGCTCTCCAACCTGAGCTACATGATGGCCCAGCAGGGCAAGAAGGTGCTGCTGATCGGCTGCGATCCGAAGAGCGACACCACCTCGCTGCTGTTCGGCGGCAAGGCCTGCCCGACCATCATCGAGACTTCGTCGAAGAAGAAGCTCGCCGGCGAGGAAGTCGAGATCGGCGACGTCTGCTTCGTGCGCGACGGCGTGTTCGCCATGGAACTCGGCGGCCCCGAAGTGGGCCGCGGCTGCGGCGGGCGCGGCATCATCCACGGCTTCGAGCTGATGGAGAAGCTCGGGTTCCACGACTGGGACTTCGACTACGTGCTGCTGGACTTCCTGGGCGACGTCGTCTGCGGCGGCTTCGGCCTGCCGATCGCCCGCGACATGTGCCAGAAGGTGATCGTGGTCGGCTCCAACGACCTGCAATCCCTCTACGTCGCCAACAACGTCTGCTCGGCGGTGGAGTACTTTCGCAAGCTGGGTGGCAACGTGGGCGTGGCCGGCATGGTCATCAACAAGGACGACGGCACCGGCGAAGCCAGCGCCTTCGCGGATGCCGTCGGCATCCCCGTGCTGTCCGCCATCCCGGCGGACGAGGACATCCGTCGCAAGAGCGCCAACTACCAGATCGTCGGCATGCCCGGCGGGCAGTGGGGGCCGCTGTTCGAGGAACTGGCCAGCAACGTGGCGGATGCGCCGCCGCAGCATCCGACGCCGCTGGAGCACGACGGCCTCCTGAACCTGTTCAAGTCCGAGGACGTCGGCCGGGGCATCCAGCTGCAGCCGGCGACCCAGGCCGACATGTGCGGCAAGAACCACGTCGAGAAACCTTCACTGGAGGTCGTCTACGAGCAGATCTGAGCCGGGGGCAGCAACGACAAGAATGACGGACAAGAGCGACAAGACGGACATCAACGTGGAGGCCACCCGCGCGGACGGTCATGGCTGCCACGCGGGCCGCGACAAGATGCGCGAGGCGGCGGCCGCGGCGGGCAACGGCGAGGCGCTCGAGCGCTACGCGGAGGATTATCCGCTGGGGCCCCACGACCAGCCCCAGAGCATGTGCCCCGCCTTCGGCTCCCTGCGCGTCGGCCTGCGCATGCGCCGCACCGCCACCATCCTGTCCGGATCGGCCTGCTGCGTGTACGGGCTCACCTTCACGTCCCACTTCTACGGCGCCCGCCGCACCGTCGGCTACGTGCCGTTCAACTCGGAGACGCTGGTCACCGGCAGGCTGTACGAGGACATCAAGGAAGCCGTGGAGAAGATGGCCGACCCGGAGCACTACGACGCCATCGTCATCACGAATCTCTGCGTGCCTACGGCCTCCGGCGTGCCGCTGCGGTTGCTGCCGAAAGAGATAAACGGCGTGCGCATCATCGGCATCGACGTACCCGGCTTCGGGGTGCCCACCCACGCCGAGGCGAAGGACGTGCTGGCCGGGGCCATGCTCGCCTACGCCCGCACCGAAGCCGAGCACGGTCCGGTGCAGGCGCCTCGCGAGGGCGTCGATGACCGGCCCACGGTCACCCTGGTCGGCGAGATGTTCCCGGCCGACCCGGTCGGCATCGGCATGATGCTCGAGCCCATGGGTCTCGCCGCCGGGCCGGTCGTGCCGACCCGGGAGTGGCGCGAGCTGTACGCGGCGCTCGACTGCGCCGTGGCGGCCGCCATCCATCCTTTCTATACCGCTTCCTTCCGCGAGTTCGAGGCGGCGGGGCGGCCGATCGTCGGCTCCGCGCCGGTCGGCCATGAGGGTACCGCCGCGTGGCTGGAGGCGATCGGGGAGGCCTGCAACGTGCCCGCCGACCGCATCGCCGCGGCGAAGAACGCGGTGCTGCCGGCAATCCGAGGCGCGCTCGCCGAGGCACCGATCGACGGGCGTATCACGCTGTCCGGTTACGAAGGCTCCGAGTTGCTGGTGGCACGGCTGCTGGTGGAGAGCGGCGCGGACGTCCGCTACGTGGGCAGCGCCTGTCCGCGCACCCGCTGGTCCGACGCCGACCGCAAATGGCTGGAGGCGAAGGGCGTGCAGGTGCAGTTCCGGGCCTCGCTGGAGCAGGACCTGGCGGCCATGCGGGAGTTCGAACCCGACCTCGCCATCGGCACCACGCCGGTGGTGCAGAAGGCGAAGGAACTGGCGATACCCGGTCTGTACTTCACCAACCTGATCTCGGCGCGGCCGCTGATGGGCCCCGCCGGCGCGGGCTCGCTGGCGCAGGTCGTCAACGCGGCGCTCGCCAACAAGGCCCGCTTCGACGAGATGCGGTCGTTCTTCGAAGGCGTCGGCACGGGCGACACGGCGGGCGTCTGGGAGGACCGGCCGGCGGAGCGCACCGAGTTCCGCGAGAGCTACCGCCGCCAGCTCGAGAGGCTGGCGAAGAAGAAGGCGTCGGAGGCGATGGTCTGATGCTGGTGCTGGATATGGATCGGGCTGGCGGCTACTGGGGGTCGGTGTATGTCTTCACCGCCATCAAGGGCCTGCAGGTCATCATCGACGGCCCGGTGGGCTGCGAGAACCTGCCCGTGACCTCCGTGCTGCATTACACCGACGGGCTGCCGCCCCACGAGCTGCCCATCGTGGTGACGGGACTCGGCGAGGACGAGCTCGGCCAGCACGGCACGGAAGAGGCCATGAAGCGGGCCCACGCCACACTGGACCCGGACCTGCCCGCGGTGGTCGTGACCGGTTCCATCGCCGAGATGATCGGCGGCGGCGTCACGCCGGAAGGCACCAACATCAAGCGCTTCCTGCCGCGCACCATCGACGAGGACCAGTGGCAGAGCGCCAACCGGGCCATGCAGTGGTTGTGGACGGAATACGGTACCAAGCGCATCCGCAAACCGAAGAAACGCAAGGAAGGCGAGAAGCCGCTGGTCAATATCATCGGCCCGATCTACGGCTACTTCAACACGGTTTCCGATCTGGCCGAGATCCGGCGGCTGGTGGAAGGCATCGGCGCCGAGGTGAACCTGGTGTTCCCGCTCGGCAGCCACCTCGCCGACGTGCAGAAGCTATCGGATGCCGAGGTGAACGTCTGCATGTACCGGGAGTTCGGCCGGCTGCTGTGCGAGACGCTGGAGCGCCCCTACCTGCAGGCGCCGATCGGCGTGCACTCCACGACCAAGTTCCTGCGCAAGCTGGGCGAGCTGCTGGATCTCGATCCGGAGCCGTTCATCGAGCGCGAGAAGCACACCACCATCAAGCCGGTGTGGGACCTGTGGCGCTCGGTCACCCAGGACTTCTTCGGCACGGCGAGTTTCGCCGTGGTGGCCAACGAGACCTACGAGCGCGGCCTGCGGAATTACCTGGAGCACGAACTCGGTCTGCCCTGCACGTTCTCGTTCGCGCGCAGCGCCGGCAAGAAGCCCGACAACGAGGCCGTGCGCGAAGCGGTGCGTGACAAGACGCCCCTGATCCTGTTCGGCAGCTACAACGAGCGCATGTATCTGGCCGAGTACGGCTCACGGGCCATGTACATCCCGGCCTCCTTCCCGGGCACGGCGATCCGCCGGCACACGGGTACGCCGTTCATGGGCTATGCCGGTGCGACCTGGGTCGTGCAGGAGGTGTGCAACGCGCTGTTCGATGCGCTGTTCCACATCCTCCCCCTGGCCACCGACATGGACAGCGTCGAGGCCACGCCCACACGGCTGCACCAGGAATTGCCCTGGGAGGACGGCGCCAAGGCAGACCTGGACCGAGTGGTGGAGGAGCTGCCGGTGCTGATCCGGATCTCGGCGGCGAAGCGTCTGCGCGACGCCGCCGAGCGCCGGGCCCGCAGCCGGGGCGAGGAGCGGGTGACCGAAGAACACGTGGCCGACGCGCGGGCCGCGCTGAAAGAGGGACGGGCGGCGTGAACGGGCCCGTTGAGGACATGAGGAGAGAAGACTGATGACTGGAATGCACAAGACGATGGATGCAAGAGCGAGCCTGTCGGCCCGCGGCGCGAAGCAGTATCACCTGATATTCGCGGTGGGATTCACGATCTTCCTGATGATCGCGATAGCCACGCGGGCCGGTCGGGTGCTGCCGCGCCGCTGGCGCAACGTGCCCCCGGGCGCGCCGGCCGACATGTCGATATTCGAAGAGGCCCGGGCCATGGCGAACACCTACGTGCCGTTCGCCTTCATGGCCTGAGTCCAGGAGTTTCGTCCCTCAGGGGACGGGAAGGGGTCGTGGTCATGGTCACGGCCATCCCCGCCGCGCGGGATTTGCGCGGTAACCGGCCGCGAGGCCGATCTGGAGGTGAGATCTATGTCTGAGTCTTTCACCGGGCTGACAGATGAACAAGCACAGGCTTTCCACAAGCTGTTCGTCGTTAGCTTCATCGTGTTCACGGCAATCGCCATCGTTGCGCACTTCCTAGTGTGGCAATGGCGGCCGTGGCTCCCGCCGGAAGGTGGCTATGCGTCCCTCATCGATGGTGCGCGGATGGCTGCTGAACCGCTCATCCAGTACCTGTCATAAGGAGGAAAGAATATGTGGCGTTTATGGCAACTATTCGATCCGCGGAGGACGCTGATCGCGTTGTTCACGTTCCTTTTCGTGCTGGCCCTGTTGATCCATTTCATCCTGCTCAGCACGGATCGGTTCAACTGGATAGAAGGCCCGACTGCTTCGGCGCAGGACCTGCCGGCGGCCACCGCGCCGCTAGAGCAGCCCGCACGGGTCGCCAGACTGACGTAACCGCGTCGACCGCCGAAGGTGGTGGGCAGGCCAGGGACTGCCCGACCCTGCCCGCCACCCTCTGCGGACTACATGGAGCCGCGTACGAACGCGGCCCTGACGGAGAATAAAGCGATGGCGATGCTCAGCTTTGAAAGAAAATATCGCGTTCGTGGCGGTACGTTCATCGGTGGCGACCTGTTCGATTTCTGGGTCGGTCCGTTCTGGGTCGGCTTCTTCGGAGTCACCACCATCTTCTTTACCGTCCTCGGGACGCTCCTGATCATCTATGGCGCGGCGATCGGGCCGACCTGGAATATCTGGCAGATCAATATCGCACCGCCGGATCTGAGCTACGGTCTCGCCCTCGCACCGCTCAAGGAAGGGGGGCTGTGGCAGCTCATCACCTTCTGCGCGCTAGGCGCGTTCGTCTCATGGGCGCTGCGCCAGGCGGAGATATCACGCAAACTCGGCATGGGATATCACGTCCCCATTGCCTTCGGCGTTGCGATCTTCGCGTACTTCACGCTCGTAGTGATCCGCCCGGTGCTGCTGGGTGCCTGGGGACACGGCTTCCCCTACGGGATCCTGAGTCATCTCGACTGGGTCTCCAACGTGGGCTACCAGTATCTGCACTTCCACTACAACCCCGCGCACATGATCGCGGTGACGTTCTTCTTCACGACGACACTGGCACTGTCGCTGCACGGCGCGCTGATCCTGTCGGCAGCCAACCCGAAGAAGGGCCAGGTTGTGAAAGGCGGCGAACACGAGAACACCTACTTCCGTGACGCAATCGGCTATTCCATCGGCGCGCTCGGCATCCACCGCCTCGGCCTGTTCCTGGCCCTGTCGGCCGGCTTCTGGAGCGCCGTCTGCATCGTGATCAGCGGCCCGTTCTGGACGCGCGGCTGGCCCGAGTGGTGGAACTGGTGGCTCGATCTGCCGATCTGGCGCTAGGAAAGGGGACAAGACATGGCGCAATACCAGAACATATTTACCCAGGTGCAGGTGAACATGCCGCCCGAACCCGGGGTGGCACTGCCGCCCGGCAGCTGGCCGCGGCTGGGGTCACCGAGACTGCAGTACTGGTTCGGCAAGATCGGCGATGCCCAGGTGGGCCCGTTCTATCTGGGCTGGCTGGGGCTCTCCTCGCTCATCTGCGGCTTCATCGCTATCGAGATCATCGGCCTGAACATGTGGGCCTCGGTCAACTGGGATCCGATCCAGTTCGTCCGACAGCTGCCGTGGCTCGCGCTCGAGCCGCCGTCGCCGGAGTACGGTCTGAGTCTGCCGCCGCTGGCGGAAGGCGGCTGGTGGCTGCTGGCGGGTTTCTTCCTGACCGCATCCATCGGGCTGTGGTGGCTCAGGATGTACCGGCGCGCCCGCGCGCTGGGCATGGGCACCCACGTGGCCTGGGCCTTCGCGGCCGCCATCTGGCTGTACCTGGTGCTCGGTTTCATCCGGCCGGTGCTGATGGGCAGCTGGGGCGAGGCGGTGCCGTTCGGCATCTTCCCTCATCTCGACTGGACCGCGGCCTTTTCGATCCGCTACGGCAACCTGTTCTACAACCCGTTCCACATGCTCTCCATCGTCTTCCTCTACGGTGCGACGCTGCTCTTCGCGATGCACGGCGCCACGGTGCTGGCGACGGGACGCTACGGCGGCGACCGGGAGGTTGAACAGATCGTGGACCGCGGTACCGCCTCCGAACGCATGGGGCTATTCTGGCGGTGGACCATGGGCTTCAACGCCAACATCGAGTCCATCCACCGCTGGGCGTGGTGGTTCGCGGTGCTGTGCCCGCTCACCGGCGGTATCGGCATCCTGCTGACCGGTACGGTGGTGGACAACTGGTACCTGTGGGGTGTCAAGCACGGCATCGCTCCGGCCTATCCGCTGGTCTTCCCTGAAGTCCCGGCAGATCCGGGCATGCTGCCGGGAGGTCCGCAATGAGAAACTGGACAATGAAACCCGCAGGGTTGCTGTTGACGGCCGCGGTACTGCTGGCCACGGCCGGCTGCGAATGGCCGCCCCAGGAGACCGAACAGGTCGGCTATCGCGGCACGGGCATGGAGCTCGTCAACAGCCCCGAGACCGTCGCTGCGAACGCGGACCTGCACGAAGTGCCGGTGCCTCAGCCGCCGACGAGCACCGACGGTCCGAAGGCACGGGACATCTACCAGAACGTCCAGGTGCTCGGCGACCTCTCCGTGGGCGAGTTCACGCGTCTGATGCTGGCGATCACCGAATGGGTGTCGCCGGAGCAGGGCTGCAACTACTGCCACGTCGGCGAGAACTTCGCCGACGACTCGCTGTACACGAAGACGGTCTCGCGGCGGATGCTGCAGATGAACCTGGACATCAACGGCAACTGGCAGGACCACGTCAAGCAGACCGGCGTGACCTGCTATACCTGCCACCGGGGCCAGAACGTGCCCGGTGAGATCTGGTTCGACCAGCTGCCGCGCGAGTCGGCTGCCGGCTTCACGGCCGACAACGGCATGCAGAACATCGGCGGGATGGCATCCGTGGCCTATTCGTCACTGCCCGGTGACCCGTTCGAGCAGTTCCTCGACGACTACCGTCAGGTCCGCGTGATCGCCGACACCGCATTGCCGCAGAAGAACAACCAGGGTGCGAGCATACAGGCCACGGAATACACCTACGGCCTGATGATGCACATGTCCACCTCGCTGGGCGTGAACTGCACGTTCTGCCACAACTCGCGCGCCTTCGCCCAGTGGGATCAGAGCACCCCTCAGCGTCTCACTTCCTGGCACGGTGTGAATCTGGTGCGGAATCTGAACGCCGAGTACATGGTGCCCCTGAAACCCGTCTACCCGGAGAATCGGCTGGGGCCGACGGGCGACGCACCGAAGGCGAACTGCGCGACCTGCCACCGCGGTGTCAACAAGCCGCTGAACGGGCAGAGCATGTTGCCGGATTATCCCAACCTGGCCCCCTGAGGGCCGGCGCGGGAGACAGGAATCGGCAAGCGGTCGGCCAGAAACCGCACCGATGGAAAAGCGCCGCCTCGTGCGGCGCTTTTTTGTTCTGGAGCGCCGCCGCGTCCCCCCTCTAGGCCTCTTTCTCCACCCGCCGCCGCACCCGGCGGATCAGGAACCACACCAGCGCCGCCACCGGGATGACCGACAGCGCCGACAGCACCCGGCCGCTCGGTACCAGCCCCACCTGCTCCATCAGGCCGTAAGGGCGGTCCAGCAGGCCGACGGAATAATAGGTGATGGCGGCCACGGACAGACCTTCGACCGTGGTCTGCAGCCGGAGCTGCATGCGGCTGCGGCGATCCATGGACGAAAGCAGCGTCCTGTTCTGCTCCTGCAGATGCAGGTTGACCCTTGCCTGCAGCAGCGAGGTGGCCGAGGACAGACGCCCGGAGATCTGCTGGATTTCGGACTGGATGGCCGTCACCGTGCGCATGGCCGGGCCGAGTCGCCGGCCGAGGAAGGTCGAGAGCATCGGCACCCGGCCGAACGGCTCCTCGTCCAGGGCCTCGAGCCGCTCGTTCACCAGCTGGTAATACGCCCGGGTGGCGCCGAAGCGGAAACTCGCGCGGGTCTGCAGCCCTTCGAGGCTGCCCGACAGTTCGGTGATCTCGATCAGGATCTCGCGCTCGGCCTCCATGGTATCCGCGTGGCGCAACTGCTCCAGCAAAGCCGACAGGCCGGTGTTGATGCGGGCGAGCTCGGCGGTCATGCTGCGGGCCAGCGGGAAGCCCAGCAGGGCGAGGATGCGATAGGTCTCGAGCTCCACCAGCAGCTGCAGGAGCTGACCGGTCTGCGCCGGCCTGAGGTCGCCGACGAAGACCACGTAGCGGGCGCTCGAGTCGCTGTGCAGCCGGAAACTGGTCCAGACCGTCGCGCGCCCGCCCATCACGCGGGCGCCGGTCACCGTGTGATTCTCCAGGTGCTCGCGGACCTTGCTCGCGTCGATCTCGGTGTATTCATCCGGGATCAGTTTCACGCTGTTGTGGATCATCAGTCGGCCCGGCAGCTCGGCGATCCATTGCTCCGGCACCACCCGCTTGCGCACCAGCATGCCGTCCGGGGATTCGCGCTGCCAGATGAACAGGTAGGAGCAGAACTCACGGTGCCGCTCGAGCCGCACGTCGTAGCCGTCGCCTTCCAGCAGCAGGGTGTTGGACGCGGATGCGTCGGCGGGCGGCGTCTTGCCGATCAGGCCGTAGAAATGAGTGACGACGTCGTCCGCGTCGACATCCGCCGTCATCGTCACCAGGTGCCGGACCGAGGTGGGCGGGGTGATCTTCGGGAAGGGCCGCGCGTGGATTTCCTCGTAGAGCCGCCGGGCGGTGGCATCCAGCTTCGCGACAGATTGATCTCCCATGCTCGACTCCCGGTGCGCTTGCTTCGCCTTGCCCGCCCAGCATCCTAGCACCGCGCCGGGCTATGCGCCTGTCCGTCGCGTTAGAATACGATATTACGACCCGATTACGGATTGCCACGGAGCAGCCATGTTCGATACCGCCGAACTCGGCCAGAGCGTCGCCAAGGACGAATTCAAGGAGCGCGAGAAAGCCTTGCGCGGCGAGCTGCTGGAGCTGCAGTACCGCACCCTCGAGCTGGCCCGCTTCCCGGTCATTGTCGACTTCGCCGGTGTCGACGGCGGAGGCAAGTCCACCACCGTGAACATCCTCAACAAGTGGATGGACCCCCGCTTCGTGCGCACGATCGGGTATCAGGATCCCACCGAAGAGGAGCGCGCCCGGCCCCGCTTCTGGCGCTACTGGCTGGACCTGCCGCCGAAGGGCCGCATCGGCCTGTTCCTGAGCGGGCGCTACTCCCGGCCGCTGCTGCAGCGGGTCTACGGCGAACTCGACGAGAATGCCTTCGATGACCGGCTGGGCGAGATCATCCGATTCGAGAACGCGCTGGGCGACGACGGTGCGCTGATTCTCAAGTTCTGGATGCATCTCAGCCGCGACCGCCAGAAAGAGCGTCTGGAGGCGTTGTCCGCCGACCCGGCGCTTGCCTACAAGGTGGGGGAGCAGGACTGGCGCAACCACGAGAATTACGACACTTTCGTGGCCGCCGCCGAGAAGATCATCACGCGCACGAACCGGGCGCTGGCGCCCTGGTACATCGTCGAGGGTGCCGAGGAAAATTTCCGCCACCTGCGGGTCGGCGAGATCCTCGTCGCCGAATTGCGGCGGCACCTGGAGCAGCACGAGAGGCAGGCAGCGCGGGAGCGTCAGGTCGAGCCGGCAGCCAGCCACCGCGAGGATAGCGAGGAAGATCCTGCCCGGAGGCTCACGGTATTCGATCGGCTGGATCTCTCCCTGGCCCTGCCGCGCCGGGATTACAAGAAAAAGCTGAAGAAGCGCCGGGCCCGCCTCGGCGAACTGGCTCGTCAGGCCACGGCCGAGGGGCTGTCGACGGTGCTCGTGTTCGAGGGTCCCGATGCGGCAGGCAAGGGCGGCGCCATCCGTCGCACCGTCTGGGGCCTCGATGCGCGCACCTACCGGGTACATCAGTTTGCCGCGCCCACCGAGGAGGAGCGTGCCCAGCATCATCTCTGGCGCTTCTGGCGGCGTCTGCCGCGGGCCGGCCACGTCGCCATCTTCGACCGCAGCTGGTACGGCCGCGTGCTGGTGGAGCGCACGGAGGGCTTCGCCAGCGAGGACGAATGGCGGCGGGCCTACAACGAGATCAACGACTTCGAGTGGCAGATCACGGACCGCGGCATGCTACTGATGAAATTCTGGCTGCACGTCAGCAAGGAAGAGCAGCTGGTCCGCTTCCGCCAGCGCGCCGAGTCGGCCTACAAGCACTGGAAACTGACCGACGAGGACTGGCGCAACCGGGAACGCTGGGACGACTACGCCGTGGCCGCACACGACATGATCCAGTACACCAGCACCCGGGGTGCGCCCTGGATTCTGGTGGAAGGCGACGACAAGCACTACGCCCGCCTGAAGGTGATCGACGCCATCGTCGAGCACCTGGAGCAGAAGCTGGGTCAGGGGTGAGCGCCGGGCCTCAGGCCGGCGCCGCGCCGGCGTCGGTATACAGGTGACAGCGCACGTAGTGGGGCTTCGCGGCGGTGCCCGCATTGACCTTCGGCGGCACCACCTCCCGGCACTGCGGCATCGCCTCCGGGCAGCGGGGATGGAAGGGACAGCCCGACGGCGGATGCATGGGCGAGGGCACGTCGCCGCCCAGCACGATGCGCTTCGATTTCCGCTTCACGTCCGGCACCGGTATGGCCGACATCAGCGCCCGGGTGTAGGGGTGCTTCGGATCCCGGTACAGATCCTCGCTGGTGGCGAACTCCACCAGCGCGCCGAGGTACATCACGCCCACGTCGTCGCTGACGTGCTGGATGACGGCGAGGTCGTGGGAGATGAAAAGGAATGCGACCCCGTGCTCGCGCTGCAGCCGGGCGATGACGTTCAGCACCTGTGACTGCACCGAGACGTCCAGCGCGGACACCGGCTCGTCGGCCACGATGAAGCTCGGGTTCAGTGCCAGGGCCCGGGCGATGCCGATGCGCTGGCGCTGGCCGCCGGAAAACTCGTGGGGGTAGCGCGACAGCACCTGCTTCCGGAGGCCGACGATGTCCAGCAGTTCCTCCACGCGCCGGCGGCGCTCGGCGGGGGTGCCGATGCCGTGCACGTCCAGCGGCTCCTGGATGGTCTGGCCGATGAGGCGCCGGGGGCTGAGCGAGGCGTAGGGGTCCTGGTAGATGATCTGCATCTCGCGGCGCTTCGCCTTCATGGCGTCCGCGGACAGCGCCAGGACGTCCTCGCCGTTCAGGTGCACCGCGCCGCCGGTCGGCTCGGTCAGGCGCAGCACCGCGCGGCCCAGCGTCGACTTGCCGCAGCCGGACTCGCCCACCAGGCCGAGCGTGCGCTGACGCTCCAGCTCGAAACTCACCCCGTCCACGGCCCGCACCCACGCCTGCACGCGCCGGAACAGCCCGCCGCGTACCGGGAAGTGCTTCTTCAGATCGACGACTTTCAGCAGCGGGGTCGGCACGGTGCGTCCTCAGGCCAGCGGATGGAAGCAGGAGACGGCAGCGGGTGAGCCGGGTCCGCCGTCGAGGGAGGGGCGCTCACGGCGGCAGTCGTCCTGCGCCCGCGGACACCGGTCGGCGAAACGGCAGCCGGGGGGCAGGTGCATCAGGTCCGGCACCATGCCGGGTATCACCGGCAGCTCGGCGAGTTTCTCGGCGCGCAGTCGGGGGATGGAATCGAGCAGCCCACGCGAATACGGATGCCGGGGCGCCTCGAACAGGCGGTCGATCTCCGCCCGCTCGATGACCTCGCCGCAGTACATGACCAGCGCCCGTTGGCAGGTCTCGGCCACCACGCCCAGGTCGTGGGTGATCAGCACCACCGCCATGTGGAACTCCTCCTGCAGCTTGACGATCTGCTCCAGCACCTGGGCCTGGGTGGTGACGTCCAGTGCGGTGGTCGGCTCGTCGGCGATCAGTACCTTCGGGTCGCACGACAGCGCCATGGCGATCATCACCCGCTGGCGCATGCCGCCGGACATCTCGTGCGGGTATTCGTCGATGCGCTTGTCCGGCACGGGGATGCCGACCCGCGCCAGCATCTCGACCGCCACGGCCCGGGCCTGGCGGCGGGTGTATTGCTTGTGCCGGCGCAGCACGTCGACCATCTGGCTGCCGACGGTCAGCACCGGGTTCAGCGCCGTCATCGGCTCCTGGAAGATCATGGAGATCTCGTGGCCCCGCAGGTCGCGCAGCTTCTCCTCGGGCATCTTCGTCAGGTCGAGGCCGGCGAGGCGGATCTCGCCCGAGACGATGCGACCGGGCGGCGAGGGGATGAGGCCCAGGATGGACAGCCCCGTCACCGTCTTGCCGCAGCCGGACTCCCCCACGATGCCAAGCGTCTCGTTGGGGTACACGTCGAAGCTTACCCCGTCCACGGCACGCACCGGTCCGTAGCGGGTGGTGAACTCCACCACCAGGTCGCGCACGCTCAGTACGGGCTCGCGGGCGCTCACGACTCGGCCACCTTCTTCGGGTCCAGCGCATCCTGCAGCGCGTCGGAGAACATGTTGAACGCCATCACCAGGCCGAACAGGAACACCGAGGCCCAGACGAAATTGTTGAAGTAGCCCGCCAGCACCTCCAGCGTGGATTCGGAGATCATCAGCCCCCAGCTCACGCCGTCCTGCACGCCGAGGCCGAGGAACGAGAGGATGACCTCGGACTTGATGGCGGCCACGAACACGATGGTGGCCTGCACCAGCAGGATGTGGAACGTGTTCGGCACGATGTGACGGAAGATGATGGTGGTCTGGGGTACGCCGATGGCCCGGGAGGCCTCCACGAACTCGAAGTTCCTGAGCTTGATCACCTCGCCGCGTACCAGCCGGCCGGTCGTGGTCCAGAATACCGACACCATGGCCACGTGCATGGACCAGGCGTTGCCCTCCAGCGCGAAAGCCACGGCGGCGACGAACAGATAGAAGGGGATGGAGTCCAGCACGCCCTTCATCCACAGGATGATCTCGTCGATCCAGGTGCCGCTGAAGAAGCCGGCCAGGGCCCCGAACAATGCGCCGATCAGCGTGGACAGCACGGCCACGATCAGACCGATCTCGAACGCCGTCTTGGTGCTGTAGACCGACCGCTGGAAGATGTCCTGGCCGATGATGTTGGTGCCGAACCAGTGCTCCGCACTCATCGGCGCCCATTTGGGCCCCTCAACGTCGCTCCACTCCATGCCCCAGACGCCCAGCCAGACGCCCAGGGCCATCACGAAATAGGCGAACACCACGCCGAGGCCGACCATACCCGCGCGGTCGCGGCGAAACTTGTAGACCGCCTTGCCCCAGATGGATTCGGCGCGGTCGGGTTCGGCCGACGGGTTGGGATCCGCGCCGCCGCGCAGTTGGTCCGAGGTCTCGGGTATGGCACTCATTTCAGCGACACCCTGGGATCCACGGCCCGGTACATGATGTCGGTCAGCAGCAGGGTGATCACGAAGAGCACTGCGGTGAGCCCGACCACCGCCTTCAGCACCGGCTGGTCGCCCGTGGTGATGGCGTCGAAGGTCACCTTGCCGACGCCCGGGATGCCGAAGTAGCTCTCGATCAGCAGGCTGCCGCTCACGATCACCAGCGGGATGGAGAACATGATGCGGGTGATGATGGGGATGGCGGAGTTCTTCAGGATGTGTTTGTACAGCAGCTTGCCCGGCGGAATGCCGAAGGCCCGCGCCGTGCGCACGTGATCCCGCGTCATCTCCTCCACCAGCACGGCCCGGTAGAAGCGCGTGTTGTAGCCGAGCGCCACGAAAACTGTGGCCAGCGTCGGCACGGTCACGTACATGACGTAGTCGTAGAGCGAGTTCACCTCCCAGCCCCGTACCGGGAACAGGTTCAGTCCGTAGCTCGAGGAGAGCAACAGCTGGAAGCCGATGATCACGATCAGGAACGACACGCTCATGCCCACCACCGAGAAACCCATGATGGCCTTGTCGATCCAGCCGCTGCGGTGATAGGCAGCCACCAGCGCCAGCAGGATGCCGAGCACGTTGCCGAGGATGAACCCCGGCGTGATGAGCGCCAGCGAAATGGGGATGCTGCGCCCGAGCATCTCGCTCACCGGCTCGCCGGTGGAGTCGGACAGGCCGAAGTCCAGGGTGACGAGTTCCTTCAGATACTCGCCGTAACGCACGAAGAACGGCCGGTCGTAGCCGAGTTCCCTGCGGACTTCGGCGATCTGCTCCTCGGTGGGGTTCTTGCCCAGCAGCTCGTAGGTCTGGTCGGGCCCGAAGTAGACCATCAGCAGGAAGCTCACGAAGGTGACGCCCAGTATCAGCGGGATGCCGCCGACGAGCTTTCTGACGGCGTACTGCAGGACTTCCATCGTCAGGTTCCCCCGGCGCCGTCGGCGATGTCCACGAAGCGCAGGAAGAAGCCGCCGACGATCTGGCGGTCCGGCATGGCGATGACGTCCTTGTGCCAGAGGTAGACCCGGGTGCGGGACAGGCCGGTGATGGCCACGCAGTCATCGATGACCAGCTCGTTCATGCGCCGGTAGATCTCGGTGCGCTCGGGGCTCGGCAGCATCACCGCCGATTGCTCGTACAGACGGTCGTACTCGGCGTTGCGCCAGTTCGCGTCGTTCGAGCCCGGCGAGCCGTTCGGGCCGTAGAACAGCTGCAGCGTGTTCTCGGCGTCCGGGTAGTCGAGTCCCCAGCCCTTGGCGACCAGCGGCAGGCGGCTCTGGGAGACGTCCTTGATGAAATCCCCGAAAGTCGCGTACTGCTTCAGCACGATTTTCTCCCGGGGATAGCCGATCTTCTTCATGAAACCGCGGAACTGCTCGTAGAACAGCCGCTGGCTGACGCCGGCCTGGGCGCCGTAGACCAGCTCCGGCAGGTTGTCGGCGTTCCAGCCGTGCTCGGCCAGCAGCCGGCGCGCTCCTTCGATGTCCAGCGTGACACTGTCGCGGGACAGGTCGGGATCGAACTCCGGTACCGCCGGGGTGATCACGCCGGGGAAGACCTGGCCGAGGCCGAAGTAGAAGCTCTCGTTCCGCCGGTACCAGTCGAAGCCCTTGATCATGGCGCAGCGCAGGGCGTGATTGCGCCGCTCGCGCTCCGGGTCGTCGTTGTAGCCGATCTCGGGGAAATCCATGTTGAAGGTCATGAAGACGAATCCCGCCTCCACGCCGTGGTGCATGTGGTAGCGGGCGGCGATCTCCGGCGTGGGCGTGATCGGGTCCTTCGAAGCCAGGATCCGATCCACCTGCTCGTTCGGCACCGTCAGGTACTGGATCTCATTGCCCTTGGTAAAGGAATTCCAGCGTGCGGCATTTTCCGTGATGAAATCGATCTGCAGGCGGTCGACGAACGGGGGCGAGCGGCCCTCGATGGCCTCGACGCCGGTGTAGGCCTGGGTGGCCGGGTCGTAGCCCTCTGCGGCCAGGTCCACCGGTTCCTGGCGGAAATCCTCGTTGCGCTCGTAGACCACCCGGGAGGAGTCGTACGAGATGACACGGAACGGCCCGGATCCGACCGGATGGGAGCCGAACTCGCGGCCGTACTTCTCCACCGCCTCCCGCGGCACGACCGCGGCATAGCCCTGGGCGAGCGTGTAGACGAACTGGGGATAGGGATTGGTCAGGCGCACTTCCACGGTGTAGCGGTCCAGGGCGCGCAGGCCCTCGACTTCGGCGTCGTAGTCCGAACCGGCGTCCTTCCATTCGTCCAGTCCGACGATACGCCCCTGCCACAGCCACGCCCCCCGAGGCCGCTGGGACGGGTCGAAATGACGCTTCAGGCTGTAGACGAAATCCTCGGCCGTCACCTCGCGGCCGGTGCCGTCCTGGAAAGCCGGGTCGTCGATGAAGTGCACGCCCTGCTTGAGGCGGATGCGATAGACCAGACCGTCGCCGGAGATCTCCGGCATCGCCGCGGCCAGGTTGGGGGTGGCCTCGTAGGGCCGCGCCAGGTACTTGAACCGGTAGAGGGTGTCGTAGGCGTTCAGGACGACCGTATTGGCGTAGATGTTGGAAGACTGGACGGGGTCGATGGTGGAGGGCGCGCCGTCCAGGGAGTGGCGGTAGACCTTGGCGCCCGCGGGAGCGGCGGGTGCCGCCGGATCGGTCGCATCGGCCGCGGTCTGCTCGGACTCGCCGCAGCCGGACAGCACGAGCATGCCGGCGCAGGCCAGCACTATCGGGAGGACCATCGGGATAACAATACGTTGCGGATGGGCCATTCGCCGGTCTCCGCCCTTCAGACACAAGCGGCGAAAGCTACCACTTCCGGCCGCCGTGCAACAGGACCCGGCATTCGTTTTTCCTTTTGCTCAGGGACAGCGGCGCCCGGGCTGCAACTGCACCAGTTCCTCGATGAACAGAACGTCGCCTCCCGCCGTCGGTTCGAGACGGCCACGGACCGTCGCCAGCGCATCCTCGCCACGGGGTACCCGGCCGTACTGATGCAGCAGCCGGCGATAATCTCCCCGCGGGACGATCGGCCACGCGAGGCCGCTGCGGCATTCGCGAAAACGGCGCTCGCCGTCGGCGACCCGGTATTCGCCCTCCAGCACGATCGTGTCGGTGAACGGCGCGAGGTCGCCGCTGCGTTCGAGGCGATGGGGCAGGTCGGAGGCCACCCGCATCGCCAGCAGGCCGGGCCCGGCCCTGTCGAACACGCGCTCGGGCCCGCCGCTGCGCAGCCGGAGCTCGGGCTCGGCGTCGACCCACACCCAGCGCCCGAGGCCGTAGTAGCGCTCGCCGCCGCCGTCATCTGCCAGGTAGTGCTGGCGCAGGAAGAAGGCACCGTCCGGGCGCAGCCACAACGTGACCTCGATGCCGGGGCAGTCGGCGCAGGGGAAGGTGCCCTGCCAGAGACCGGGCCGGGGCGCGGGAACGGCTGCGCGGCCGTCGTCCGGCGGCGGTTCGCCGCCGCCGCACGCGCCCAGGACGAGCGGCAGCATCGAAAGACAAATCCCTGAAAAAAAACGGATTTGTCGATTATTGCCTGTCTTTTCCCTGCGCATTGGAAAGGCTCCGAAGACTCCTTCGCGACACAAATTTTCCAGTCAGTCAAGTCTGTGGTTATACTGATCCCAGATATACCAATAACAACAAGTCTCCCCTGTCCGGGGGCCTGGAGAACGTGATGCGCAACGCATTTTCCCGCCGGGGTTCCCGGGCCGGTGTCCTGTTTCTGCCTCTGATGATCCTGCTGTTTATCGGCGTCAATGCGCCGGCCCAGCAACAGCAGTTCGTCACGCCGGGGCCGAACGTCAACATCGTCGGCCCGACGCCGGACCCTGACTTCGACCGCATCCCGGACTGGCGCCTGAAGCAGCAGCACGAGCCGTCATGCGTCGTCAGGCCGAATAATCCAGCTTACGTACTCTGTGCCTTCAACGACATGCGTGCCTCGGACTGGCCCTCCATCCAGGGCGACGGCTGGATCGGCGTGGCCGAGAGCAACGACTTCGGCAAGACCTGGAAGAGCCGGCTCGCGCCGGGCTACGTCGGCCATCCGACGTCGTCCATCGGCCAGGGCTTCGCGGCGGATCCCGCACTGGTAGCGATCCCCGGGATGGGCACGCCGGGCATGTCGGTGCTGTCGTACATCGCCAGCTTCAGAGACAGCGATCAGGGCGTGCTCGCCCTGCAGCGTTACGTCGACTTCAACCAGGAAGACGGCGACTTCAACAAGCCGGAGACATTCGTTCGAATCATCGATCTGGGCACGGAGGGTCGTTTCATCGACAAGGTGGCGTCACTCTATGTCGTCAACGAAACCCAGGCCGGGGATAACGGCGAGTCACAGCCGAAGATCACACAGTCCATCGAAGTTGAAGGGGTCGCGGAGCCGATCCAGGTCACCACGCCCGACGGCGTCATCGTGGTCGCCTATTCCGTTTTCACGGGCTCCGGTAAGTCCGTCAAGCTCTACGCGATCGTCTGCGAGGACAACGGGGCGACCTGTGCTAACCCGAAGAAGGTGTCCGAGGAACTGAACATCGTCACCGGCGTCTCCCTCGCCTACCTGCCGGGCGAGGGCATCTCGCTCACCTACCGGCGCAGCCGTGACTCCAACGAGACCGACGCCATCGTGCACGCGTTCTCGTCCAATCTCGGCAAATCCTGGGCGAAGACGAAGACCACCTTCCCCATCTGTCCGTTCGACCAGCAGGCGAGCGGCGCCACGTTCCGCAACTTCACCTTCCCGTGGATGGCGGACGATGGCGAGCGCGTATGGGTGTTCTCGGCCGATCGCGTGGTCTACGACGAGTCTGAAGAACGGTGGCGGAGCACCGCGGCCGTCGGCGGCTGCGAGCAGCTAGCCGGTGCACCGCCGGGCACCTATCCGGGTATCCCGCGCATCGTCGGCATGTCCTCGACGGACGGCCAGAACTGGTATGGCAGCGCCGAGCATCCGGACGAGCCGTTCATCCTCGACCTCAATCTGGGCGGGAACGGCAGCGGCATATTCCGTGCCGGCGGGCCGGTTGCCATCGACCCGAATACGGACGACAGCCCGACCGGCTATCAGGTCCTGCCGTTCGCCCACGGGACGAAGGGCCGGGTGGACGTCGCCTGGTGGGACACGCGGCGGGAGGAGGACTCCCGGGTGCGCCCTGCCGATGAGATCCCGCTGATCTACGACTACAACGTTCCCGGAGTACGTGTCTTCCGCTCCGCCGACGTGTACATGACCCGCATCGAGGGGTGTTCGGCGACCTCGGCTCAGGGCGCCTGCACGCCGAAGCAGCCGATCGACGACGGGCAGCTATCGCCGGTGCGCGTCTCCAATTACGACACCATCGTGCTGTCCGACGGCACTGTGCAGGAGGCGCAGACGAATCGTCTGAACCTGCGCACCCACGCCAGCGGCACGCTGGCTTATAACGGCGACTACGGTTCCATCGCGACACCCCTGCTGCGCAAGACTCCCAGCGGACGCTGGATCCAGAACAGCCTGCCGGAACAGGCTGACGAAGGCGGCAGCTTCATAGCGAAAGAGAATATCTTCGTGGCCTGGGGCGAGAACCGGGACATCCGCATTGGCGATCCTTTCGCGACGCAGCTCCTGTTCGCGCCGGTCCAGGGTACCGAGGCGCCGGGGCTCCAGGCTCCGGGCCTGCAGGCGCCGGGCTTCCAGGCGCCGGGTTTCCAGGCTGCAAACGACGAAGAGGGCGCGGAGGCGACGCTGGCCGGACAGCCCAGGCAGACGCCGGAACTCGAGGCGGTGACCGAGCCCGACGACGATCCGACCCAGCCGGACGACTCGCCGGCTTTCTGCAGCTCCGTGAACTTCAGCCTCAGCCGCAGCCGGGACACGAACGTCTACAGCTCCCTCGTGGAGGACGTGCCGACACTGGTCGCGCTCACCCAGAGTCGCCGATTCAACACGGTGCAGCGCATGTTCCCGCTGGTGATCAGCAACCCCGGGAACCAGCCGGCGTCCTATTGCCTGAAGATAATGAACCAGCCGGCCGACTACCTGTGTACGTCGCCGGCCACCTGCAGCCCGGCGCGCGCCTCGTTCGATCCGCTGCCGGCGTTCAACTATTTCGACGACATCCTCCTTCAGGAGGCGCCCCGGCGGACGCTGGTGGAAGTGCCCGTGGCCGCGCAGGCCTCGGCGGCGCGCTCGGCATTCGTCACCAGCAGCGACGCGAGCACCGTCATCCGGGTGAATGCCTACGAAGGATCCTGCCCGGCGGACGGCGTCTCCTTTGGCGGGCTCGTCAGCACCGTGGAACTGAGTGACGGCAAGCTGTTCGATCCGGTGTTCTGCGAGGGCAGGACCGATCCGGCGTCGCCGGACTACGACCCGGCCTGCGACTCGGTGGAGAACGCCGAGGCGCACAACATCAGCCTCGCCTCACCCGGGCTGCAGGCACCGATACTGCAGGCACCGGGCCTGCAGGCGCCGGGCCTGCAGGCCCCTGGCTATCAGGCGCCGGGTTACCAGGCCCCGGGCTTTCAGGCGCCGGGTTATCAGGCGCCGGGATTGCAGGCGCCCGGATACCAGGCCCCGGGCTTCCAGGCGCCCGGTTACCAGGCGGGGTCGCTGACTAGTCCGGGCCTGCAGGCGCCGGGTTTCCAGGCGCCGAGCCTGCAGGCGGCGGCCGAGGGTGACATCGTCTATCAGGACGTCGTGTACGTGGTGGCGGCGGACGGCAACGTGACGACTACCTATTCCGGCGACGTCGCGCTGTTCGGGCTCGACCCGGACAGCCACCAGGTCCAGCTGATCGCGTGGTCGCCGAGCATCCAGAACACGACGGTGCTGAGCGCGGCGACAGACGGCCTGTGTCTCCTGGCGCCAACCTCGGACAACGAGATACTGGCCACGGCGGACCTGGTAGCCCCCGGCCTGCAGGCACCGGGTCTGCAGGCGGGCAGCCTCGGCGATGTTTCGCTGCCGACGGCCTTCACGCCGGAGAATCAGAATCCTTACGACGGGGCGCTGTCGTTCGCGGCACAGCCGGGCGAGCAGGTGATCATCACCGCCCGGATCTGGGCGACCGGCGCGGCCAGGACCGAGCTGCACCGTCTCGACGCCTGTTACCAGGCGGCGGAGAACGGTGACCCTCTGCCGGCCGGGTGTTCACCCCAGGACGGCAAGGGCATCGCGGTGAAGGTGGCGTTCGGTGCCGCGGCCCACGGTTGCAGTAGTCTTGACGTTGATACCGGGCAGCCCGGCGACCCCGACTTCAGCGAGCAGATCGACTGCATCGACACCGGCTTCGAGAAGATCGCCCCGCCGGATCTGATACCGCCGGAGTTCTTCCCGGCGGACGGCGGCACGGTGACCTACGAGGCGACGTCGCCCGCGGGCGCGCCCGTGCCGACGCCCGGCACGTTGCCGGATGCCATCTCGGTCAGCGATCCGAATCTCGACCCGGCCAGCGTCGGCTGTACGTCCGGGACGCTCACGATCCAGGACGGCACCACTCTCTTCCCGTTCGGCGATACCGCCGTCACCTGTACGGCCAGCGACACGGAAGGCAACATCGCCACCGCCGGCATCACCGTCTCTGTCGACGACTTCACGGATCCGGTGACGACCGTAACGGGTATCTTCGCCGGCATCGAAGCGACGGGTCCCGATGGCGCCACGGTGAACTTCACCGTCTCCGCCACCGACAATACGGACACGCAGACCAGCTGTTCGGCAACCGGTGCCACCGTCGAGGGTGCGGCCACTCCGGGTCTGTTTACCGGCACCTTCGACGTGGGTACCACGGGCGTGTCGTGCACGACCACGGACCAGGGCGGCAACAGCGTCATCGACGCTTTCGACGTCTCGGTGGTCGACACGAAGCCGCCGGTGGTCACGGTTTCCACGACGCCGGTCGACACCTCCGCCGTCGAGGCGACCGGACCCTTGGGTGCTACGGTCTCCTTCACCGTCAGCGCGGTCGATCTCTACGATCCGTCGCCCGGCAGTATCTGTACGCTGGACGCCGACGGTACGGTCATTACGACGTCGGCCACTTTTGCGGTGGGTACGACATCGGTGACCTGTACCGGCACGGACTTTTCCGGCAATGCGGCGAGCGCTCCGTTCTCGGTGACGGTCGTGGATACGACGGCGCCGAGCATCACGGTGCCCGGCGATGTCAACGGCGTGGAAGCCACCGGACCGGGCGGCGCGATCGTCGACTTCGACGACCCGGCGACCTACGACGTGACGGCCACCGATACGGTCGACACCGACGTCGAGATCGTCTGCACGCCGGCCTCCGGTAGCACGTTCCCGCTGGGTACGACGGCGGTCAACTGCACGGCGACAGACGACAGCGGTAACAGCGCTACCGGCACGTTCAGCGTCGAGGTGGTCGATACCACCGCCCCGTCGCTGACGGTCCCGTCAGACTTCACGGTAATCGCTACCGGTGCCGATGGTGCGGTCGTGGACTACGACGCGGACCTGACCGCGAGCGATCTCGTGGACAGCGACGTGGATGTCACCTGTGCGCCGGCCTCGGGCAGCATGTTCCCGCTCGGCGATACCGCGGTGTCCTGCACGGCGACGGACGACACCGGCAACGAGACCACCGCCGGATTCACCGTCACCGTCGGCCTCGACGCGAGCGGTATCACGACCACCCAGAACCCGAACAATCTCAAGTCGGGAACATCCATCCCGCTGGTCTGGGCATGGCTCGGCGCCGACGGGACGCCGATCGACACCGGGCCGGCCAGTCAGCGCATCCAGATATCGCCCTGTGCGGACCCGGGCAATCCGGTGGTGAACGAGGATCCGGGCTCCAGTGGCATCCGCCAGAAGAACGATTTCACCTGGCAGTTCAACTGGCAGGCGGTGGGGCCGGACGGCCAGGATCTGCCCGCGGAGCGGGGCGGCACGTTCTACTGCGCGATGGTGGAGGACGTGACCACGGGACAGAAGCAGTACGGGGAGTTGAAGCTCAAGCCCTAGCGCCGGCCGCCGGGGCCGTCATGGCAACCGCTGGCGGGCGTCCTCAACGAGGCGCCCGCCGCTCTCCCAGCGGGAGAGGAACGCGCGGTAGTTCTCGTGAGCGGCGGCCTTGATGTCCAGCGCCTCCTGGGCGCGGCCCTGCCAGTAGGGCATCGTCGCCATGTAGCGATAGGTGGGTATGTCGTCCAGGAAGACCGCGGACGCCTCGCCGCGGCGCTGGTCGGCGACGGTGAACTCGTCCAGCGCCTCCGCGTAGTATTCGCCGGCCAGGTAGGTCTGGCCGAGTTCGAAGTGGATCAGCCACAGATCGGCCAGTTCGATGGCTTCGCGCATGTTGTCCACGGCGGTGACGTAGTCCCCGTCCTCGCGGGCGATCATTCCTTTCAGCATCAGGCCGTAGGCCCGGCTCTGGGGCTGTAGCTGGCTCGCCAGATCGTCCGCGATCTCCGCGGCCCTCTCCAGACGTCCGGTCATCACGTAGATGATGCCGGCGGGCGCGCGCTCGCCGAGGCCGGAGGCCAGCGCGAGGCCTTCCTCCACCGCGGCGACGGCCTCGTCGTACTGACCCTCTGCCAGCCAGGCATGCGCTAGGGCGAGATATTTCCTGGCCGCCGCGCGCGTGTTCTCGTTGGAGACATCGGTCTGGATAGCCTCCGTGAGGATCCGGCGGGCGGAGTCGAAGCGGCCGGTGAAGATGTCGATGTCCGCCAGGCCCAGCTTGGCCAGGGACGGGCCGTGCTCGCTCTTCGAGGCCTCCGCCATTTTGCGGTAGGCCTCCCGCGCCGCTTCCGGCTCGCTCTGAGCCAGCGCGCCGATGGCCAGCGGCAGGTAGGCGGAGCCGTAGTCCGGATTCCGTTCGAGCACCTTCTGCGCTTCCGTTCTCGCCTTCTCGAACTCCCCGGAGTACATTGCATAGAGCGCATAGTTGGTGCGATAGAGTTCGCTGGCGGGGTAGATCTGGAGGATGTGGCTGCCCTGTTGCGCCGCCTTGTCGAATTCCAGCCCGAGGAAGTAGGACACGGCCAGGTTGTTGTGGCCGGCCGCGTCGGCGGGATACTTCTCCACCAGGCGCTCGAAGCTCTCGATGGCCTTGTCAATGTTGCCGGTGACCACCGAATAATAGAGACCCTGTGTGCGCAGCCGCTCGCGCTCGGTCATTGTGTCCATCAGCGACAGGGCCTTCTTCCACAGTTCTTCCGCCTCTTCCTGCCGGCCCAGTTTGAAGGCACTGAGCGCCCAGCCCGAGTAGGCGCGGCCGAAGCGCGGGTCCATTTCGGTCGCCGCCTCGAAGTTCGCGATGGCTTTGTCGTGATCACCCTCGTACGCGAGGTCGATGGCGGTCGTGTACGCCTGCGCCGCCTCGATGGATGCTGCGGTGAATGTCTCGGCCGTGGCCTCCTCTCCGCTCTTCAGGGTGACGTCGCCCAGCGCCTCGCGGATGTCGCCGGACAGTTCGCCTACGGCGGCGAGTACGGCGTCTTTCGCCTTGGCCTCGTGGCTGCTCTCGGAGGCCACCTCGCCGGTCTGCGGGTCGATGGCCTGCAGACTCAGCTCGTAGCCCGAGCCCGCCTGTGCGATGCGGCCGGCCAGGACCAGGTCGATGCCCTGGCGGACCGCGATCAGCCGTGCCACCTGGGCACTGATGCCTTTCGTATCCGGCGAGACCTGCCTGGCCACCGTCTCGGCGGCGTTGCGCAGGTACGCCGTGATATTCGGCGCCGATTCGATGCCGATGTTCAGGGCCTGCTCCAGCAGCCCGTCGAACAGGGGGTCGCCGGTGGCGTTCTCGAAGTCGGCGACCAGCACCGACGTGGGCTCCATTTCGACCGGCTCCGCAGTCGTGGTCCGGGTGATATTGAGGTAGACGGAGAAGATCAGCGCCACCGAGAGGACGCCGATGGCGATGAAGTCGGCCTGGCGTCCGCCGACCAGCGGCTTGGTCGTGGCGTCGACCTCCGATTCGCGTATGACGCCGCGCTCGGTGATCTCGAAGACCCAGGCGAGTACGAGCGCGACCGGGAAGCCGATGAACGTGATGATGACCAGCCAGCGCAGCGCCCAGTCCGGCGCCTCGAAGGTGGGCAGGAGCACGCTGGCCGCTTCGATGAGAATCCAGGAAACACCGACGTAGACGCCGGCAACGCGAAACACGTTTCGCCGGCGCAGTTCCTGTATGAAGTTGCTCATCGCTCCGCCCGCCGTGCCGCCCGAGGCGCAGGGAGTCTAGCATAGCGCTCTGAAGCCCAGTAACGGCCGGTCAGGCTGTATATGCTGGGCGCGACCCTGCGTTCCCGGTTATCCTAGCGCGCTTTGCGCCCGGGGCCGCATTGTGGTCTGCCACCGGCGTATTGCACCAAAACGGGGAAAGTCACGGCATGGTTTTTCGGCTACTTGCGGCGGGTCTCGTGATCGGCCTGATCACTGTTCCCGGCTCGGCGGAGGAAGCCATCGACGAGATACAGGTGACGGCCACCCGGATCCCGACCACGGTGACCGACGTGCCGACCGGCGTCACCCTCATATCTGCCGATCGGATCGCGGCCGAGACCCTGGTGACCGACGCGCTCGGCCAGACCACCGGCGTGTACCTGCAGCAGACCACGCCCGGCCAGGGCGTCGCGATCATCCGCGGCCTTAAGGGTTCCGAAGTACTGCACCTGGTCGACGGCATGCGCCTCAACAATGCGATATTCCGCAACGCTCCCACCCAGTACCTGGCGCTGGTAGCCCCGTCCTGGGTGGAACGCATCGAGGTCGTGAGGGGCTCCGAGGCATCGCTCTATGGCAGCGACGCGATGGGCGGCGTGGTGCAGGTGCTGTCCAGGAAGCCGGTATTCGAGGGCGGCGAGTATCAGCGCCGCGGCCGCCTGGCGCTGGGCGCCGATACGGCGGAACGCGCCCGCTACGTCGCCGCCGACATGGAAGTAGGGACCGAGCGTCTGGGCGTGCTTGCAAGCATCGATTATCGCGACATCGGCGATCGGCGCACCGGCGACGGGGAGCGGATCAGCCCGAGCGGCTTCGAATCGCAGGCGGCCCGCCTCGCCTTCGCCGGCCGGCCTTCGCCCGACGTGGGCTGGTTCGTCGACCTGCAGTACTTGCGCCAGCCGGAGACGCCGCGCGTGGATGAACTGGTCCCCGGCTTCGGGCAGACGGAGCCTTCCTCGGCCGAATTCTATTTCGAACCCAACGAACGCCGGTTCGTCCACATCCAGGGAGAGCGGCGCAACGGACCGTTCGCGACGGACTGGACCCTGGACCTCGGCTGGCAGCGGGTGGTGGACGACCGCAGGAACCGGGAGACCGGCTCCGACCTGCGCCGTTTCGAGGACAACCGCAGCGACCTTTTCGGGGTCACCCTCAACGGCGCGCGCGAGGCGGGCGAGACCAGTTGGACGTACGGGGCCGAGTGGTACTACGACACGGTCGACAGCACGCGGGTGGCGCTGGATCTCGCCAGCGGCGAAACAGAGACGGTGGCCGCCCGCTTCCCCGACGGCTCCACGATGGAGCAGCGTGCGGTGTACGTCCATGCGCTGCGCGATATCGGCGAGCGGCATGGCATCTCCGCCGGACTGCGCTTCAGCTCGGCCCGCATCGAGCTGGCGGAGACTGCGGCCTCTCCGGCGGCGACGCTGACCCCCGACGACATCAGTGGCGATATCGGCTGGGTCTATCGGCTGACCGATCGCTGGAACCTGGTGGCGAACGCGGGCCGGGGCTTCCGCGCGCCGAACATCTTCGACCTCGGCACGCTCGGGCCGCGCCCGGGTAATCGGTTCAACGTCGCGAACACCTCCCTCGGGCCGGAGCAGGTCTATCAGTACGACGCCGGCTTCAAGGGGGCCGGAGAAGGCTGGCAGTTCGAGCTGATGGTCTACCGGCTCGATTATCGGGACCGGATAACCTCGGTCCTCACCGGGGAGACCACCCCGGACGGGCGGGATATCGTCCAGAGCCGGAACCTCGCCGAGGCCGAGATCTGGGGAATCGAGTCCGGCCTGCGTTTCAGCTGGGGCGAGCGGTGGGGGATGGATGCCGTCGTGAACTACACCTATGGCGAGGAACGGGAGCCGGGCAGCGAGGCGGAGCCGGCGGATCGCATCCCGCCGCTGAACGGCCGGGTGGGGCTCAGCTACGAGCCGGACGATCGGCTGGCGCTGGAGTCGTACGTGGAATTCGCTGCCGAACAGGACCGGCTGGCGTCCAGAGATATCCGCGACGTCCGTATAGACCCGGAGGGTACGCCCGGCTGGGCCACGCTCAACTTCGATGCCACCTACCGTGCGGATGAGAACTGGCGGCTCCGGCTGGCCGCGGAGAACGTGTTCGACAAGGCCTACCGGACCCACGGTTCCGGCGTCGATGCGGCGGGCCGCAACCTGTCGCTGAACGTGTACTACGACTGGTAGCCGCTCACCTGCCTGCCGGCACCGCCCGGTAGAACGGGAACAATTGGTCGTCCTGATCCTGCTGCTCGAACGCTACGTCGTCGCGGTGGGCGAGCGCCGCCCGGGCGCGCTCGGTGAGCAGCGTCTCGCCCGCGCGGGCGATGTCCTCGCCCAGCTTCGAGGCCTTGTTCATCTCGTCGCCCTGGGCCAGGTTCGGGCCGATCGCGAAGACGGTCCCGAAGCCGATCCCTGCGCAGCAGCGGGTGGGGTGCCGGGAGGCCAGCGGTGAGGCGTTGAAGAGCTCGACGCGCCGATGTATCTCCAGGGCCGCGTCCAGGGCGGCGTCCGTCGACTCGAACAGCGCGACGATGTCGTCGGCGAAGCAGCGCACCAGCCCCGCGCCGTGTTCCTCCAGCACCGGCAGGCAGACCTTCTGGGCGTCGAAGATGCGCAGCAGGCTCTCGAGCTCTCCCTCGCGTATTGCGCTGGCCGTGAAGCCGGTCATGTCCATGTTCAGGATGGCGCGCTGCCAGTGATATTTCGCGCCGAATTCCGCCGGGCCAATCTCGCCGCGCTGCAGGCGCAGGAAGTCCCGGTAGACCTCCTCGCTCCAGCCCTGGTAGCCGGCGAGCCGCGCCGCGTCCTCCAGCAGATCGTGGGGAAAACTCACGCGTCACCTCCGCGGGCAGGATGTTCCCGGTCGAGCCGGTGCAGTGTTTCCAGGATCACGCCGAGCGACTCGGCCAGCGCCGAGAAGCGCTCTTCGTCGGTGGCGTCGAAAGGCCGGTCGTCGCGCCGGTTCAGCAGCTGGGTGACGGCGAACACCTCGCCGTCGTGGTCGCGCAGCGGCACGCACAGTACGGCACGGGTGCGGAAGCCGGTGCGCCGATCCACCTCCGGGTTGAAGCGTGCGTCGGCGTAGGCGTCGTCGATGCGGATGGTCTCGCCCGAGGCCGCCGCGGCGCCGGCGATGCCCGTGCCCGGCGGTATGCGCACCTCGCCCATCTCCGGCAGATCCTGGGAGACGCGCACGACGAGTTCGCCGGTAGCCCGGTCCACCAGCATGAGCGAAGCCCGTTCGGCATCCAGCAGCCGGGCCACCCGGGCGGTGAAGGCGCGCAGCGCACGCTCGAGCATGCTCTGGAAGGCGGCGTCGTTGGCCAGCCGGGTGGCCTGCAGGAAGTGCTGGGACTCCTGGGTGAGCTCCGCGAGCGACGCGCGGAAGCGGGTCTCGTCCATCTCCTCCACCACGCTCTCCAGGGGCTGTTTCTGCCGGTTCTCCGCCAGCATCTGCATCATGTGCTCGGTGTTGGCGATCACCGCGTCCGTGAAGGTCTGCAGGCGGCCGTCCTCCAGATGCATGATGCGGTCGGCGACGTCCAGGATGCGATTGTCGTGGGTCACCATCAGGATGGTAGTGCCGTGCTCCTTCGCGAGGGTCTGCATGCGTTCGACCACCTCGCGGCCGGACTGCTTGTCCAGCGAGGCGGTGGGCTCGTCGGCGAGCAGCAGCCGCGGCTCCGCACCCAGCGCCCGGGCGATCGCCACCCGCTGGCGCTGGCCGCCGGAGAGTTGCTCGGGCTTCTTATCCCGGTGCTCGGCCATGCCGACGGACTCGAGCATGCCGGCGGCGCGGCGTCGCAGCGCGGCACCCCGCATCCGTCGTGCCATGCGCAGGCCCAGTTCCACGTTCTGCTGCGCCGTGAGCGCGCCGAGGAGGTTGTGCTGCTGGAAGATGAAGCCGATCTGCCGCCGCACGCTTTCCAGCCGGCGCGCTTTCGCGTCGCGGAGTTCCTCGCCGAGTACCCGCACGCTGCCGCTCTGCGCGGAACGCAGTGCTCCCACGATGGTGAGCAGGGTGGTCTTGCCGGAGCCGGACGGGCCGGTGACGATGACGATCTCGCCGGCCGGTATCTCGGTGTTGATGCCGAACAGGATCTGTTTCCTGAGTGCGCCCCTGCCGTAGCTGTGATCCAGTTCGGCCACCGTGATCGGCGCGTCCATCAGAACACTTCCGCCGGATCGAGCCGGCGTACCTTGCGCACCGCCAGCAGTGCAGAGATGGAACACATGGCCAGCGTCATCAGGAACACGTTCAGGGTGCGTTCCCAGGTGATGTAGATCGGCAGATTGGTGGCGCCGGCAGCCGTGCCGTAGAGCCAGTGGACGATGGCGAGTCCGGGCAGGAAACCGAGCACGGCCAGTATTACCGATTGCTGCAGCACGATGCCGGAGACGAAACGGTTGGAGTAGCCGATGGCCCGCAGCGTCGCGTACTCGTTCAGGTGCTCGGAGACGTCGGCGAAGAGAATCTGGTACACGATGATGGCGCCCACGACGAAGCCCATGATGGCGCCGAAAGCGAATATGTAGCCGATCGGTGTGGCGGAGCCCCAGTAGGCGGTCTCCCTGTCGATGAAATCCTGCTTGGTCATGACCAGCACGTCCCCCGGCAGGTAGGCGCGCAGCCGGTCGCGTGCCGCGTCCGGGTCGGCACCGTCCACCAGGCGGATCAGTCCCAGCTGGATGTCGTTTCTCGGGCGTTCCGGGAACAGGCGCAGCCAGTTGTCGTCGCTCATGATGATGGTGCCGTCGATGCCGAAACTGGTGCCCATCTCGAACACGCCTGCGACGTCGACCCGGCGGTCGTTCACTTCGGTGGTGAGCGTGCCCCGCTCGGCCAGCGCTGCCGCCACCGGGCCGAATTCGGGCCGTGCCAGCGCGTCGAAGATGACCGTATCCTGGCGGGTGAGCAGAGGCAGGTTCTCGCTGAAGCCCGGAGTCCTGAGCACGTCTTTCTCCGGGTCGATGCCGACGGCATTGATACTGCGCCGGTCGGCGCCCCACGGGCTCTTCCAGACCGCCGGGAATATGTAGACCGGGGTGACGTCGGCCACGGCCTCCAGCGCCAGCGCCTGATAGAGGCGGCGTATCGAGAAGGGCTGCGGGCGCACGATGAAGACGCTGTCGGGACTGAACAGGGCCACGTCGTAGTCGAAGCGCTCCTGGAAGCGCACGGCACTCTCGAACAGCGCCGAGCGGAATCCCAGCTGCATCATGATCAGCAGTACGGCGAAACTGATGCCGGCGATGGCCACCAGCAGCCGCACGGGGCGGTGGCGTAACTGCAGCCAGCCGATGGGTGCCCTGCTCATCCCTGCCGCCGCCCGTCAGGGCTGGAAGATCACTTCGACCTGGAGGTGGGTCAGACCGGCAGCCGGCGCGGACTCGTCCAGAGCCACCTCGACCTCGACGATGCGGGCATCCTTGCGGGCCGCCGGGTCCGTATGCGTTTCGTCCTGCTTCTGCACCTTGGGCCGGATACGCTCGATCCGGCCGCCGAGCGGGCGTGGCAGCGCGGCGCTGGTCACGGTGGCCTTCTGGCCGGGGCGCAGGCGTGCGACATCGGTCTCGTAGACCTCGGCGATGGCGTACATCCGGTCAACCTGACCGAGCTCCAGGATGCCCTGCATGCCCACCACCATGCCCACCAGTTCGCCCGGGCGCGCATTGATGGCGAGTACGCGGCCGTCCGTCGGCGCATGGATATGGGAGCGGCGCAGTTCGATGTGGTGACGCGCCAGGCGCGCCTCGGTCACGGCGACGGCCGATTCCGCCACCGTCGCATGGCTGCGGGCTGCGGTGCAATCGGCGGAGTAGGCCTCGGCGTCGCCGCGGGCGCGGTCCGTCTCTTCCTCGGAGGCCAGGTTCTGGTCGCGCAGCCGGGTCAGACGTGCCGCCTCGCGCCCGGCTACACCCGCCCGCACGCAGGTGGCGTCGGCGATGCTGGCGGCGGCCTGCGCTTCCTGCTGCGCCAGCGCGAACTCGGCCTCGGTCTGTGCGATCTCTGCCTCGTGCAGGACGGCCGTGTCGGATACCGCGAGCAACTGTCCCCGTTCCACGTCGTCGCCGACCTCGACCAGCAGCTCGGCGAGTATGGTGCCGGATATCGCTTCCGGCTCCGAGGGAGCGGACACCGTGATGATGCCGTGCTTCGGTTCCAGCCGGCCGAGCGCGGAGACGGCCGCCGGCGGCGCCGGGTCGGCTCGCGGCGCGTCCTCCTCGATCGATGCCGCCGGCTCGACGCAACCGGCCAGCAGTATCCCGACCGCCAGCGTAGCGGCAAGCACGGGCCGACTCGATTCCCGACAGGCCTGGAACATGCTGGACTCCCCCTCTTCCCGGCCGGGCTCCTCGTGGGGCCGGCAGGTTGTTGTTCTTGTATATGGGACGATTGCCCCCCCCCGCTGCAAAATATAGCACGGGCGCCGTTGGTGCATGCCGCCCGCCCCGCCGGACGCTATACTGCCGGCCGGGGGCCTGGCCGATCCGTTCCGCGGCCGTATTCCAGTGCCGGGACAGCATCCGGGAGAGCACATGTTTACCGCCGATCAACTCGTCGCGCACGCGGTCGGCGATTACATCCTGCAGAGCGACTGGATGGTGCGGGAGAAGACCCGCCGCTCACTCGCCGCTCTGGTGCATTGCCTGTTCTACGTGCTGCCGTTTCTGTTCATCACGCAGAATCCCTGGACGCTGGCGGTGATCGCGGGCAGCCACTTCGTGCTGGACCGCTGGCACGTGGCGCGCTACGTCGCCTGGCTGAAGAACCGGCCCTGGCCGGGCTCGCGGCCGTGGGCGGAGTGCTCGCAGACCGGGTTCCCCCCGGAGACCCCGCCCTGGATGGCCGGCTGGCTGCTGATCATCATCGACAACACCCTGCACGTCCTGATCAACGGTCTGGCCATCCACTACATCGGCTGAGGAGCTACCAGCCGCCGCCCCCGCCGCCGCCTCCACCGCCGCCGGAGGAACCGCCGCCGCCGCTGCCCGAGGAAGAACCCGGCGGCGTGGCTGCCGAGGCAATCGCCGAGTTCAGCGAGCTGCCGACGGCCCGGCTCATCTTCACCGGGTTGCCGGCGTCCCAGCGCCCGGCGTACCAGCGCGGGTGCCAGTCGCTGCCGGTCTCGCTGCGCAGCCGGTCGAAGACATCCGCGAACTGCTCGGCCCAGGGCTGCTCCACCTCCAGCGCGAGGGCGAAGGGCAGGTAGGCTTCGAACAGTTCCGGCGTTCGCTCCGGCGGATTCCTCAGGTTCAGCTCGTCCTTCTCCGCCACCTCCAGATAGAGGCGGAAGCCTTCCACCTTGTCGAGCAGCCTGCGCCCGTGCGGCGTCGGCGCCTTCAGGAGCCAGGCGAACAGCAGGACGCCGGCGCCGCCGGCCGCGAGTGCGACGACGGCGAACAGGGTAAGCCGGTCGGCGATCGCAGCGCCGATACCGGCACCCACCAGCAGCACGATCGCGGGCAGCAGCAAGCCGCTGTTGCTGACGAAATAGCGCTGGTAGTAGTCCCGCTTCAACGCCTTCTCGTGGGCCTTCATGGCGCCGCCGACGATGCTGTGGTACTGGTTGTCCAGCGCCATCCGGTTGGCGCTGGCGAACAGGTGTGACAGCACGGCGGATTCGCCCGGGGCCAGGGAGCCGTCGTCGGTCTTCGCCGTGCGGTCAAGCGCGTAGTCGCCGTCGTCCTCCTCGATGGTGACGAAGCCCTTCACCGCCAGGTTGAGCACGGCCGCGGTGAAGGTGCGTTTGTCGTAGCCCATCTCCGCCACGTAGCGGAGCGAGGCCGGCGAATAGCCTTCAGGCGGCTCGTAGTGCGGGAAGATCACCCCGGGTTCCGGGTCGATGCCGGTGCGCCGCCAGGCGGTCAGCAGGTAGAACAGGGAGCCGGCGGCGCCCGAGAGGGCGATCAGCAGGCCCAGGTTCTGCGACAGCAGGAAGCGCAGGTCGTCCGCCGGGGAGGGTTCGGCCACATGGCCCTTCGGCCAGGAGACGACGATGGTCAGCCCCTCGCCGGGACCGAGCACGCGGGTGCTGCGGAAGAGCGCGTTGCCGCGGAAATCCACGCCCGCCTCATAGGCCTGTCCGGTTGCGCCGAGAGGCCCCGTATAGGCTTCCACCGCGATCGCGGCCGCATCAACGCTCTCGGGCAGACGCACGGTGGCCGCGGCCTCGTCGATGGGGAAGGCCCACTGGTTGCCGGTGACGTTCCAGTACAGCTCGTCGTGGTCGTCGAAGTAGCCGAGCACCCGGTCCACCGTGTAGGTGATCTCGTAGACGTGCCGGCCGGGCAGCACCAGCTCGTCTGCGGAGCCGACGTAAAGACGTACTCCGTTGCCGCGCCGCTCGGTATGGTGCGGCTCGGCCGATCCGTTCCGCCGCACGGAGCGGAACTCGGGCACGATGCGGATGCGGTTGCCGGCTTCGTCCTCGTAATCGGTGGGGAGGTCCCGGTAGATGCCCCGGCGGATGCGGTCGCCTTCGGCGGTGACCTCGATGGTCTCCGTGACGGTGATGGGGCCGGACGCCGGTACGTCGATCTCCGCGTGGTAGCGGTGGATGCGCTCTTGCGCGGCGGCAACCGTTGCCACCAGCGCCAGTGCGGCCAGCGCGGCCCTTCCCGCCCGCAGCATCAGGCGCCCAGCTTCACGGCCGGCGCGGCTTCGGTGCCGGCCTCCGCGTCGAAGTATTCGGCCTCCCGGAAGCCAAGGCTGCGGGCCACGATCAGGTCCGGGAACGACTGGATGCGCGTGTTCAGGTCGCGCACCGCGCCGTTGTAGAAACGGCGGGCGTACTGCAGCTTGTCCTCGGTGTCGACCAGCTGCTCCTGCAGGTCGAGGAAATTGCGGTTCGCCTTCAGGTCCGGGTAGCTCTCGGCCACGGCCAGCAGCCGGTCGATGCCGCGGGCGAGTTCGTCCTCGAGGCGGGCTTTCGCCGCCGGCCGGTCCGTCTCCTCGCTGCGGCGGCGCAGCTCCGTCACCGCCGTCATGGTGGCCCGCTCGTAGTCGGCGTAGGCCTTCACCGCCTCCACGAGCCGTGGGATCAGGTCGTGGCGGCGTTGCAGCTGTACGTCGATGTCACTCCAGCCGGCCCGGGTGCGGTTACGGTCGCGGACGAGGCGGTTGAAGATGAGGACGGCCCAGACGGCGAGGCCGAGCAGCGCAAGGATGGCCAGCGTCTCCGCCACCGGCGTGTCAGGCGTCCGCGGGGCCGCGAGCCGAAGCCAGCAGTTCGTGGAGGGCCGGGTTTTTCGCCTGCAGCTCGTCCGCGTCCAGACCCAGCACCTCGTGGGGGAAGACCAGCCATTCGTCGGTCTCGTGGTTCCAGTAGTCGGGCGTCATGCTGGTGCGGTTGCGCGCGGGCTTGAACCAGGGAACAGCGATACGCACGTCGCCGGGCATATTGGCCCGGGTCTTGCGCTTCAGCTCCTCCATCACGGCGGCGATGCTCTTGCCGCTGTCGAACACGTCGTCGACGATCAGCAGCCGGTCATCGTGGCAGATCTTGTCCACGATGTAGTCGAGGCCCAGTACCTTCACGACAGCGTCCTGCTGGTCGATCCCCCGGTAGGAAGAGGTACGGATGGCGATGTGATCCGAGTCCACGCCGAAATAGTAGAGCAGCTCCTGCACGGCCATGCCCACCGGGGTCCCGCCCCGCCAGATGGCCATGATCATGGTCGGCCGGAAGCCGCTCTCGAGGATCCTGGCTCCGAGCAGAAACGATTCTTCCAGCAGTCGCTGGGCCGAAATGTAGATTTTCTCCATCCTGTCCTTCGGAGCGTACGGCGGGCGACTCAACCTCTATAATGTGGAATCCCAGACCGCCGATGTTAACGTTTTTACCCGGGGGCATCGACACGCCATGGAACGCCGCTTCATCGCCGCCAACGACCTGCTGCTGGATTCCTTCCGGCTCGCCGTCGATATTCACGACGCCGGATTCCGCCCCGACTTCCTGGTGGGCCTATGGCGCGGCGGCACGGCCGTCGGCATCGCGGTGCAGGAGGGCCTGGAGTACCTGGGCGTGGAGACGGATCACATCGCGGTGCGTACCTCCTATACCGGGCCGGACTCCTACCACAAGCGCGACCCGGCGGTGGCAGGCATACGGGTGCACGCGCTGCAGTATCTCGTGGACCGCCTCGAGGCGGAGCACCGCCTGCTGATCGTGGACGACGTCTACTCGACGGGCGCAAGCGTGCAGGCGGTCATCGCCGAGCTGACCCGCAAGACGCGCCGTAATCTGCCCCAGGACATCCGCACGGCGACGGTCTGGTATCGGCCGACAGAGCGCACTGTCGCGCCGCCCGACTTCTTCATCCACGAGACGGCCGACTGGCTGGTGCTGCCCTACGAGCTGCAGGGGCTGAGCCGCGAGGAGATCCGGGCCAACAAGCCGGCGGCGGCCCGCCTGATCGAGGATCTGGCGGAGAAGCTGGCGTAAAAGACAGGGCCGGCCGGAAGCCGGCGTGCCTGCTGCGAATGGCCGGCCTCAGGCCGGCCGGACCGGCTCGGCGAGGACGTGCGTGGCGCGCACGCAGCGATCGTCGCCGAGCATCAACAGTGCGAACAGGAGTTCGGCGAGATCCTCCGCCGCCGCCGTCCGTCGCCGCTGCAGGGTACCGGCGGCGGGCTCCAGCACCACGAAATCCGCTTCCTTGCCGGTCTCGAAGTTGCCGATGCAATCGTCCCAGGCGAGCGCGCGCGCCGCGCCCAGGGTGGCGAGATAGAGTGCCTGCCAGGGCGACAGCATCTGGCCCTGGAGATGCAGCACCTTGTAGGCCTCGGCCGCCGTGCCCAACAGGCTGAGTGTCGTCCCGGCGCCGATGTCGGTGCCCAGGCCCACCGGTATGCCGTGGCCGCGCGCCCGCGCCAGATCGAACAGGCCGCTGCCCATGAACGAGTTGGAGGTCGGGCAGAACGCGATCGCACCGCCAGCGTCCGCCATGAGCGGGTAGTCCTCGTCCTGCAGATGCAGGCAGTGGGCGAAGACCGCGCGCTCGCGCAGGAGACCGGCGGCGCGGTACACGTCCAGGTAGCTGCTCCGCTCGGGGAAGAGCTCGGCCACCCAGGCCACCTCGTTGTGACTCTCGGCGAGGTGGGTGTGCACGAACACCTCCGGGAACTCCTCCGCCAGGCGGCCGGCCAGTGCCAGTTGCTCCGGGCTCGAGGTGGGGGCGAAGCGGGGCGTTATCGAATACTCGAGACGCTCCCTGCCGTGCCAGCGCTGCAGCAGTTTCCGGCTCTCGGCGTAGCCGCTCTCAGCCGTGTCCTGCAGATAATCCGGGCAGTTGCGGTCCATCAGTACCTTGCCGCAGGCCACCCGCAGCCGGCGCGCGAGCGCGGCCTCGAACAGCGCGTCCACCGAGGCGGCGTGGACCGTGGGGAAGATCAGTGCGGAGGTGGTGCCGTGGGCCAGCATCAGGTCCAGGAAGTCGCCCGCGACGCGGTCCGCCAGCGCGCGGTCGGCGTAGCGGCGTTCGGTCGGGTAGGTATAGCGCTCGAGCCACTGCAGCAACTGCTCGCCGTATGAGGCCACCATGTCGATCTGCGGATAATGGACGTGGCAGTCGATGAAGCCCGGTACCAGCAGGCAGCCGCTGTAGTCGGTGACGGTTAGCCGGGCGCCCTGCGGATCACCCAGTTCCGCGAGGAGCGGCTCGGCCGGGCCGAGCCTGGCCACCTTCCCGTCCTCGGTGACGAGCAGGCCGTCCTCGAAGTACTCCAGCGCAGAACCGGCGTCCCCGTCGCCCGGGTCGGCGAGCAGGTGCACGATGGAGGCCCGGAAGGCGTGGACCGCCGGGCCGCTCACGGCGACGCTCCGGCGTCGGAGGACGGCAGAGCGGGCACGGCGGGTACGACCACCGGGCGGTCCAGCGTGTGGCTGTCGCAATTGTCCGCGCTGGCGACGTCGTCGATGATCAGGAAGTTCTGCCCGGCGGCGAGACCGATCAGCGGCACGTGCCAGGTGCCGGCCCGGTAATTCACGCCCTGGCTGCCGTCGGTCAGGAAGGCGCGCAGGTCGTCGGCCGACGGCGGCGCGCCGGCCGGCGCCACCACCACGACGAAGCGGAACCCGGCGAGCGGCACGAACGCCTGGCTGCCGCGGGGATGACGCTCGACCATCGGGCAGGTCACCGGCTGGCTCGCCGCGCGGCGGCAGCGGGCGATGCTCATGCCGACGCGTCCCTCCGCCGTGAGCCGGGCCAGGTCATCGTAGCGCTCGAAGCGCGCATCGTTCATGGGGTCCGCGTTCACGGTCCCCGCAGCGATCACCTCGCCGTAGGGACGGAATGTCTCCGCCGACAGCGGCTCGAGGGTCAGCGTGCGCCGCGTGTCGGTATCAGTCACCGGCGTCTCCGGTTGCCCGGCCCGTGCCAGAGCCCCTTGCATGGCCCAGGAGGCGCAGTCGGCTCACGCCGCCGTCCGGATAGATGGCGAGGCGTACGTGGGTCACCGTGCCGAGGTCGTTCAGCTCGTCGCGGAAACGGTGGCGGCTATCGGCGCCGAGCGGCACGGCGGGCAGCAGCTCCGGCCAGTCGGCCGATTCCTGCTGCAGGGAGCCGAGGTCCGCGCCCTCGATGCGGGCGGCCTGCAGGGAGGCACGGGCCGGGTAGTTGCCCTTGAAGTGGGCGGTGTCGATCTCGGCTTCCTCGATATGCCCGGGCCGGCCGAGCGCCAGTATCACCCAGTCGTGGCCGGGGCCGCGCCGGCGCCGGGTCTCCCAGCCGTCGCCCATGTTGACGCCGCGGCCGGGCACGTTGAGGTTGTGCATGCTGCCGAAATGCTCGTCGCTGCAGGCCAGTGCCCGGCCGCCGTGCTCCAGCGCGAACAGGTCGATGGGTTCCGACGGTGCCGGGGCGTCCGGGTCGGGCCGCACTTCGCCGTAGATGCGCAGCCTCGCGACGCCGCCATCCGGGTAGATGTTCAGGCGCAGGTGCGAGACCGGGCCCCTGTCGTCCACCGGCAGATAGTGGTGGGAGTCGCCGGCGAGTTCGACGCGGGGCAGGAGCACCCGCCAGGCGGCATCCGCGCCCGGTATTTCGTCCGCCGTGAAGCACGCGTCGATGGAGGCCGCCTGGGGATAGTTGCCGGTGAAGTGAGAGGTGTCGATGTCCAGGCCGTGCACGATGCCCGGCAGGCCGAGCCGTACGATGCACCAGTCGTGGCCGGGCTCCCGGCGTCGGCGGGTCTCCCAGCCGTCCATCCACTTGCCGTGATCGTCGTACTCATCCGGCAGGAACACTGCTGCCTCCGGCTTGATGAGCCGTTCCTTCGCGCCGAAGAACTCGTCGTTGGCTTCCACCACGCGGGTGCCGAAGCGCGGCTGCTCGAGCGGCGTCCACTGGTGGAAGGGCTGGCGGTCGTCCATTGGCTCGTGCTCGCTCATCGGGGGTCTCGCTCACGCGGCTGCTCGCTCATCTGATCCAGGCGGAGCCGCGCGATGCGGTGGATCTCGTCCAGGGCCCGCCGGAACTCGGTCTCCGGCGCATTGCCCAGCCGCTCTCCGAACGCCGCCAGGATGTCGCCGCGGCTGGCGCCGCGCACCGCCATCACGAACGGGCAACCGAAGCGCCGGTGATAGGCCTCGTTGAGACGCTGGAAGCGCTCGTATTCCTCCGGCGTGCACTGGTCGAGTCCGGCGCTCTGCTGCTCGGCGGTGGATTCCTCGGTGAGCGTGCCCGCCACGGAGGCCTTGCCGGCGAGATCCGGGTGGGCGCGGATCAGCGCGAGCTGGCGCTCCCGGCCGGCGTCCTCCACCACCGCGGCGAGCCGCGCCGCCAGGACATCGATCGGGACATGGACGGGCGCATCGGCTTCCGCCGGCAGATCGCCACGGGCCCAGGCCTCTCGCGCCACCCAGGGCGAGGATTCGTAGACGCCGCCATAGCGCGCGACGAAGGTCGCCTCGTCGCCCGGGATCGGCAACAGCGCATCGCGGCAGGCGCTCATGAAGCGGGCGCCTCGTGACGCTCGCGCCAGTGACGGGCGATGTCGATGCGCCGCGCCACCCACACCCGGTTGTGGCGGGCGACATAGTCGAGGAAACGGGCCACCGCCTGCGCCCGGCCCGGGCGGCCGGCGAGCCGGCAGTGCAGGCCCACGGACATCATGCGCGGCCGGCGCTCGCCCTCCGCGTACAGGCAATCGAAGGTATCGCGGAGATACCGGTAGAACTGCTCGCCGCTATTGAACCCCTGCGCCGTGGCGAAGCGCATGTCGTTGGCATCCAGCGTGTAAGGCACCATCAGCTGGGGCGGGCCGCAGCTCGTGTCCCAGTAGGGCAGGTCGTCGGCGTAGCTGTCGGCGCTGTAGGCGAAGCCGCCGTGCTCGACGACGAGCCCGAGTGTGTTCGGGCTGCAGCGGCCGAGATACCAGCCTTGCGGCGGCGCCCCGGTGAGCGCCGTGTGGATGCGGACCGCTTCCCGCAGGTGCGCGCGTTCGGTCTCCCGGTCGACGAACTGGTAGTCAATCCAGCGGTAGCCGTGGCTGGCCACCTCCCAGCCGGCGTCGAGCATCGCCTCCACGGCGGCCGGGTTGCGCTGCATGGCCATGGCCACGCCGAATACCGTCACCGGCATGCTGCGTTCCGTGAACAGCCGATGCAGCCGCCAGAAGCCGGCGCGGGCGCCGTACTCGTAGAGGGACTCCATGTTCATGTGGCGCACACCCTCGTAGGCCTCGGCGCCGACGATCTCGGACAGGAAAGCCTCCGAATGGGTGTCGCCGTGGAGCACGCAGCGCTCGCCGCCTTCCTCGTAGTTGATGACGAACTGCACCGCGACGCGCGCACCACCCGGCCAGTCGGCTGCGGGCGGGCGGGAGCCGTAGCCGACGAGGTCCCGGGGATAGTCCGTGCCGCTCACGGCTGCCGCTCCGTCGCGAGTGAACGGTACCAGCCGTCGATGACGGCGCGCTCTTCCTCCGTTATCCGCGTGAGGTTGCCGATGGGCATGGCCCGCAGCACCACCGTCTGCTGATGGATGCGGGTGGCGGCGGCCAGCACCTGATCCGGCGTCTCGAGCATCACACCCCCCGGCGGCGCGGCGAAGCCGGGATGACTCGGCGCGGCCGCGTGGCAGGAGACGCAGCGCGCCTCCAGCACTGCCCGGGCCTGCGCGAGCGACACCGGGGCGCTGGCGCTGCCGCCGTCCGCCCGAGGCGCGATGGCGGCGGCCACGCCGGCCAGCAGCAGCGCCGCGGCCAGCGGCGGCAGCAGCGGATTGCGGCCGGAGTGGCGGGCCACGAAGTACACGCGGATCAACGCGCCGGCCAGCGAGATCGCGATCAGGATCAGCCAGTTGTATTCGTGGGCCCAGGTCATCGCGTAGTGGTTGCTGATCATCACGAACAGCACCGGCAGCGTGAAGTAGGTGTTGTGCACCGAGCGCTGCTTGCCGCGCAGGCCGTCCGCCGGGTCGGGCGTCTCGCCCGCGGCGGCGGCGGCCACCATCCGCTTCTGGCCGGGAATGATCACGAAGAAGACGTTGGCCACCATGATGGTGCCGAGCACGGCGCCGAAGTGGATGTAGGCGCCGCGGCCGCTGAAGGTCTGGCACAGTCCCCAGGCCGCCGCCGTCACCAGCACCAGCAGTACGGCAGCCAGGCCCTGCTCCGTGCGGCCCAGGGGCGAGCGGCACAGGGCATCGTAGACGAGCCAGCCGCCGGCCAGCCAGGCGACGGAGATCGCAATCGCCGCGGCCGGCGCGAGGTCCGCCACGGCGGGGTCGATGAGGTAGACCTCGGCGCCCAGCCAATAGATGAGCCCGAGCAGGAACATACCGGACAGCCAGGTGCTGTAGGCCTCCCACTTGAACCAGTGCAGCGTCTCCGGCAGTACCGGCGGTGATACCCGATACTTCTGCGCATGGTAGAAGCCGCCACCGTGCACCGACCAGATCTCCCCGCCCACGCCGCGCTCTGCGTCCTTGCGCGAGGCCGGCGGTACGAGGTGATTGTCCAGCCACACGAAATAGAACGACGAACCGATCCAGGCGATGCCGACGATGAAATGCAGCCAGCGGCCGAGGAGATTCAGCCACTCGATCGCATATGCCGTCATGCGCCGGCCCCGCTCTCCGCCGGCCGCGCCGGCGTGAGACCCGCCTCCGCCGTCATGCGCTCGTGCTCCCGCAGCAACTGGGCGGCGACGGCCACCGCAATCTCTGCCGGCCGCTTGCCGCCGATGCCCTCGATGCCGATGGGGCAGACCATGCGGCCGATCTCTTCCGGCGCCAGGCCAAGTGCACGCAGGCGCTTCTCGAAACGTCGCTTCTTAGAACGAGAGCCGATCAGACCGCAGAAGGGGATATCCTCGCGGGGCAGCAGTCGCGCGCAGATCTCGAGATCGAGCGGATGGCTGTGGGTCATCACCACGCAGTACGTGCCGGCGGAGAGATTGGCGGCCGCCTCGGACGGGTCTGCGGTGACCTGACCGTGGATGTTGTGCGGCAGCGATTCGTCGGCCAGCAGCGGCCGGCTGTCGATCCAGTCGACCCGGCAGGGCAGCGGTGCCAGCATGTGCACCAGCGCACTGCCGACGTGGCCGGCGCCGAATACGGCGATGCGGAAGTCGGGTTCGCGCTCCGCCGTCAGCAGATAATCGCGCCCGCCGAAGGGGTACACCGCCGCGCCGGCACCGTCCGCGAGGAATGTATCGATGGCCGAGCGGACGTCGTCATCGCCGTCGGCTGCCGCTGCGTCGGCATTGCCTGCCGCATGCACGCGTGCGATGCCGTCGGCGTCACCGTCGACGGGGGTGACGAGGACCGTGGTATCGCTCTCCGCCATTTCGTCTGCCATCCCGTCTGCCGTGCCGCCGGCCAGTTGTCCGAGCCAGTCGGCATCGTCGGCCCGGACCGTCTCGAAATGGATGTCGACGATGCCGCCGCAGCACTGGCCGAAACTCGGACCCAGCGGAAAGCACCGCAGCTCGAAACGCGGTTGCGGTGAGTCCGGCCCGAGGCGCTCCCAGGCGAGACGCGCACAGTGGTATTCCAGTTCGCCGCCGCCGATGGTGCCGAGGATCTCCTCGCGGGTGACGACCATGCGCGCGCCCGGCTCCCGCGGCGATGAGCCGCGCGCGCCCGCTACGGTGACGAGGACGAAGGGCTCGCCCCGCGCGCGAAGCTCGAGCGCGTTCGCCACCCACTCGTTCACGGAGCCTCCCGGCTGCGCAGCTCGCCGACCGCCGCCAGCACCGCCTCCGGCGTGGCCGGCGCCGCGAGGCGCGGGCTGCCACGGTAATCGCCGGCCGCGGCGACCGCATCCCGGATAGCGTGGAAGACCGACAGCGCCAGCATGAGCGGCGGCTCGCCCACCGCCTTGGAGCGGTGGATGGTCTCCTCCCGGTTACCCGCCGAGTCGAGCATGGTCACGCGAAAATCCACCGGCAGGTCGGAGCATACCGGTATCTTGTAGGTGGACGGCGCGTGGGTTCTGAGCGCGCCGGATTCGTCCCACCACAGCTCCTCGGTGGTGAGCCAGCCCATGCCCTGGATGAATCCGCCCTCGATCTGGCCGAGATCGATGGCCGGATTCAGCGAGCGGCCGCAGTCGTGCAGTATGTCCACCCGCAGGACCCGGGATTCGCCGGTGAGGATGTCAATCGCCACCTCGCTGACCGCGGCACCACAGGCGTAGTAGTAGAAGGGCCTCCCGCTCAGCGTCTTGCGGTCGTAATGGATCTTCGGCGTGCGGTAGTAGCCGGTGGCGGACAGCGGGATACGGGCGTAGTAGGCCAGCTGCACGAGTTCCGTGAAACCGGTCTCCTCCTCGCCGATGCGTACGCGCCCGTCGCCGAATTCGATACGGTCGGGAGCCACGCCGTAGCGCTCCGCCGCGAAGGTCACCAGGCGCTCGCGGATGGCCCGGCAGGCATCCCGGGCCGCCATCCCGTTCAGATCCGAGCCGGCGGAGGCGGCCGTGGCCGAGGCGTTCGGCACCTTGCTCGTGTCGGCGGCGGTGATCTTGATGCGGTCCATGTCGATGCCGAATTCCTCGGCGACCACCTGCGCCACCTTGGTGTTCAGGCCCTGGCCCATCTCCGTGCCGCCGTGGTTCAGGTGCACGGTACCGTCGGTGTAGACGTGCACCAGCGCGCCGGCCTGATTCAGATGGGTGGCGGTGAACGAGATGCCGAACTTCACCGGCGTGAGAGCGATGCCGCGCTTTATCACCGGCTCGTCCCGGTTGGCGGCGCGTATCTCCGCCCGGCGGGCATCGTAATCGCTGTCCTGCCGCAGCCGGTCGATCAGTGCGGGCAGCACGTTGTCCTCGAACTTCTGGCCGTAATGGGTGACGTCTCGCTCGCCGATGCCGTAGAGGTTGCGCAGCCGGATCTCCAGCGGATCGCGGCCGAGGTCGCGGGCGATCTCGTCGATCACGTATTCGATGCCGAACATGCCCTGGGGTCCGCCGAAACCCCGGAACGCCGTGTTGGAGACCGTGTGGGTCTTGCAGCGATGGGAGACCACGCTCACGTCGCTCAGGAAGTAGGCGTTGTCGCAGTGGAAGATCGTGCGGTCGTTCACGGCGCCGGAGAGATCCGCCGACATGCCGCAGCGCGAGGCGAAGGTGAACTCGACGCCGCGGATCAGTCCGTCGTCGTCGAAACCCACGTCGTAGTCGATAACGTAGTCGTGGCGCTTGCCGGTCATGATCATATCGACGTCCCGGTCCAGCCGCAGCTTCGCCGGGCGGCCCGTGTGCCGGGTCATGACGGCGGCGATGCACGCGATCAGCGCCGGCTGGCTCTCCTTGCCGCCGAAGCCGCCGCCCATGCGGCGGCATTCCACCACGACGTCTTTTGCCTTCAGTCCGACGGCGTGCGCGACCGCATGTTGGATCTCGCCGGGATGCTGCGTGGAGCTGTAGACGTAGAGATCGCCGTCTTCGCGCGGCAGCGCCATGGCGATCTGGCCTTCCAGGTAGAAGTGGTCCTGGCCGCCGACGGCGGTGCGGCCGGACAGCCGGTGCGCGGAGCCCTCGATCGCACTGCGGGCGTCGCCGCGCTCGAGGCGCACGGAGGGCAGCACGAAGGACTCGCTCCGCACCGCGGTATCGGGGTCGAGGATAGGCTCCAGGTCGCCGTATTCCACCCGCGCCAGGGCCGCCGCCTTGCGCGCCTGGTCGACGGTGGCCGCGGCCACGGCGAACAGGGGCTGACCCACGTACTGCACCACGTCCTCGGCGAATATCGGGTCGTCCGCCACGACGGGACCGTAGTTGTTCTCGCCAGCGATGTCGGCCGCCGTGATGACCGCCGCCACGCCGGGTGCTGCGGCGACGGCCGCCAGATCCAGGCGCTCGACCGTCGCATGCGCGCGTGCGCTCATGCCCACCGCCACGTGTAGCAGGTCGCGGGGTTCCGGGATGTCGTCGGTGTAGAGCGCACGGCCGCTGACGTGCAGGTGGCCGCTGTCGTGGGGTATCGCCCGTCCCACAGTGCGCAGGTCGCCGGTTGCGGTGCGCCCGTCACCGTCCATGAGAATACAGCCTCGTCGTGATGCCGGACTTGGTGCTCTCGATATGGAAACGGCGCAGCAGGTTCTTCGCCACCGCGCGCCGGTAGGCGTCGCCCGCGCGCATGTCGGTGATCGGATCAAAGTCGGTGTCCATCGCCGCCATGGCGCGTTCGACCGCGGCCTCGTCCCAGGCCCCGCCCGCGAGGGCCTGCTCGGCGGCAGCGGCCCGCTTCGGTATGGCCGCCATGCCGCCGCAGGCGATGCGGGCGCTCGCCACGCGGCCGTCTTCGACGTCCAGCGCGAAAGCCGCGCAGACGGCCGAGATATCCTGGTCGAACCGCTTGGAGACCTTGTAGGCCGCCACCAGCCGGCCGGGGCGGCGGCGCGCGATGCGCACGGCCGCCACGAACTCGCCCGGCGCGAGGTCGGTCTTGCGGTAGTCGTGGTAGAAGTCCTCGAGCGCGAGCTCGCGGCGGCCGTCGCGGCTCGCCAGCACCACCCGCGCGCCCAGCGCGATCAGTGCCGGCATCGAGTCGCCGATGGGCGAGCCATTGGCGATGTTGCCGGCCAGCGTGCCGGTGTTGCGGATGGGCGGCGAAGCGAAGCGAAGGAACAGCTCTTCCAGCTCCGGATACTCGTCGACGACGGGCTCCATCGCATCGGCCAGCGTGACGGCCGCACCGATGCTCAGCCACTCGCCGTCTGCCGAGACTTTCGCCAGCTCCCGCACGCAGCCCACATAGATCACCGTGTCCAGTTCCCGGTGCTGCTTGGCCACCCACAGCCCCACGTCCGTGCCGCCGGCGAGGAGGCAGGCGTCCGGGTGCTCGGCGAGGAGCGCCGCGAGTCCGGAGGCGGTTGTCGGCGCGTAATAGCGGCGCCCGTTGTGCTCGAGTGCGAGCATGCCGGCGCCGGCCGGGTCTTCCGCCAGGGACTTCAGCCTGGCCGGCGCGTCACCGTCGGCGGGCAGATCGGCCCCGTAGTCGTACATGCGCCGCGCGGCCTCCACGATGGGCCGGTAACCCGTGCACCGGCACAGGTTGCCGGCCAGCGCGTCGTCGATCTCCCGGCGGGAGGGATCCCGGCGCGTCCGGTACAGGGCGAACAGCGACATCACGAATCCCGGCGTGCAGAAACCGCACTGGGAGCCGTGGCACTCGTACATGGCTTTCTGCACCGGGTGCAGCCCGGTCTGCGGGCTGCCCAGGCTCTCCACGGTAATGAGTTCCCGCCCGTCCAGGGTCGGCAGGAACTGGATGCAGGCGTTGACGGAGCGGTAGCGCAGCCGCTCGCCGTCGCCGTCGAGATCCGCCAGCACCACGGTGCAGGCGCCACAGTCGCCCTCGGCGCAGCCTTCCTTCGTGCCGGTGCGCCCGGCGTCCTCACGCAGCCACTGCAGCACCGTGCGGGTCGGGTCCACGTCGCGCAGCTCCACCGCCTCCCCGTCCAGGAGGAAACGCACGGCATCACGCGTCGGCTCGGGCGCGGCCATCAGCTGCCCCGGTAGGTGGAATAGCTCCACGGGCTGACCAGGAGGGGTACGTGATAGTGCTGGTCGGCGTCGATGCGGAAACGCACCGGCACCACGTCGAGGAAGCCCTCATCCGGGAAGCAGTCGCGCACGTGGAAGAGGATCTCCCACTGGCCGGTGGCGAACGCATCCTCGTCGAGCAGGGGATGGTCGGTGCGGCCGTCCCGGTTGGTCTCGGTGGCCAGTACGCGTTCGCGTCCGCCGTGCAGGCGGTACAGTTCCACGCGGACACCGGCAGCCGGTTGGCCGCGGGCGGTATCCAGCACGTGGGTGGTCAGTCGGCCCATGATTTCTCTCCCTGACGGACAGGATTCCCATATCTGTCCATGTCCGTCGGAAGGGCCATTATCCGGCCCGCGCGACGGCCGTCGCAAGCGTGGCGCGCGCCGCCTGGCTTTATATGGCGACGCCGAGTGGCTACTATCGCAACCCCGGCGGTGCCCCGGCCTCGCCACTGACGCGCCGACCCGCATATCCAGCAAGGAGACCAGATGAGTTCTGCCGCACAGCTGCTCGGCATCAGCAATGCCATCGTCGACATCCTGAGCCACGTCGATTACGGGTTCCTCGAGCGCGTGGACGCCGCGCCCGGCAGCATGACCCTGATCGACGAGAGCCGCGCCGACGAGGTGTACGGCATGATGGGACCCGCCACGGAGAAGTCCGGCGGTTCCGTCGCCAACACTGTGGCCGTCTTCGCCGGGCTGGGGGGCAAGGCCGCCTACGTCGGCCGGGTGGCCGACGACCAGTTCGGACGGGTATTCCAGCACGACATGAACTCGCTCGGCATCGACATGCGCGTGCCGCCGTCGCCCGCCGAGAAGTCCACGGCCCGCTGCTACGTGCTGATCACGCCGGATGGCCAGCGTACGATGCAGACCTATCTCGGCGCCTGCACCGAGCTCGGTCTCGGCGACGTGAGCGAGGAGACCATCGGCGCGCCGGGCATCCTGCTGCTGGAGGGCTACATCTTCGACCTGCCGGAGGGGCCGGACGTGGCGCGGCTCGCCATCGAGACCGTGCGCCGGCGTGGTGGCAAGGTCGCCGTGTCGCTGTCTGACGCACTCTGCGTGGAGCGTCATCGGGCAGCATTCCGCGAACTCGTCGAAGAGCAGATCGATCTCGTCTTCGCCGACGAGGAGGAGATCTATCAGCTGTTCGCCACCGACTCGATCGAGGGCGTGATGTCCGAGGCCTCCATGCTCGAGGGGCTGTTCGTCGTCACCCGCTCGGAGAAGGGCTCGGTGGTGATCAATGGCGACGAGTTCATCGAACAGGCCGCCTTCCCGGTGGACAAGGTCGTGGACACCACCGGCGCCGGCGACACCTATACCGCCGCCTTCCTCGCCGCGCTGGTCAGGGGCGAGCCACTGGAACGCTGTGCCCGCATCGCCTCCTGGTGCGGTGCGCGGGTGATCCAGCAGGTGGGTGCCCGCTACCAGGGCGACATCCTGGAAGGCTACCCGGAGAGCTGAGCAAACCCCATGCGCCGCACGGGTACGACCGGCGCGACGGACGCGGGGGCGGGTGCCGCATTCCGGCCCTACGAACAGGACTTCGCACGGGACCCTTATCCGGTCTACGCCCGGCTGCGCCGCGAGTCGCCCGTCTTCCACTCCGCAGAGTTCGGCATGACCTTCTTCACGCGCTACGCGGACGTGGAGCGCCTGCTGCAGGATCCCCGGCTGGGCCGCACGGTGCGCCACCGGATGTCCCCCGCCGAGCGGGCGGCGGACGACGAGCCCTGGCAGCACCTGCCCAACTACGCCCGCTACGTTCGGGTGAACGTGCTGGAGACGGAGGGCGAGGAGCACGCGCGGCTGCGCCGTGTGCTGATGCGGGTGATGAACCCGAACCGGATCCGGCGCCTGAAGGCACGCATCGAGACCCTGGCGCGCGAGCGGGTGGCGGCGCTGGCACCGCGCGGCCGCATGGAATTCGTCTCCGAGCTAGCGACGCCGCTGCCCGTGCATCTCATCGCCGGGCTGCTGGGCTGGCCCGACGACGAGCACGATCGTCTGCGGCCCTGGTCTGCGGCGATCGTACGGCTGTACGAGAAGGATGCCACCGAGGCGGACGAGCAGGCAGCGGAGACCGCTTCGGCGGAGTTCGCCACCCGCATCGGCGAACTGGTGGAGGAGCGGCTGGGGCATCCTGACGACGGCGTCATTGGCGAGCTGGCCGCGCTGGCCCGCGACGAGGGGTTGCTGGACCGGGACGAACTCGTGGCCAGCTGCATGCTGCTGCTGAACGCGGGCCACGAGGCCACCGTGAATGCGGCGGGCAACGGCCTGCTGGCGCTGCTGCGCCACCCGGAGACCTGCGCGAGACTGCGGGCCGACCCGGCGCTGGTGGATACGGCCGTGGACGAGATGCTGCGCTACGACGCGCCGCTGCATCTCTTCCACCGCTACGTGCTGGAGGACATGGAGTACGCGGGGCGACGCTTCCGGCCCGGGGATACGCTGGGCCTGCTGTACGGCTCGGCGAACCGGGACCCGGAGGCGTTCGCCGAGCCGGATCGCTTCGACATCGCGCGGAGCCCCAACCGTCACTTCGCCTTCGGCGCCGGCGCCCATTTCTGCGTGGGCGCGCCCCTGGCCCGGCTGGAACTCCGCGCGCTGTTCACCGCGCTGCTGGAAGGTCTGCCGGAGCTGCACCTGGCGGATGAGGAACCGGAATATCACACCGGCCTCGTCTTCCGCGGCCTGAAAGCGCTGAACATACGCTGGCCATAAAGCGCATGTAGGAGGGCCTTCAGGCCCGATTTGCGGAAAGATATCGGGCCTGAAGGCCCTCCTACCATTCTATTGGGGCAGTGCGTCCAGCATCTGCTGCGCCGACTCGCTGATGCTCATATTGCCGCCCGTCTCGGTCGCCTTCGTCAACGCGGCGCGCGCCTCTTCCACGTTACCGAGCTGGCTCGAGACGAACCCCAGCGTGAGCCAGGTGCGCTGATGATCCGGATTCGCCTCGGCGCCCTCGCGCAGGTGTCGGAGGGCTTCCTCGTGGCGGCCGAGGTAATGCAGGGTGAGCCCGAGGTTGTTGCGGGCCTCCGCGTTGTCCGGCTCCAGTTCCATCAGGCGTGCGTACAGTTCCGCCGCGCGGCCGTATTGTTGCTCCCGGAAAAGCATGTCGGCCTGTCGTCCCATCTCTGCGGGGTTGTCCGTGGGCATCGTCATCGCCGAACTCAGCGCGATGTCGTTCGCGGAGATGCCGCCCGGCTGCGGCGCCGGGCGCTGACGGACGGTGGCCGGGTTCGTCGCGGCACCGGCGGCGGGGGTCGCCGTCGCATCGTCCGCATAATAGGCGCGTGTCGCGCCGAAGACCGCCAGGCCGAAAGCGATCTGGAAGACCGCCATGCCCGCCCAGAATTTCCCATTCGTTTCCATATGCATTCCCGTCGATCGAGCCAGCGGCGAGGATATCCGGACGGCGGCGGCACGCAAAGCCCCGGAAAACCACACCGGCCGTGGTAGGGTTGGGCCGGAGTCAATCAAGGAGAGATCGATGAGGATACCGACCCTGTTGCTGGCCATGCTGCTGCCCGTGGCCGTGGCGGCGCAGCCGGAACCCTGGATGCGCAGCGAGACGCCCGGCGAGCTGTCCATCGCGGCGGGCGCGGAGTCCGACTGCCCGGTGACCCCGGAAGACGTGAAGATCCACATGGAGAGCGTGCTGGAGCAGGCGGGCATCGAAGCGGTGCCATTCAGCGGCAAGCCGTCGGCACTGTTCCTGGCGGGCACCGTGGAATGCGAGAAGCATGGCGACGGGGTGTGGGTATTCCGGGCGGCGGTCGAGTTCGATTCGCCGGATCGGCAACTCAGCGACTGGATCGGCGGCAAGTCCTATGTCGGGCTCGGCATCGGCGGGCGCGGCGCCATCATCAGGGCGCTGATGGCGGACATGGAAGAGGCCATCGAGGACTACAAGGCCAGTAACCGGGATTACGATTTCTGAGCCGGCCGGCACTGCTTCGTCACAGGCCCGGATGGGAGCAATCAGATGGAACCAGCCACCTCGCTCGTCGCCGCGTGTTGCGTGCTCGCGCTGCTGACTTTCGTCGTGGGCTTCCGGATGCTGCACGTGCGTATCGGGGAGATGCGCAGGCGCGGCATCGAGCCGCAGGACGTCGCGTTGTCGGGCCAGCGTGCCCAGAGACTCGAGGATACGCGCGCCTCCGACAACTACAATCACCTGTTCGAACTGCCGGTGTTGTTCTACGCACTGGCCGGCCTCGCCGTCGCCACCGCACACGTCCCCGGCTGGCTGGCCTACGGCGCGTGGCTGTTCGTGGCGCTGCGGGTGGCGCACAGCCTGATCCAGTGCACCTACAACCGGGTTATGCACCGGTTCGCCGTCTTCGTGGCCGGCTACCTGCTGCTGCTCGTCATGTGGCTGGCATTCGGCGGTTCGTATCTGACGGCGTGAGCGTGTCGCGGCCCCGGTGGCCGATCTGTTGTGTCAGACTGCTGCCGGATCTTCGCCGGCCCCGCCGGCAGTCGGAGGGAATGCAATGCGTAGGGATGTCCGCCTGGTTCCGATAATCATTTTCTGTTGCCTTGCTGCGGGCTGTACGTCGTTCTGGCAGGCCGGGTCATCGTCCGGCAGCCGCGACGGCGTCTCCAGCAGCCTGGTCGACTATCTGTATCCGAAGGGAGAGGTGCCGCCGGAGCAACCCGAGGGAATCCCGAGGCTGGACCTTCCGCTGCGCGCGGGGATCGCGTTCGTGCCATCGCGCTACATTAGCGGGTTCGGTAGCGGCATCGGTATCCCCGAAGCCACGGTGCTGTACTGGACGATCGTCGGTGCCTATCTCGTCAAGGGTACGAAGAACGCGGTCAGTACCGGCCTGCAGTCGAATGAGGCGCTGCGTCGGGAACGGACCGGGAGTTTCGCTGCCGCCATGGACGAGATGACGGTCAATCTGGAGACCGAGCTCGAGCGGTTCGAGGATCGCCTGAAGAGCGAACCGACGCTCGCCGAAGTGAACTGGGAGGAGGGCAAGGGAGGCTCCGGCACTTTCGGCCTGTTCGCGTTGCCGGCGTTGCTGGCAATGGCCCTCGCCGCGCCGCAATTGACCTCCTCGGAGCGAAGATCATAGATATTGGACGCCGTCAGCTGCTGAAACTCCTCGCCGCGCTCGGCGTCTCCACGACGATGACGGCCGGGAGGTCACCCGTGGCCGCACGCGAGCGGGCGAAGTTCGACGTCGTGGTGGTCGGCGCCGGCGTGTTCGGCATCTGGAGCGCCTGGCAGCTGCACCGGGCCGGCCGGCGCGTCGCCGTCATCGATGCCGTCGCACCGGCTCACAGCCGGGCGTCCTCGGGCGGCGAGAGCCGGGTTATTCGGGCCGGCTATGGCGACAAGGAAATTTATTCGGAATGGGCCTGGCGCTCGCTGGCCGACTGGCAGGCGCTCTCGGCGCGCAGCGGGCTGCCCGTCTTCCATCCCATGGGCGTGCTGTGGCTGCACGAGGAGCGCGACGCGCTGGTGCGCGCCAGCGCCGACGTCCTGGCGCGTCTCGGCATCCCCCACGAATTCCTCCCGGCCGCCGATCTTCGCAGCCGCTATCCGGTGCTCAGGGCGGACGACGGCGAGGCTGGTTTCCTCGAACCCCGGGCCGGAGCGCTGATGGCCCGGCGGGCCGTGCAGTTCATGGCGGCGGAGCTGGCCGCCGATGGCGTGCCGTTCTTCGGCGCCCGGGTGAACGCGATACATACCGATCAGGCGAACGGCGGATCACTGCCTGCCGTCACGACCCGCGCCGGCGAGACCATTGCCGCAGAGCAGTTCGTCTTCGCGTGCGGACCCTGGCTCGACCAGGTCTGTCCGCAGGCGATGACCGGGCGGCTGTTCGTCACCCGGCAGGAGGTGTTCTATTTCGCCGTCCCGGCCGGCGCTACCGGTGCACTGCCGGTTTGGGCAGACCTGCCGTTCTACGGCTTTCCCGAACTCGAGGGCCGCGGCTTCAAGGTGGCCGATGACACCCATGGCGCGCCCATGGACCCCGACAGCGGCGACCGGCGTGCCAGCGAGGAGGGCGAACTGAGGGCGCGGGCGTTTCTGGTCCGGCGCTTCCCGGCTCTCGCGGAGGCCCCGCTCAGCGAGGCGCGCGTGTGTCAGTACGAGAACAGCTCGGACGGCCACCTGGTGATCGACCGGCATCCGGGTCTCGACAATGTCTGGGTCGTTGGCGGCGGCTCGGGTCACGGCTTCAAGCACGGACCGGCAGTGGGCGCGCATGTGGCGGCGCTGGCGGCCGGCAAGGCAAATCCTCGTGCGCCGTTTCTGCTGGGGGCAAAGGGGAGTCGCCAGCAGCGTGCGGTGCAATGACGATCGTGCGATATGTCGGAAAATGACCTCACCACAGCGCTGGAGAAGTTCCGCGACAAGCGCGGTTACCTGTTAGCCCATCACGGCCTCATGGCGCTCGCGGGCAACGGCCTCCTGGAGGCCTACGATGCGCTCTACACCCGCCTGACGTTGACGCCGGCGTACCTGAGCCGCCGCGAGCACGAGTTTGTCTGGATGGCCGTGCTCAGCTCCATCGACGAGCCGCTCGGCACCCACCACATCCCCCGCTACCTGGAGGCGGGTGGCAGTCGGGACGAATTCACCGCCATCCTCGCCTTCACCGCCCTCGCGAAAGGGGTGTCCTGCTATCAACTCGTGGAGGGCCACTGGCTGCCGCATCTGCCGGACATGGAGCCGGAGGCCGCCTACCGCGCCGCGTTCGAGCGGGCGGCGGAGGGCGCTCCGCTGCCGCTGGCGCACATGGCCGGCGCCGCCGTGCACATGTGCCAGGGAAATTTCGAGGCGCTGGCCTGGCAGATCCGCGCCGCCTATGCCGCGGCCGCGCCGGAGCAGGGCCTGGCGGAGGCGCTGTCGCTGGCGATGTTCCCGGGCAGCGTGCCCTATTTCGCCCGTGCCACCGAGGTGTGGCGCCGCCTGATCGCGGACGGCGAGGTGGAGGCGTCGGCGGCGTTTCGGGCCTGGGCGTCGCTCACCGGTCAGGGCGGCTACGACGAGGCGTCGGGAGTTGCCGGATAGGGGGGCTCGGCGTCCCAGGGATGACCGACGTGGAGGCATTCCTCCACCAGCCAGCGGAATTCCCGGAAGCTGTCCACGATCGCGTCGGGCTGATGGGGGTGGGCTTCGGTACCGGGGAAGATCTTCGCGATCCACTCGTGCTCCCAGCCCGTCCCGTTGAAGAACACCGACGTGATGCCCGCGCGTTTCGCAGCGACGACGTCGGTGGTGCTGTCGCCCAGGTACCAGCAGTGTGGACCGGGCTCCGCGTCGAGTTCGTCCAGCGCCTTCAGCACCGGCTCCGGATTCGGCTTGCGGCGGTAGGTGTCGCCGCCGCAGATGGTGACGTCGAACAGCTCCAGCCACGCGCCGTCGTCCACCAGCGCGAACTCGTGCTCGAAGAACTCCCGGTCACGGTTGGTGAGGATGCCCAGGTGCACGTCCAGTTCGACCATCTCGGTGAGTAACTCGAGTTCGCCGCCCTCGAAAGGATGCACCTCGCCGTAGTGGTGGCGGTAGGCGTCGTTGAAGGCCTCGTGGGCGGTGTGCTTCGCGTCCTCGTCGGCGCCGAACAGCACCTCGAAGATGTCGGTGCGCGAGATTCGCCGCTCCGCCTTGATCTTCGGATGCAACCGGCGGTGGTCGCGCACGTAGTCCACCAGGCGCGCGTCTTCCGGCGTCTTGCAGAGATCGCGCGGGATCAGTTTCTCCATGAGCCCCAGCTCGGGCAGCCGGGGCAGCACGTCGTCCACCGCGTGATACATCGCGTCCAGCGTATCAACCAGCGTGGCGTGCCAGTCGAACAGCACTACGCGGGGGGCGGGCAGGGCGCGGGCCGCTTCGTCCAGTTCGCGCAACATCGGGACCGTCTCAGCCGCCGATCGGGTGCCAGGTGGTCTTCACTTCCTGGGTGTCGCGGATGTGGTAGGGGCTCTGCGCCGCCGGGCGCCGCCAGTCGGTGTCCCTGCGGTCCACCACCCGCTTGAGATTCTCCGCCGCAGCAATCTGGATGTCCTTCGCCGCCTCGGCTTCGGCCTCGCAGAAGACCACGGCGTTCACGTCCATGTGGGAGGCGAACTGGCCGGTGAGTTCGTCGCGGAAGCCGGTCAGCAGGTTTACCACCCCGCCGGGCACATCGGAGGAATGCAGCACCTCGGCGAAGCTGATGGCGGTCAGCGGACGGCTGGCCGAGGCCAGCACCACGCAGGTGTTGCCGCCCACGATGGCCGGTGCCACGTTCGAGATCAGTCCGAGCAGCCCGCTCTCTTCCGGCGCGATGATCGCCACCACGCCGGTGGGCTCCAGCGCCGAGAAGTTGAAGTGGGACGAGGCCACCGGGTTCACGGCGCTGAATATCTGCTGATACTTGTCGGACCAGCCGGCGTAATGGATCAGCCGGTCGACCGCGGCGTCCACCTCGCTCTCCGCCCGGCGGCGGTTCACGCCCTGTAGCGCCAGCTCGGCGGCGAACTGTTCCCGACGGCCCTCCAGCATCTCGGCGATGCGGTACAGCACCTGCCCGCGGTTGTAGGCGCTTGCGCCGGACCAGGCGGCGACGGCGCCGCGAGCGGCCACCACGGCCTCGCGGAAGTCCTTGCGGCTGGAGCGGCAGACGTTGGCGATCACCGTCTCGCCGTCGGGCTTGAGCGGGTAGTAGCGCCCGGATTCGGTGCGCGGGAATTTGCCGCCGACGTAGATCTTGTAGGTCTTGGCGACCGGGAGCCGGCCGCCGACCTGCCTGCCCCTGTTCTTCCCCTTGCCTTTACGCTGGCGCTTCGTGGTGTCGTTCATGGTTCAGTCCAGTGCCAGGTAGGCGTCCAGCCCGTGCAGTCCGCCCTCGCGGCCGACGCCGCTCTCCTTGTAGCCGCCGAAGGGCGAGGTGGGATCGAACTTGTTGAAGGTGTTGGCCCAGATCACGCCGGCGCGCACGCCGCCGGTCATGCGGAAGATCTTGGCGCCCTTGTCCGTCCAGATGCCGCCGGACAGCCCGTAGGGCGTGTTGTTGGCCTTCTCCAGACCTTCCTGCATGCGCCGGAAGGTCTGCACGGCGAGCACCGGGCCGAATATCTCCTCCTGCACCACCCGGTTCGACTGGGCGACGCCCGTGAGCAACGTCGGCCGGCACCAGTAGCCCTTGCGGGGCAGGCGGCAGGACGACTGGTAGATCTCGGCGCCCTCCGCCTTGCCCACCTTCAGGTAGTCCCGGATGGTCTCGAGCTGCGCTGCAGAGTTGATGGCGCCCACGTCGGTATTCTTGTCCAGCGGATCGCCGACGATCAGCGTCTCCATGCGCTCCTTCAGTTTCTCGATCACCTCGTCGGCGACGGACTCCTGCACCAGCAGCCGGGAGCCGGCGCAGCAGACGTGGCCCTGGTTGAAGAAGATGCCGTTGACGATGCCTTCCACCGCCTGGTCGATGGCCGCGTCCTCGAAGATCACGTTGGCCGCCTTGCCCCCGAGTTCCAGCGTGTATTTCTTATTCGTGCCCGCCAGCGAGCGCATGATGATCCGGCCCACTTCGGTGGAGCCGGTGAAGGCGATCTTGTCGACGTCCGGGTGTTCGACGATGGCGGCGCCGGTCTTGCCCGCGCCGGTGACGATGTTCACCACGCCCGGCGGCAATCCCGCGTCGCGCACCACTTCGGCGAATTTCAGGGCGGTGAGCGGCGTGGTCTCCGCCGGCTTCAACACCACCGTGTTGCCGCAGGCGAGCGCCGGGGCGATCTTCCAGGCCAGCATCAGCAGCGGGAAGTTCCAGGGGATGATCTGGCCGGCGACGCCCAGCGGCCGCGCCTTGCGGCCCGGAAAGGCGTAGTCGAGCTTATCGGCCCAGCCGGCGTAGTAGAAGAAATGCGCGGCGGCCAGCGGGATATCGATGTCCCGGGACTCGCGGATGGGCTTGCCGCCGTCCAGCGACTCGATCACCGCGAACTCCCGCGCACGCTCCTGCAGGATGCGGGCGATGCGGTAGATGTACTTGCCTCGCTCGGCGGGGGCGAGCTTCGACCAGGGACCCTCGTAGGCGGTGCGGGCGGCGGCCACCGCCCGGCCCACGTCGGCCTCGCCGGCGTCCGCCACGCGGGACAGCACCTGTTCGCTGGCCGGGTTTATCGAGTCGAAGTAACGCCGCTTCGCCGGCGAGACGAATTCGCCGTCGATGAACAGGCCGTAGCGCTCGTCGACGGTGACGTGGTCCGTGCTCTCCGGGGCCGGGTCGTATTGCCAGCCGGTATCGAAAGCGAGAGGGCTCGTTTCTCTGTTCACGGTCAGTCCTTCGAGAAGTAGTCGGCGGATTGATAGACGCCGGTCCGTTGCTTGACGAGCTGCATCAGCACGTCGTTCGCGAGGCTGCTCGCGCCGAAGCGGAACCACTCCTTGGTCAGCCACGCCTCGCCGAGAGTCTCGCGCAGCATCACCAGATAGTGCACCGCGAGCTTGGCCTTCGAGATGCCGCCGGCGGGCTTCATGCCGACCATGCGGCCGGTCTCCCGGTGGTAGTCACGGATCGCCTGCAGCATGGTGAGGGTGACCTCCATGGTGGCGGCCGGCTGGATCTTGCCGGTGGAGGTCTTGATGAAGTCCGCGCCCGCGTGCATGGCCAGCACGCTCGCCTGGCGCACCCGGTCGAGGGTGCCCAGCTCGCCGGTCTCGAGGATCACTTTCAGGTGAGCCGGGCCGCAGGCCTCTTTCACCGCGGCGACCTCGTCGAACACCCGCCGGTAATCGCCGGCCAGGAAGGCGCCGCGGGAGATCACCATGTCGATCTCGTCGGCGCCCTCTTCCACGGCCATGCGGGTCTCGGCCAGGCGGATGTCCGTGAACGACATGCCGCTGGGGAATGCCGTGGCCACGGCGGCGACGGCGATGTCGGTGCCCGCGAGCGCCCGTTTTGCCACACCGATCATCGTCGGGTAGACGCAGACGGCGGCGACGCGGGGCAGGTCGGGCAGGGTGTCGTGCAGGTGGATCGCCTTCTGGCACAGCTGGCGCACCTTGCCCGGCGTGTCCTGGCCCTCGAGCGTGGTCAGGTCGATCATCGAGAGCACGAGTTTCAGGGCCTCGAGCTTGGAAGCCGTCTTGATGCTGCGGGTGCGGAAGCGTGCCGCCCGCTCGGCCACGCCGACTTCGTCCACACGGGGTACCCGCGAGAGGTCTGGCAGTGCCGGTCCGGTCGCTTTGGCCGCGCGCCGGCTCACTGGGCCTGGACCGAGACTGCGGTATCCAGCGCGATACGGATCATCTCGTCGAAGGTGGTCTGGCGCTCGTCGGCGCTGAGGGCGTCGCCCGAACGGATGTCGTCGCTGACGGTACAGATGGCCAGCGCCTCCACGTCGTGCTCGGCGGCCAGGGCATACATGCCGGCGGCCTCCATCTCCACGCCGTAGACGTTGTAGCGCTCCATCACGTCGAACATCTCCGGCTCGGGGGTATAGAACAGATCGGCGGAGAACAGATTGCCCACGTGGTGGCGGACACCGTGCTCGCGGGCGGTCGCCACCGCGGGTTCCAGCAGCGCATAGCTCGCGATGGGCGCATAGTCGTAACCGCCGAATCGCATCCGGTTCACGCCGGAGTCCGTGCAGGCGCCCATGCCGATTACCACGTCCCGCAGCCGGACGTCGGGATGCACCGAGCCGCAGCTGCCCACCCGGATCAGCCGCTTCGCGCCGTACTCGGTAATGAGCTCGCTCGTGTAGATGGACGCGGACGGGATGCCCATGCCGTGCGCCATGACGGACACCGGCCGTCCCTCGTAGCTGCCCGTGTAGCCCCACATATTGCGCACGTCGGTGACCCGGTTGGCGCCGTCCAGGTAGGTCTCGGCGATGTACTGCGCCCGTAGCGGATCGCCGGGCATGAGGATGGTCTCGGCGAAATCGCCCGGCCGGGCGTTGATGTGCTTGGCTGCCATGGGTTCCTGAGCGGAGTGGGGCCTGTGCTCGTTGATGACTGGTGATCGATTGCGGGACGAGTCGGTATTCTAGCGCAGGCCGTCGACCCTTGTTGATGGCGCGCCTGCCGTTTCAGGAGAGTACCGCCATGCCCGAAGAAGTCTGGACCGAAGAACGCTGTTTCATCACCGAACTCCTGAACGACGCGAGCGCGCCGGACGTATCGCTGGCGCGATGCCGCGTCGAGCCGGGCGTCACCACCCAGCGGCATCGTCTCTCGGTGCGGGAATGGTACGTGGTGGAGCAGGGCCGTGGCCTGATGGAGGTGGGCGGTCGGGAGCCCCTTTCGGTCGGGCCCGGCGACATCGTGGAGATCCCGGTCGGCACCGCCCAGCGCGTGACCAATACGGGCGCCGGAGACCTCGTCTTCCAGTGCGTCTGCCTGCCACGGTTCACACCCGGCTGCTACGAATCGCTGGAGTGACGGCCGGCGCTGCAGGGAGTTTGTAGGTTTTTCGCAACAAATCCGAAACGAAGGCATCGTAAGCCTACCGTTCTGCGTCACAAATACGTAAGATTCGCCCTACCTATCCCCGCCCCTCCAAGGAGAACAAGATGCGTGGCAGAAAACCGACAATCCTCGATGGCGCACGGCCGACCCGCCGGCTCTGCGCGCTGGCGCTCGCGAGCCTGATCGCGCTGCCCGCGCTGCCGGCTACGGCGCTGGCCCAGGAAGACAGCGTCCTCGAGGAGATCGTGGTCACGGCGCAGCGCCGTGAAGAGAATCTGCAGGAGGTGCCGATCTCGGTGTCCACCCTGTCCGGCGCGCGGTTCCAGAACCTGTTCGACGCCGGCGAGGACATCCGCGCCCTGGCCACGCGGGTGCCCAGCCTGTACGCCGAGTCCTCGAACGGCCGGCTGGCACCGCGTTTCTATCTCCGCGGGCTCGGCAACACCGACTTCGACCTGGCCGCCTCCCAGTCCGTGTCCATCATCATGGACGAGGTGGTGCAGGAGAACGTGATCCTGAAAAGCTTCCCGCTGTTCGACGTCGAGCGCGTGGAAGTCCTGCGCGGGCCGCAGGGCACGCTGTTCGGCCGCAACACGCCGGCCGGCATCATCAAGTTCGACACCCGCAAGCCCACCGACGAGACCGAGGGTCGCGTCGACCTGTCCTACGGCCGCTACGGCTCCACCGTGGTCGATGCCGCCGTCGGCGGTCCGCTGGCCGATAACCTCTCGGTCCGCGCGTCCATGCTGTACATGAACCGGGACGACTGGATCTCGAACGCCTTCACCGAGGAAGACGACGTGATGGGCGGCTTCGAGGATCTCGCCTACCGGCTGCAGGCCCTGTGGCAGATCACGGACAACCTGAGTGCGCTCGCCAACGTGCACGGCCGCACGATGGATGGCACCGCCTCGGTGTTCCGCGCCAATATCCTGGGCCCGGGCAGCAACGACCTGAACGTCAATTTCGACCGCAACACCGTGTTTTTCGACGAGGGCAACAACAACCCGCAGGAAGCCGACGCGCTGGGCGGCTCGCTAAAGCTCGAGTGGGATGTGAGCGACACCATGACGGTCACCTCCATCACCGCCCACGAGACGGTGGAGAACCGCAGCCTGGGTGACATCGACGGCGGTTTCGGTACCTTCGACGACCGTCCGTTACAGGGTCCGTGTCCTCCGGGCAGCGACCCAGCCACGGATCTCTGTATCCCGTTCAATTCCCAGACCCAGGACGGCATCGACAACCTGGATCAGTTCACCCAGGAAGTCCGCATTGCGGCGGATGCGAGCGACCGGCTGTTCTGGCAGGCCGGCTTCTTCTACTTCGATTCCGAGTTCGCCGTCACGACCGTGCCGTTCTTCGTGCCGCCGACCACGGTCGCCCACGAGAACACCTCCTGGGCCGTGTTCGGGCACGTCAGCTACGACATCAGCGACGTCTGGAACATCACCGGCGGCGTGCGCTATACGGATGACGAGAAGGATCTTTCCGCCTTCAACTCCCCGCTGCCGGTGACGCCGGTGAACGTCTCCGACGAGCAGGTGAGCTGGGACCTGAGTCTGAGCTACGCGCTGAGCGACGACGTGAACCTGTACGGCCGTCTGGCCAGCGGCTTCCGCGCTCCCACCATCCAGGGCCGCGACATCGCCTTCTTCGGACAGCCGTCAACGGCCGATTCGGAGACCATTACCTCCATCGAGGGCGGTTTCAAGTCGACCCTGCTGGGCGACCGGCTGCGTCTGAATGCTGCGATCTACTATTACGAGATCGAGGACCAGCAGTTCTCGGCCATCGGCGGCGCCGGCAACCTGATCCAGCTGGTCAACGCCGACACCGGCACCGGCACCGGCATCGACTTGGATGCCGAGTGGCTGGCGACGGACAACCTGAGCTTCACTGCCGGCTTCAGCTGGAACGACACCGAGATCGACGACCCGAACCTGCGGGTCGCGCCCTGCGGCACCGGCCTGTGCACCGTGCTCGACCCGCTGGACGGTAACGGCAACGCGATCGTCGACGGCAACCCGTTCCCGCAGGCGCCGGAGACCATGCTGAACTTCACGGCCCGCTACACGATGCCGGTCGGCGACGACGCCGAGTTCTTCGCCTACACCGACTGGGCCTACCAGGGTGAGACGAACTTCTTCCTGTACGAGTCTGCCGAGTTCTCCTCCGAGGACACCTTCGAGGGCGGCGTGAAGTTCGGCTACGGCAAGATCGACGGCTCCTGGGAGGTGGCGATCTTCGGCCGCAATATCACGGACGAGGAGAACGTGAAGGGCGGCATCGACTTCAACAACCTCACCGGCTTCGTCAACGAGCCGAGAATCTGGGGCGTGTCGTTCAGCGCCAACTTCTAGCGCCGACACCGTGCCGCCGCTCCGGCGGCGGCCGTCCCGAACTGCGAAGCCCGGCCTCAGCGCCGGGCTTCTTCTTTTCCGGCGGCCGGATTCCTGCGACTATGCCGCGCATGCCGCCCGCCGCCCGCCTCGTCACCTCCGTCCTCGTGCTCGCCGTCATCGTCGCGGCCTGTTCGCGCGAGACGCCGCCGCCGACGCCATCCGGCGCGGGCTACGTGCGCGCGGCCGTGGCCGGCACCCTGCACTCGCCGGCCATCGTGGAGGCCAGCGGTCTCGCGCATTCCCGCCGCCGGCAGGATCTGCTGTGGGTCATCAACGACGGCGGCGAAGAGCCGCTGCTGCATGCGGTCACGCCTGACGGAGAGGCTCTGGGAGCGGTGCGCATCAGCGGTGCCGACAATCGGGACTGGGAAGACCTGGCCGCCTTCAGCTACGAGGGCTCGTCCTGGCTGCTCGTCGCCGACATCGGCGACAACGGCGGCATCCGGGATCACCTGACACTGTACGTCGTGCCGGAGCCCGATCCGGAAGACGGCGAGGTCGTGCCTGCCTGGGCCGTGCGCTACACCTATCCGGACGGACCCCACGACGCCGAGGCCGTGGCCGTGGACGGCGAGGCCGGACGCATCTACGTGCTGACAAAGCGCACCGAGCCGGCGGAACTGCACGCGCTGCCGTTGCGCCCGCCGGCATCGGCCGGAGTGCTCACCTCCACTCTGGTGACCGGCGTCGACAGCCTGCCGGGCCGGGAGGAGGCGGTGGGCCTGCTGGCCGCGGCGGTGCCCTATCACTGGCAGCCCACCGGCATGGACATCGCCGCCGACGGCGGCGCCGTGGTCATACTCACGTACGCAGACCTCTATTATTATCCGCGGCGGCCGGCCGAGGACTGGGCCGACGCGCTGGCGCGGGAGCCGCTCCCGCTGGGCATGCCGCTGGTCCCGATCGCCGAGGCTGTCGCCTTCGACGGAAGCGGCCGCTCCCTGTTCATCACCGCGGAAGGAAGACATGCACCGCTGCTCAGATTCGACCCCGAACCGCAGGCCGACTGAATCCGGCATTCTGGTCCTCGCGACGCTCGCGCTGCTGCTGTTGCAGGCCTGCGCGCGGCCCGCCGGCGAGACGGACGCACCGACCCCCGCGCCTGATTCCCCGCCGTCGGCGGAGACCGTAACGCTGATGACCTTCAACGTCGAGAACCTGTTCGATGCCGAGGACGATCCGGGCAAGGACGACCGCACCTACCTGCCCATCGAGGCGAAGCGCAATCAGGGGCATCGCTCGGCCTGCGCGAAGATCGACAATCCCTACTGGCGCGACCAGTGCCTGAACTGGGACTGGGACGAGACCGTGGTGGAGCGCAAGCTCGCCGCGGTAGCCGCGGCCATCCTGCAGGTGGAAGACGGCAGGGGTCCGGATATCGTGGCGCTGCAGGAGGTGGAGAACATCCGCATCCTCGAGCGGCTGCGAACCGACTACCTGCAGGAGGTCGGTTATCGGCCGGCCATCCTGATAGAGGGCGCGGATAATCGCGGCATCGACGTGGCCTTCCTGAGTCGGCTGGAGTCAGTCGGCGAACCCGAACTGCATGCCATCCCGTTCCGCGGTTTCCCGGAGGAGCGCATCGCCGATACGCGAGGCATCCTGGAGGCGACGTTCCGCCTGCCGGACGGCACGCTGCTGACCGGTTACTCGGCTCATTTCCCGGCGCCCTACCATCCCCACGAGATGCGTATCCAGGCCTACCGCTTCCTGACGGAACTGCGCGAGTCCCTGCCGCCCGGCCGCCCCGCGTTCGCCGCGGGGGACTTCAACACTCCCGGCGATGAGGACCGTGAGCAGGGGATGCTGGAGCGTTTCGTGAGACCCACCTGGGAGGTAGCCCACGAGGCCGGGTGCCCCGGCTTCTGCCCGGGCACCCATTACTACTCGCGCGGCGAGAGCTGGTCTTTCCTGGACATGATCCTGTGGTCCGACGGCGACGCCGGCTGGGAGCTGGTGCCCGATTCCGCGCGTCTGGCGAACCGCACCCCGGCGCAGATGACGCGGGAGGGCCATCCGCGCCGATTCCGCATGCCGGAGGCGGAGGGCGTGAGCGACCACCTGCCGCTGGTGGTCGAGATTACGAAGCCCTGATGCTGTGTAGGAGGGCCTTCAGGCCCGATCTTCGTCTGAGCTGGCCGAGCGCTGATCGGGGCTGAAGCCCCTCCTACGGGTTCTTCTTGGCGGCCTCGATGGCTTCCATGACCGTGCGGCGCGCGGACTCCGCGTTCTCCCAGCCGACGACCTTCACCCACTTGTCCTTCTCCAGCGCCTTGTACTCCTCGAAAAAGTGGCTGATGCGCTCGACCAGGATGCTCGGCAGGTCCGTGTACTCGTCCACCTCGTCGTAGAAGCGGGTCAGCCGCCGGGAGGGCACGGCGAGGATCTTCTCGTCCATGCCGGATTCGTCTTCCATCATCAGCACGCCCACCGGACGCGCGCCGAGGACGCAGCCGGGGATCAGCGGCCGGTTGCCGACGCACATGACGTCCATCGGGTCGCCGTCGTCGGACAGCGTGTGCGGGATGAACCCGTAGTTGCACGGGTAGTGCATGGCCGTGTAGAGGAAACGGTCGACGAACAGGGCGGAGCTCGCCTTCTCCATCTCGTACTTGATCGGGTCGCTGCCCCGCGGGACCTCGATGATGACGTTGATCTCGTGCGGCGGATCGACGCCGATGGGGATGTTGTCGATATTCATGAGCCGATTATGGCCGACTTCGGCACCGGCGTCGCCCCGGCCAGGAACACCGGGCCCGTTAGCGCCGCGTGGGCGGCACGGGCATAATCATGTGCCGCGCATGCCGGCGTACGACGCCGCCGCTTACCGAATAGCCCGAGGAGATGCCCGCATGAGATCTGTTCGCCGGACCCTGTCAGCCATCGTCCGACCGCGCGCAAAGGCGCTGGTCGCCGTGCCTGCCCTGTTCGCCGTACTCGCCGGCTGCGTCTCGGTGGAAGTGGAGGAGAAGAGCGAGCCGGCCGCCGAGATCGAGCGGCCCGAACTCGCGGTGCGCTGGGTGACCGAGAGCGCTGAGTACCATGCGCTGAGCCGCCAGGTGTACCGGACGGCGGGCGCCACGCTCGACGCACTGATCGCCGACGAGGGCTGGTCGGCGCTGCCGTCGCACCCGGCGGATGCGTCCCTGCCGCCCGCCATCATCCTGGACGTGGACGAGACCGTGCTGGACAACTCCCCGTTCCAGATCCTGCTGGGCGACAAGCCGTTCAACCGGACGGACTGGGACCAGTGGGTGGCGCGGGCGCAGGCGGACGCCGTACCGGGCGTGGTGACGTTCCTCGAGCAGGCCCGGCAGATGGGTGTGGCGGTGTTCCTCGTCACCAACCGGGACTGCATGCGGCGGCCGGGCTCCGACGACCGTTGTCCGCAGGAGGACGATACCCTCGACAACCTGCGGCGGGTCGGCCTGCCGTTCGACGCCGAGCACCTCATGCTGAGCAACGAGCGTCCGGAATGGACCGACGAGAAGAAAGTGCGCCGGGACTACGTGGCCCGGGATCACCGGGTCATCATGCTGTTCGGCGACGATCTCGGTGACTTCCTCGACTGCGTCCGCTCCCGGGTGATCGCGCCCTGCGAACGCCCGGCCACGGCCGCCGAGCGACTGCGCATGGTGCGTGCACACGACGAATACTGGGGCCGGGGCTGGTTCGTCCTGCCGAACCCCATGTACGGCTCGTGGGTCTCGGCGCGATAGTCGGGCGCGCGGAGAGCCGAGGTCCGCCAATGACGGAATGGTCGGAGCTGATGGAGAGCGCGCTGGCCGTGTGCGAGCACGCCCACGCGCCGTATTCCGGCTATCGGGTGGGTGCGGCCGTGATGGACGAGGCGGGCCGGATACACGCGGGCTGCAACGTGGAGAACGCGGCGTATCCGGAGGGCCTGTGCGCGGAGGCCGGCGCCATCGCCGCCATGGTCGCCGCGGGCGGACGCTGCATCCGGGCCATTGCGGTGGCCGGCGGCCACGACACCGCCGGCCCCTGCACGCCCTGCGGCGGCTGCCGGCAGAAGATTCGGGAGTTTGCGGATGCCGACACGCGCATCGTCCTGCTGGACGGTGCCGGTGCCACGGTGAGCTACGGCATCGACGACCTGCTGCCGTATTCCTTTCTGCTACAGGCCGATTAGCACGCTCGCGAGCGCCGCGCTCATCAGGTTCGACAGCGAGCCCGCTGCCACGGCCCTGAGGCCGAAGCGGGCGATCAGGTCCCGCTTTTCCGGCACCAGGCTGCCGAGCCCGCCCAGCAGTATGGCGATGGACGAGAGGTTGGCGAAGCCGCACAGCGAGAAGGTGATCACGGCCTGGGCGCGCGGGCTGAGGCCCTCCACCAGCTCCCGGTAGTGCAGGAAGGCGACGAACTCGTTCAGGATCAGTTTCTCGCCGAACAGCGCGCCGGCCACCTGCGCCTCCTCCCAGGGCACGCTCAGCAGGAACATCAGCGGCCCGAATATCCAGCCGAGCATGTCCTGCAGCGTCAGCGCCTCGACGCCGGCAAGACCGCCGAGCCAGCCGACGAAGCCGTTGAACATGGCGATCAACGCGACGAAGGCGAGCAGCATGGCGGCGATATTGACCGCCAGCTTCAGGCCGTCCTGGGCGCCGACGGCGGCGGCCATGATCACGTTCTCGTAATGACTGGTGCCGGCTTCCACCGTCGGCGTCTCGCCGGGCTCCTCCCGCTCGCCGGGCTCGTCCGGGATGATGAGCTTCGCCATCAGCAGGCCGCCGGGGGCTGCCATGAAGCTGGCCGCGAGCAGATATTCGAGCTTCGCTCCCATGGAGGCGTAGGCGAACAGCACCGTGCCGGCCACCGAGGCGAGACCCGAGACCATGATGGCGAAGAACTGGGGCTCGGTCAGGCCGCGCAGATACGGCCGCACCACCAGCGGCGCCTCGGTCTGGCCGACGAAGATGTTGGCCGCGGCATTCAGCGACTCCACCGACTGGGTGCCGATGATGCGCCGGAGCGCGCCGCCCACCAGCCGCACGACCCACTGCATGACGCCGACGTGATAGAGCACGGTCATCAGCGAGGCGAAGAAGATAATGATGGGCAGCACGTTGATGGCGAACGAGAGGTTCTCGTAATCGGTGGCGAGCTTGCCGAAGACCATGTCGATACCGGCGCCGGAATAGCCGATGACCGTCCACACGCCGTTGGAGAGTGACTGGATCAACTGTTTGCCGAAGGGCAGGTAGAGCACGAAGGCGGCGACGGCCGCCTGCAGCGCGAAGGCGGCGCCTACCACGCGAAGGTTGATTGCGCGCCGGTTGGTCGATAGCAGCACGGCGATGCCGAGGATAACGGCCATGCCGATGAAGCTGATCCAGATGCCCATCCGGTTCTCCTGTATGTCGTCCGGGGATTCAGCCGGCGGGCAGCCGGCCGCGGATCACCGGCTGCAGCGCCGGCGCTGTGTCCTGTACGGTGCACGCGGCGCGCAGGTTCGCGGCCGCCTGTGCGGCGTCTTCCTCGCTCGCGGCGTGGACGCGCGCCAGCGGCGTCTCGTGCGGTCCCACCCGTGTGCCCGTCGGTGCCACTGCCGAGAAGCCCACGGACAGATCGAGCGCGTCTTCCACCCGCCGGCGTCCGCCGCCCAGTTCGATGATGGCGTTGCCCACGGCTCGCGCGTCGACCGCGGCCAGATACCCGTCCTGTTCCGCGCGGACCTCACGCACGGCCGGTGCGGCCGGCAGGTAGTGGTCGCTGCGTTCGAGGAAGTCGGACGGACCGCCGAGGGCGGACACCATGCCGGCGAACTTCTCGGCGGCGCGGCCCGAGGTGACCGCTTCGTCGGCCATGGCGAGCGCGGTTTCGCGGTCCTCCGCCAGGCCGGTCAGGTGCAGCATCTCGGCGGACAGCCCGAGCACGACCTGGTCCAGGCGTGCCTCACGCTCGCCGCCCGTGAGATAGGCCACCGACTCGGCCATCTCCAGGGCGTTGCCGGCCGTGAGGCCCAGCGTCTCGTTCATGTCCGTGATCAGCGCCCGGGTGGGCAGCCCTGCGCGCTCCGCCGTCGCGATGATGCTCTCGGCGAGCGTATGCGCATCGTCCAGGTTGGCCATGAAGGCGCCGGTGCCCCATTTCACGTCCATCACCAGCCCCTGGTTCCCGGCGGCGATCTTCTTCGACAGGATGGAGGCGGTGATCAGCGGTATGGACTCGACCGTCGCGGTGACGTCGCGGATGGCGTAGAAGCGCCGGTCCGCAGGCGCCAGGTCCGCCGTCTGGCCGATGATGGCGCAGCCGACCTCTGCCACGACGTTGCGGAAGCGGTCGAGATCCGGCGTCGACTCGTAGCCCGGGATGCTGTCGATCTTGTCCAGCGTGCCGCCGCTGTGGCCGAGGCCGCGGCCGGAGATCATCGGGACGAAGCCGCCGCAGGCGGCGACGATGGGGGCCAGCAGGAAGCTCACCTTGTCGCCGACGCCGCCGGTGGAGTGCTTGTCCGCCACCGGGCCGCCGAGGGCATCCGCGTCCCACTCCAGCATGGTGCCGGAGGCTGCCATGCGGCTGGTGAGCTCCGCCGCCTCGTCGAACTCCATGCCACGCAGGAAGACGGCCATGGCCAGCGCCGAGACCTGCTCGGCGGGGATGCTGCCGTTGGCGAGACCGGCGACGAAGAACGCGATCTCCTCGGCGGAGAGGCTGCCGCCGTCGCGTTTCCTGCGGATGACGTTGGTCATTAACATGATTAATCGGGATCGGGCCTGAAGGCCCTCCTACATGGCCTCCAACGGACGGGGCCAGACGCGGGCCTTTTCGTCGGCCGGGATGAAGCTCTTCGCTGCGGCCAGATCGTTCAGGCGCTCGAACTCGGCGCGGATGTAGCCCTGCTCCTCGGCCAGGATGCGGTATTCGTGGCAGAGGTCGATGCCGAACAGTCCCGGGTCGTCGGAGTTGATGGACACCGGCACGCCGGCCTCCATCAGCCGGCGGATCGGGTGTTCGGCGGTGGAGGGCACGGCGCTGGTCAGCCAGTTGCTGGTAGGGCAGATCTCCAGCAGCACGTCGCGCTCGATGACGAACTCCATCACCGCCGGATCGCGGATGATGTGGATGCCGTGGCCGATGCGCTCGGCGCCGAGCACCTCGATGGCGTCGCGGACCTGCTGTGCGGCGTCCGGCGTGGGCTCCTCGCCGGCATGGGTGGTGAAGTGCAGGCCGGCGTTGCGGGCCTTCTCCACCAGCGGCAGGAAGCGCGCCTGGTTGCCGTCGTCGTGGTCCGCCATGTCCAGCCCCACGAAGGTGTCGCTGCACCCGACGATGAAGTCGGCCGTGTACTCCGCCCGCTCCTCGCTCAGGGTCTTCTGGATGATGCCGATGAGCCCGGTGGCCACAGGCAGGTCGCGGGCGCGCTCGAGGCCGGCGACAATCGCCCGGTGGATGCGCTCGAAGTCGAGATGCGGATGGGCGGCGGCGATGAAGTCCGGCGAGTAGCGGAGTTCGAAGATGCGGATGCCCTGGTCGGCGGCGTACTCCACGGCCTCGTAGGCGAGCCGCTCGATGATCTCCTCGTTCGCCCACACCGACTGGATGTTGGCGAAAGCGCGCAGTGCGGTCTCGAGGTTCTGCAGCGGTTCGGTGAGGAGCCATTCCCGGCGGAAGGCGGCCTCATCGGCGGGCACGTCGCGGCCGAGCGCCGTGGCCACCTCGCGCAGGGTGCCGGGGCGCACGCAGGCCTCGAGATGACAGTGGAGTTCCGCCTTCGGCAGAGCCGCGATCTCCTCCGGACTCATCCCGGCGGCCGCCTGTTATCATTCCGCGCACGCCATGCCGCGCCCCTGTACGCACAGCCCATGCACGACCCGGTAGAAACCATGACGAAATCCGATCGACACCCCGACATCCGACGCTCCCTCGCATTGTTGTTGCTGGCGGCGCTGGCCGCCGCCGGTTGCAGCCCGGAAGCGCCGGCAGAGCGTAGCACATCGGCCGACGAGGATCGGACGCCGGTGGACCTGATCGTGGCCGGCGACTACGTCGTGGCCATGGACGACGACTGGACCCTCATCGCGGATGGTGCCGTCGCCGTCGACGACGGACGCATCATCGCCGTGGATACAGCGGAGGCGGTGGATGCGGCATACGCGGCCGCCGAGCGCATCGCCGGCGACAACCGGGTGGTGATGCCGGGGCTCATCAACGGCCACACCCACGCGGCCATGAGCCTGCTGCGGGGCATTGCCGACGACTACGCCCTGATGGACTGGCTGAACAACTACATCTTCCCCGCCGAGGTCGCCTTCGTGGATGCCGAGTTCGTGCGCATCGGCACCGAGCTCGCCTGCTGGGAGATGATCCGCGGCGGCACCACCATGTTCGTGGACATGTACTACTACCCGGACACCATCGCCGAGGTGGTCGAGTCCTGCGGGCTGCGGGCCATGGTGACCACCGCCGTACTCGATCAGAGGACGCCGGATGCGGAGGGCGCGGGCGACGCGCTGGCGAATGGCATCGAATACGTCAAACGCTGGCAGGGGCGATCCGAGCGCATCACCCCGGCGTTCGGTCCCCACTCGAACTACACCCTGAAGCCGGAGCATCTCGCCGCGGTCCGCGACGCGGCCCAGCAGCTCGGCGTGCCGATGAGCATCCATCTCTCCGAGTCGCCATTCGAGGTGCAGATGACCCGCGAGAACTACGGCACCACCACCATTACCATGCTGGAGGAGATGGATTTCTTCGCCGTGAAGACCATCGGTGCCCACGTCGTATGGCCGCAGCCGGAGGAGATCCCGGTACTGGTCGAGCGCAGAGTCGGCGCCATCCACAACCCGACCTCCAACATGAAGACCGCCGCCGGCGTCTCGCCGGTAACGGAGATGCTCGCCGCCGGCGTGCTGATGGGCCTCGGCACCGACGGCGCCGCCAGCAACAACGACCTGGACATGTGGGAGGAGATGCGCCTCGCGGCCTTCCTGCAGAAGGTGGAGGAGATGGATCCCCAGGCGCTGCCCGCCGAGGCGGTGCTGCGCATGGCCACGTCCGGTGGCGCGGAGGCCATCGGCATGGGCGACGAGATCGGCAGCCTGGCACCCGGCAAGCGTGCCGACATCATCCAGGTCTCCTTCGACGACGTGCACTTCGTGCCGACCTACGACGTCACCTCCCACCTGGTCTACGTGGCCGACGAGCAGGACGTGGTCACCACCATCGTCGAGGGCAAGGTGCTGATGCGCGACGGCGAGATCCTGACCATCGACACGGACCGCGTGGCGAGGGAGGCGCAGGCGCTGGCGGCGGAGATCACCGCCGGCCTGGCGGAGCGCGAACGCATGATGCAGGAAAACATGTAGCCACCATGTAGGAGGGCCTTCAGGCCCGATCCTCCCGGCCTCGACCCCGCGTTCTATCGAGGTTGGCCCATCATCGGGTGGGTAAGGGTCGCGGGGACGCTCATGTGGGAGGGGCTTCAGCCACGATCTCCGCCTGAGGTGGCCGAACGCTGATCGGGGCTGAAGCCCCTCCTACATGCCCATCGAGGCTTGCAGCGCGTTCCGGACGGCCCCGCAATCCTGGTCCACCCGCAGGGGCGGCCAGGAAAGAAAAGGAGTCAGGGCAGGAAGCTCTTCCCGTAGCCCATCGGCGCCAGCTCGAAGTAAGCTGCCAGTGTCTGCCCGATGTCCGCGAACGTAGCGCGCTCACCGATCGACCCCGCCGGCAGGCCGGCGCCCGTGGCCAGTACCGGGATGTGTTCGCGGGTGTGGTCCGAGCCTTCCCAGGTCGGGTCGCAGCCATGGTCGGCGCAGAAAACGACCAGGTCGTCGTCCCCGATGGTCTCCATCAGCTCGGGCAGCCGGGCATCGAAGGCCTCCAGTGCGGCCGCGTAGCCGAGTCCGTTGCGGCGATGGCCGTAGACCATGTCGAAGTCCACGAAATTGGTGAAGACGATGCTTCGCTCCGGCGCCGCCGCCACCGCCTCCAGTGTGGCATCGAACAGCGCGTCGTTACCGCTGGCCTTCACCTTCCGGGTGATGCCCCGGTGGGCGAAGATGTCGGCGATCTTGCCGACGCTCACCACCTCGCCGCCGGCGTCCACGAGCTTGTCCAGCACCGTGGGCGCGTGAGGCGGCGTGGTGTAGTCGCGCCGGTTGCCGGTGCGCTGGAAGGTGTCTGCGCTGCCGCCGACGAAGGGCCGGGCGATGACCCGGCCGATGCGCTGCTCGTCCACCAGTTCCCGGGCGACTTCCGAGAGTTGCAGCAGTCGTTCCAGGCCGAAGGTCTCCTCGTGGGCGGCGATCTGGAACACGCTGTCGGCCGAGGTGTAGACGATGGGCTTGCCGGTGGCCATGTGCTCCTCGCCGAGCCGCGCGATGATCTCGGTGCCCGACGCATGGCAGTTGCCCAGCACGCCGGGCAGGTTGCCGCGCTGAATCAGGGCCTCGAGCAGCTCCGGCGGGAAAGTGTTCTCTCGTGCGGTGAAATAGCCCCAGTCGAACAGCACGGGCACGCCGGCGATCTCCCAGTGGCCGCTGGGCGTGTCCTTGCCGCTGGAGAGTTCCTTCGCGTAACCCCAGGCGCCGTCCGTGGACGGCGGCAGGTGACAGCCGGCCGGCACGGCGCCGGTGCTCGCCTCGGCCGCATGCATGAGGCCGAGACGCGCGAGGTTCGGCAGCGCCAGCGGCCCGCTGCGCTCGCCGGACTCGGCCGCCGCCACGCAGACCCGGGCGATGCTGCCCAGGGTATCCGCGCCCGCGTCGCCGTAGCGCACTGCGTCGTCGGTGGCGCCGATGCCAAAGGAGTCCAGTACCAGGATAATTGCGCGTCTCATGATCCGTCCGTGTGTGGGGTCGCTCAGGCGGCCAGTGAGTAGAACAGCCCGGCGAGCACCGCACTCATCATGTTGGCCAGCGTCGCGGTCAGCACGGCCTTCAGCCCGAAGCGCGCGATGTCGTGCCGGCGGGCAGGGACAATACTGCCGAGCCCTCCGAGCAGAATAGCGATGGAGGTCAGATTCGCAAAGCCGCACAGGGCGAAGGTGACCACCGTCTGTGCATGGGTGGAGAGATCGTCCTTGATCTGCACGAAGTTCGCGTAGGCGTAGAACTCGTTGATGACGAGCTTCTGGCCGATCAGGCTGCCCGCCGCCGGCGCCTCCGCCCACGGGATGCCGAGCAAAAACGCGAGCGGCGCGAACAGCCAGCCGAGGATCTGCTGCAGTGTCAGGCCCTCGTAGCCGGCCAGCCCGGCCGCGCCGCCGATCAGCCCGTTCAGCAGCGCGATCATCGCCACGAAGGCGAGTAGCATGGCGCCGACGTTCAGCGCCAGCTTCAGGCCGAGCAACGCGCCGTTGCCGATGGCCTCGAAGACGTTGACCGGCTTCTCGTCCTCCTCCACCGGGCCCACCGCGATCTCCGCCTCCCGCGCATGGGCTTCGGGCATGACGATCTTGGCCATGGCGAGGCCGCCGGGCGCGGCCATGAAGCTCGCCGTGATCAGGTAGTTGAGATCCACCCCCATGGAGGCGTAGGCGGCCATGACGGCGCCGGCGATGGTGGCGCAGCCGCCGGTCATCACGGCGAACAGCTCCGACCGTGTCATGCCGGCGAGATAGGGTTTCACCACCAGCGGCGCCTCGGTGTGACCGACGAAGATGTTCGAGACCGCCGACATGGACTCCGTGCGGGTGGTGCCGAGCAGGCGCTGCAGCCAGCCGCCCAGCACCGAGACGACCCGCTGCATGATGCCGAGGTAGTAGAGCAGCGACATCAGCGCCGAGAAGAAGACGATCACCGGCAGCACGTTCACGGCGATGGTGAAGCCGAGACTCTCGGTGGTGCGCGTTCCGAAGACGAATTCGATGCCCTCGTTGCCGTAGTCGATCACGTTCTGCACGCCCCGGACCAGGCCGGCCAGGGCGCCGCGCCCGGGCGGGAAGTAGATGACCAGCGCCGCGATGGTCACCTGCAGGCCCAGCGCGATACCCACGGTGCGCAGCCTGATGCGCCGGCGGTCCTCCGACATCAGGACGGCCAGCACGAGCAGTGTGACGATGCCGGCGAGGGCGGTGAGGAACTGCATGGCGGGAGCGGCGCCGGCTCAGTCGCCGCCGGCGTAGAAGCGTTCCTTGAAGTGCCGGCGGCACATCGAGACGTAGCGGTCGTTGCCGCCGATCTCCACCTGGGAGCCCTCGGTGACTGCGCGACCCTCGCCGTCCAGGCGGATGACCATCGTCGCCTTGCTGCCGCAATGGCAGATCGCCTTGATCTCCTTCAGGTTGTCGGCCCAGGCGAGCAGGTACTTGCTGCCCTCGAACGGCTCGCCCTGAAAGTCTGTCCTGAGACCGTAGGCGAGCACCGGGACGCCCAGCCGGTCCGTGACCTCGCTCAGCTCGAAGACCTGCTGCCGGGTGAGGAACTGGGCCTCGTCGATCAGCACGCAGTGCAGGGGCCGCTCGCCGTGTTCGCGCTCGACGGTGGCGAACAGGTCGTCGCCCGTGCGGAAGGTGAGCGCGTCGGTCTCGAGGCCTATACGGGATGTCACGCGGCCCACGCCGTAGCGGTCGTCCAGCTCCGGCGCCAGCACGAGCGTGTGCATGCCCCGCTCCCGGTAGTTGTAGCTGGACTGCAGCAGCGACGTCGATTTGCCGGCGTTCATCGACGAATAATAGAAATAGAGCTTGGCCATGGCTGCGGGGCTTGCGGTGAGAGGCGGCTAGTTTACCGGTATCCGTGATCAGTCAGAAATCGCTGGTCAGTAACCGGTGTGCGGCGCCGCGGGTGGCGGCCGGCGGAGGCGGTATAATCGCCGCCGACTGCGTAGCACCATTCCGAGCGGCCAATCCGCGCAACCAACGACGAGGCCTGCCCATGTACGTCGAAGTGGATCACCCCTGCATCCAGCACAAGCTCGCCCTGATCCGGAACAAGGACACCGGGCACAAGAAATTCCGCGAACTCACCAACGAGATCACGATGTTTCTCTGTTACGAGGCGCTGAAGCAGGTGCAGGTCGAGGAGGTCGAAGTGGAGACGCCCGTGGCCCCGGCCACCTGCAAGCGCATCGCCAACGAGATCGTGGTGGTGCCGGTGCTGCGGGCGGGCGTCGGCATGCTGGAAGGCATCCTGGATCTCGTGCCCATCGCCAAGGTCGGCTTTGTGGGCATGCAGCGCGACGAGGAGACGGCGACGCCGGTGGAGTACTACCAGAAGCTGCCCACCTTCCACAAAGACGCGCTGTACATCGTGGTGGACCCGATGCTGGCTACCGGCGGCTCCACCATCGCCACGCTGGATCTGCTGAAGGCCGGCGGCGTTGAGAAGATCATCGTGATCTGCATGGTCACCTGCCCGGAGGGTATCGCCGCGGTCGAGAAGACCCATCCCGACGTGCAGATCTACACGGCCGCGGTCGACGATCACCTGAACGAGAAGAAATACATCGTCCCGGGCCTGGGCGATGCGGGCGACCGCCTGTACGGCACGATCTGACCGGGGCGGCGGCCACAGAGAGCCGCTATCCATGCGATACTGCGGTCGGGCATGGCCGGACGAGAGGCGTTGCAGCGCCCACCGGCGAAGGGGGAGTAACCGGCGTGAACAGGCAGTCACTGCAGGAAACGGCACTGGAGTCGGGAGCGGCGGATTCACCGTGGCCCGACGAGAGTCACGGCAGTGTGGTGTTCCTGCTCGATGCGCCCGACCGGTTCGAACACAAGCTGCTCAGGGACTGGATCGAGTCCACCCGCCCGGCGGGCGAGAAGACCGACTATCGCCTGCTCGACCTGCCCCAGGACGGCGAGGGTCTTGCCGGCGCGGATCACATGGAACCGGATACGTGGCTGCAGCCCGTGCGCATCGTGTGGCTGCCCGCAGACCGGGACGAGGGCGGCAGCCTGCTGCGGGATTTCTTTTTCGCGTGGACCGAGCGGCCGACCCTGTTCAGCCGCCGCAGGATCGCCCGCGGCCAGCCGGACCGGATGCGCTTCATCGCCGGTCAGGGGGCGCCGCTCGAGGACCTGAGGCAGCGCTATCGGGACCAGCACGGCAGCGACGCGCCGACGGTCGGGCTGTCGGATTTCGTCCGCCGTCAGGCGCTGATCACGCTGGAGCGGGCGGAGCGGGTCGCCCGTGGGACGCGCTACAAGGTGGCCAGACTGCTGCCGAAGGACGTGTTCGCCAACCGGGAATTCCGCGAACAGCTTGCCAACCTGGCGCAGCAGCGCGACGAGAGCGTGCAGAAGGTCACCGACAAGGCAGGCGACTACCTGGAGGAGATGGCCGCCCGACAGACGCCGTTCTCGCTGGACCTCGCCATGGCCATCTACCGGGCCGCCGCGCGCAGCAACCACGACCCGGAGATCGACGTGGACGAGGAGCAGCTTCGACACGTCGCTGAGCTGCTCGGCAGTCGACCGGTCGCCTTCCTGATCAGCCACAAGTCCATGCTGGACACGATCGCGCTGTCGATGGTGCTGTTCGATGCCAACCTGCCGCTGCCGCTCACCTTCGGCGGCATCAACCTGAACACACCGGGACTGGGGGCGCTCGGGCGTCGCGCCGGCATCATCTTCCTGCGCCGCTCGTTCCAGGATAACGAGATCTACAAGGCGACCTTCCGCCGCTATATCGACTACCTCATCGACAAGCGCTTCTCGCTGCTGTGGGCGCTGGAAGGTACGCGCTCGCGGACGGGCAAGCTGCTGCCGCCGCGTTACGGCCTGTTCAACTACGTGGTCGAGTCCATCCTGCGCACTCAGCTGCTCGACGTGGCGTTCGTGCCGGTGTCGGTGACCTACGACCAGATCACGGAAGTGGAGGACTACGCCACCGAGCAGCGCGGCCACGCCAAGAAGCCGGAGGGAGCGACGTGGATCGTGCGCTTCCTGCGCTCCTCGGCGCCCCACGGCCGCATCTTCCTGCGCTTCGGCGAGGAGCTGGCGCTGACCGACCTGGCGCCCCGGGACAGCCTCGAGGCGGGGCCGGACGAGTCGGAAAAGCAGTCGCTGGTGCAGAATCTCGCGCTGCAGGTCGCCTTCCGCATGAACGCGGCCACGCCCATCACCGCCACCGCCATCGTCACGCTGATCCTGCTCGCCGCCGGCAACCGGGCGCTGAGTCTGAAGGAGATCGGCTTCCTCACCCGGGTCGGCATGAGCCTGGTGCGGCGTCGCCATCTCGAGATCGCGGGCGACCCGGACTTCCGCCAGCCGGAGACGCTGCCGGCCACACTCGAGCAGCTGCGCTCCACCGGCATCGTGACCTTCTTCGACGAGGGCACGGAGCGGCTCTACGCCATCACGTCCGACCAGCACCTGAAGGCCGCCTATTACCGCAACACGGCCATCCACCATTTCGTCCTCGACGCGCTGGTGGAAGTGGCGCTGTACCGCGCCGCCGGCGCGCCGGAGGGCGAGCGGGAGGCGGCCGTGTTCACGCTGCTGGAAGAGCTGCGCGAGTTGTTCCTGTTCGACTTCTACTTCCCGCGCCGCCAGGACTATCCGGCGGCGGTGCAGGCGGTACTGGAGGAGCGTTTCCCGAGCTGGCGCGAGGCGCTCGCGGGCGGCGAGGAAGGCGTCGTGCGGGTGCTGCGCCAGAGCCGGCTGCTGCTGGCCCACGCCGTGCTGCGGTCCTTCGCGGATGCCTACCGGGTGGTGGCCCGGGCGCTGGCCGAGGCAGGCGCCGAGGCGGTGGAGGACCGGGCCGCCTTCGTCTCCGGCTGTCTGAAGCTCGGCCGGCAGATGCGCCTGCAGGGCCGGCTGTTCTCCGAGGAGTCCGTCTCGAAGTCCCTGTACGAGACGGCCCTGAAGCTGGCGGCACATCGGGACCTGCTGCAGGGTGGCGGCACCGCGGCCGAAGTGCGACAGGCTCTGCTGACCGAGCTGCGCGAGGTGCGGCGCGCGCTGGACGGGATTCTGGCGATTACGTTGAACGGTTCCGGGGAGAATTGAGGCGGCGGCGAGGAATCGGCGTTAGGGAATCGGGCCTGAAGGCCCTCCCACAGCGTTATGGCTTGCACAACGGGACTGTCAATCCCTAGAATCGTTCCACCCTCCACGGAGCCCGGGACGGAACCATGAGCAGCCTGTTCGAGAAACATCGCGCGACGCTGGAGAAGGCAGTGGATGCCTGCGAGAAGCGTTACGCCTGGACGGCGTACCCGGAATCGCCCAGCAGCAAGGTCCACGGCAAGGAGATTCCCGCCGCCGGCCTCGCGGCCTACGAGTCGATGCTGGGCCGGCCGTTCGACATCGAGCTGCCCGCCACCGTCGGCGAGGTGGGCGAGGAGGTCTCGCCACTCACCGGCGAGGCGCTCGGTATCACCTACCCGAAGCTCGACCCGGAGCGGGCGTTCGCCGCGGTCAGGGAGGCCCAGCGCGCCTGGCGTCGCGCGCCCACCGAGGAACGCGTGGGCGTCTGCCTCGAGATGCTGGACCGGCTGGGCAGCGCGGAGTCGCTGTTCGTCAATGCCCACGCCACCGTCCACACGGCCGGCCAGAGCTTCATCATGGCATTCGCCGGCTGCGGCGCGAACGCGCTGGACCGGGGCCTGGAGGCGCTGGCCTACGCCTGGAAGGCCATGGACGACGTGCCGGGCGAGGCGACCTGGCAGCGGCGCTTCGGCGCCGGACCGGAGACCGAACTCGAGAAGCGCTACCGCATCATGCCCCGCGGCATCGGCGTGGTGATCACCTGCGCCACGTTCCCCCAGTGGAACGGCTACCCGGCCATCATGGCGGACCTCGCCACGGGCAACGGCGTCATCGTGAAGCCGCACCCGAAGACCACGCTGCCGGTGGCGATCTTCGTGCGCACCATGCGCGAGGTGCTGGCCGAGGCGGGCCATAACCCGGACCTGATCCTGATGGCGGCGGATACCGAGGCGGAGCCGAACACCCTGGAGCTGATCCGCCATCCGGACTGCGCCATCATCGATTTCACCGGCGGACCCCGCTTCGGCGGCTGGATCGAGCAGCACTGCACGGACAAGCTCGTCTTCACGGAGACTGCCGGCTGCAACTCCGTGGTGGTGGAATCCACCGACGACTTCGACGGTATGCGCAGGGCCATCGCGCACTCGCTGTGCCAGGCGTCCGCCCAGATGTGCACCAGCGTGCAGAACATCTTTGTGCCGCGCGGCGGCATCGAGACCGGCGGGCGGCATCTCCCCTTCGACGAGGTGGCGGCAGGGATCGTCGATGCCGTGGAGGAGTTCCTCGCCAACCCGAAGCAGGCGGGCAACCTGTGCGGTGCGCTGGTGGACCCCCGCATCCTGGAGAGCATCGACCGCATCCGCGACGGCGTGTGGGACCGAGGGAGTATCCTGCGCGACTCCGGGCCCTACGAACACCCCGATTACCCCGACGCCCGCACCGCCACCCCGCTGATCGTGCAGGTGGACACCGACGCCGGCGACCTGTTCGGCGAGGAGCACTTCGGGCCGATCTCCTTCGTCATCGCCGCGGACGATGCCGACGCCGGGCTGGCCCGGGCGACCGACGACGTGCGCGCCCACGGCGCGATCACGTCCCACGTCTACTCGACCAACGATGCCTTCCTGGCCCGTGCGGAGGATGCCTACCACGACGCCGGCGCCTCGCTGTCGTGCAACCTCATCGGCATGCCCATCAACTTCGCCGCGGCCTACAGCGATTTCCACGTCACCGGCCTGAACCCGGCGGGCAACGCCTGTCTGGCCGACCTCGATTTCGTGACCCGGCGCTTCCGCTGGGTGCAGACCCGCTGGCCGCGGGCCTCCGATGCCGCCTGAAGCCGTGCCGTTCGACGGCAGGGTGGTGGTCATCACCGGCGCCGGCAAGGGGCTCGGCCGCGCCTATGCCCGCTACCTGGCCGCCCGGGGCGCGCGGGTGGTGGTGAACAACCGCAGCCACGCGGGCGAGGAGCAGGCCTCGGCGGACCGCGTGGTGGACGAGATCCGTGCCGCCGGCGGCGAGGCCGTGGCGGATTACTCAGAGATTACCGAGGCCGGCGCCGGCGAGCGACTGCTGCAACTGGCGCTCGATACCTGGGGCCGAATCGATGCCCTCATCGCGAACGCGGGCGTCTCCGAGGGTCGGAGCTTCCACAAACAGAGCATCGACGAGTTCCGGCGCAACTTCGAGGTGAACCTGTTCGGCACCGTCAACGTGCTGCATCCTCTGTTCCGGCATCTCTACGATCAGCGCGGCGGTGCCGTGCTGCTCAGCACCTCGGTGGCGGGACTGTACGGCGAGCACGGCCTGCCGGCGTATTCGTCGTCGAAGGCGGCGCTGCTGGGCCTCACGTACGCGCTGGCCCACGAGGGCGCCGGCCGGGAGGTGCGGGTGAACGCCATCGCGCCCTACGCCGCGACGCAGATGACCGAGGCCCACCTGCCCGACGCGCTGCGCGAGCGCATGGCACCGGATTACGTGGCGCCGGTGGCGGCCTGGCTGGTCAGCGAACGCTGCGCCTTGAACGGCGAGATCGTCATCTCGGGGGCCGGCCGGATCGCCCGCGCCCGCATGCAGGAGACCGACGGACGCTGGATGGAAGATGCGGATGCGGCTGCCGCCGGCGCCGTGCTCGAGGAATTGGCCGGGCTGCCCTTCGACGGCCACGCGCCCGCGGCCGTGGAACATTTCCGCCGCTTCGTCGCCGGCGCTCCAGGGAAGGGCTGACAGGGTGGGTTGACCGGACGGCCTGACGGTCCTCAGGGGACCCGTTTGGCGGCCTCGTATTCCTCGGCAATAGCGTCGACGATGTCGGCGAGCGGCTCCACCTTGTGGATCGTGCCCACGCCCTGGCCGGCCGACCAGACGTCCTTCCAGGCCTTCTTCTCGGACAGGTTCATGCCTGTGCCGGCCTCCAGGTTGTCCGGGTCCAGGCCGGCCGCCTCGATGCTCTGGCGCATGTAATAAGCGTGGGCGCCGGTGAAGAAGTCGGTGAGCACGAGGTCCGGGAACACCGAGTCGACGACCATCTGCTTGTATTCCCCGGAGGCGATGCTCTCCTCGGCGGCGATGAAGCGGGTACCCATGTAACCGAGGTCGGCACCGAGTACCTCCGCCGCGCGCACGGCCCGGCCGTCGCCGATGGCGCCGGCCAGTATGAGTATGCCGTCGAAGAATTCCCGCACCGCCGGCACGAACGCGAAGCCTGCCATGTGTCCGGTGTGGCCGCCGGCGCCGGCGGAGACCAGGGCCAGACCATCCACGCCCACCGCGGCCGCCTTGCGCGCGTACTCCACGCTGTTCACGTCGGCGATCACCAGCCCGCCCCAGCCGTGCACGGTATCCACCACGTCCTTCGGGCTGCCCAGTGCCGTAATGACGATGGGCGGGCGGTATTTCTCCAGGATCGCGAGCTCCTGGTCCAGCCGGTCGTAGGTGCGGTGCACGACCAGGTTCATGGCCCAGGCATCCGTGGCGCCGGCAACCTGGTCGCGGCGGAAGCCGGCCAGCCGCTCGCTGATGGTCGAGACCCACTCCTCGAACACGTCGATGGTGCGGGCATTCGGTGCCGGGAACGAGCCGAGCACCCCCGAGCGGGCGGCGGCCACCACTATCTCCGGACCGGAAACGAGGAACATGGGCGCGACGACGACCGGCAGGCGCAGGCCCGCACGGATCCCGTCGAAGCGCTGTCGTGCGCTGGCGTGTGTCATCCCCCCACCCTGAGGTTGTTTTCCGTTCTGCTGAGGTTCCCAGCCACCGATTGGCAATCAGTAACTTTCACGAATAGACTAACACAGGTTTTTCCAAGTGGCGCAACTCTGCAGGCGCCGGGGAGGGGTTATGGAGCCGCTCTGGCAGGATACGGGTCTGGTCTTGCTGGTCAACCTGGGTGTCACCCTGGGAGCCGTGCTCGCGCTCTGGCTGATCAGCATCCCGCTGCGGGACGTCAGCATCATCGACATGGCTTTCGCGGTGATCCTGCTGAGTGTGGCGGGGGTGACCTACGTGACGACGGACGGCGCCGAGCCGCGCAAGAACCTGATCCTGGCACTCGTGGCGCTGTGGGCCGTGCGTATCACCGTGCATCTGGTGCGGCGCAACTGGGGCCATGGCGAGGACCCGCGCTACACGAAGCTGCGCAGCTGGGTGAACGACGACCGCGCCTTCATCTGGCTGAGCCTCCGGCAGGTGTTCCTGCTGCAGGGCATCGTGCTCTGGCTGGTCTCGCTGCCGATCCAGGTGGGGCAGATCTACCGGGAACCGGCGAGCCTGGGCGTCGCTGCGTTCGCCGGCGCTGCCCTGTGGCTGGTGGGCTTCGTATTCGAGACGGTGGCCGATCATCAACTGGCCCGCTTCCGGGCCAATCCCGCCAACAAGGGCAAGGTGCTTGATACCGGGCTGTGGCGCTATTCCCGGCACCCGAACTATTTCGGCGAACTCTGCGTCTGGTGGGGCCTGTTCCTGATCGCCTGCGACAATCCGTGGGGTTTGCTGACCATAATCGGCCCGATCGGCTACACTTACCTCATCGTGAACGTCACGGGACAGCGTACGCTGGACAAGAAGATGGCGCGGGAGAAACCGGGGTACAGGGACTACATGGAGAAGACCAGCGGGATGATTCCCCTGCCGCCGCGACGCTCGAGGAACGGCGGGGGCAATGGCCGCGGATAGCCGCAGCGGCAAAGCCGAGCAGGACCTAATCCTCAACAGCCAGGTGGCCCAGGCCCTGGCGGTGATTGGTGACCGCTGGGCGATGCTGGTGATCCGGGACGTGTTCCTGGGCTTCCGCCGCTTCGAGGACCTGCGCCACCGCAGCGGTGCCGCGCGCGGCACGCTGGCGTCCCGGCTGAAGCGTCTGGTGGAGAACGGCATCCTGTACCGCAATCCGTACCAGATGTCCCCGCCGCGCTACGAATACCGCCTCACCGACAAGGGCCTCGACCTCTACCCTGTCATCCTGTCGGTCTGGAACTGGGATACGCGCTGGGGCTTCGGGGGCGAGTCGCATCCGGAATTGGTGCACAAGCACTGCGGACACGCCATGCAGGCCGAGTTCCGCTGCAGCGCCTGCGCCGAGCCCATTACCATGTACAGCGTGCGGTTTGAGCCCGGTGCGCCGGACAGCAAGGGTGCCGCAGTGCCGGCGCGGTTTCAGCGCCGCTCCAAGAAAGACAGCAAATCCAGCCAGGCCGCCGATCAGCGCTTCTTCCATACGCTGGACGTCATCGGTGACCGCTGGACCGGTCTCGTAACGGCTGCCGCCTATTTCGGTCTGCGCCGCTACGACGACATCGCGAAAGGCATCGGCATCGCCACCAACATCCTGTCAGACCGGCTGAAGCTGCTGGTCCACCACGGCATCATGGAGCGCAAGGCGTATCAGAAGCGGCCGGTGCGCTACGAGTACCGACTCACGGAGAAGGGGATGGACCTTTATCTGGTGGCGCTGACCATGCACGAATGGGCCAATCGCTGGATCGTCGCCCCGGACCGCCGCCCGCTGGAGCTGATCCACCGGCCCTGCGGCGAGCCGCTGGTCAGCGCCATGGTCTGCAGTGAATGCGGCGAGGCGCTGAAACCGGAAGACGTCGATTTCGACCGCGATGCCTACCGGCCGCGCCGGGGTACCGCCCGCGCCAACCGCTGATCAGGACGCCGCAACGCGCTCCACGATGAGCCCGGTGCCGATCCCGGCGGCGCCGGAGATGGCCACCAGGCCCACTCCCAGGTCCTGACGTTCCAGCTCGTCGAGCACGGTGCCGACCAGGCTCGCTCCCGTCGCGCCCATGGCATGGCCCAACGCGATGGCGCCGCCGTTGGGATTGATGCGCTCCGCGTCCCAGGGCATGTCGCGCAGGAACTTCACCGACACCGCGCCGAAGGCCTCGTTGAACTCTACGAGGTCCACGTCGCCGTGGTCCATGCCGGCTTTGGCGAGCACAGCGGCTACGACGTCGATACCGCCGGTCAGCGCCAGCAGTTCGCTGGACGAAACGTTGGCCATCGCCCGGATGCGCGCGCGGGGCTTCAGGCCGGCGGCCTCGCCTGCGGCGCGGCTGCCGAGCGCCACCAGCGAGGCGCCGTCCACCACGGCCGGCGAGTTGCCGGCATGATGCAGGTAGCGCAGCTCGCCCAGCTCCGGGAACGCCGCCTTGAAGGCCGCCGCATAGCCCTTCTCGCCGAACTCCGTGAACAGGGGCTCGAAGGTGGCGAGCTTTTCCGTGGTCACGCCCGGGCGCACGCACTCGTCCTGTTCCACCACGGCCCCGCTGGCGGGATCCGTCACGGCCACCAGCGACTTCGCGAAACGGCCCCCGTTCTGCGCCCGGGCCGCGCGCTGCTGGCTCATTACCGCGTAGGCATCGCAGTCCTCCCGACTGATGCCGTCGAGGCTGCCCACCAGGTCTGCGGCGAGCCCCATGGGGACGAATCGCGTCTTCTGCGCCACCGCCGGATCGGAATAGAAGGTGGCCTTGTCCGAGAGCATCGGCACCCGGGACATGCACTCCACGCCGCCGGCCAGCACCAGCTCGTCCATGCCGGTGGCGATCTTCATCGCCGCGAAGTTGCAGGCGTCGAGCCCGGACGAGCAGTAGCGATTTACGGTGATGCCCGGCACCGAGGTGGGCAGGCCGGCGTAGAGTGCCGCCACCTTGGCGATGTTGCCGCCCTGTTCGCCCACCTGCGTCACGCAGCCGAGGATGAGGTCGTCGATACGCCCGGCATCGAGCCCGGTGCGCTCCAGCAGCGCGCCGATCAGGGCCTTCTGCAGGTCCAGGGGAGTCAGCCCGTTCAGCGCGCCGCCCTCGCGGCCCTTGCCACGGGGCGTGCGCACGGCATCATAGATGAAGACGTCGGTCATGTCGGTCGCTCCGGGTGAGTCGGTGTTGGCGGCAGGCGGTCGGCTTCGATTGCCTGGATAGCTTCGATTGCGATCGCCCCACCGGCATTATATAGTCGCCCCGAGTCTAGTTATGAAAGCCATTGGTTTCAACGAGGTCCTCCGATGAAGAGAGCGATCGATTTCTACTTCGACTTCTCCTCGTCCTACAGCTACATCGGTCAGCACCGGCTGCGCGCCCTGGCGGATGAGTTCGGCGTCCGGGTCGACTGGCAGCCGATCGCGCTGGGAGCGATATTCAAGTCCCGCGGCCATGCGCCGCCGCAGCCGGATTCCCTGAAGGGCCGCTACGTCTGGCATGACGTGGAGCGCTCGGCGGCGGAATGGGGCCTGCCCTACCACTGGCCGGATCCGTTCCCCTTCAACAGCATCCTCGCCGCCCGCGCCTACTGGTTCCTGAAGGAGATCGACGAGGAAGATTCCGTGGCCTGGATCGCTGCGGTCTTCGACGCTAGCTACGGTCAGGGCCGGGACTGTTCGGATCCGGCGGTGCTCACGGAGGTGGCGAAAGGGCTGGACCTGGATGCGGAAGAAGTGCTGCAGGGCACGGCCCGGGATGAGGTCAAGCAGAAGCTGAAGACGGTCACCGACGAGGCGATGGAGCGGGGCGTGTTCGGCGCGCCCACCTTCTTCCTGGACGACGAGATGTACTGGGGTGCCGATCGCATCGACCAGATGTGGCGGACCCTCGAGCGTGAGCGGCAGGCGGAACGATGAGCGAGCGAGTCTACGTGCTCGGCGGCTATCAGACGGATTTCGCTGCCAACTGGGCCCGCAACGGGGACGAGCTGTTCGATGCCTTCGGGCATACCGTGCGTACCGGCGTCGGTACCGTGGGCATCGAGCCCGAGGAGATCGAGGTGGCCCATGTCGGCAACTTCGCCGCCGAGCTCTTCTGCAAGCAGGGCCATCTCGGCGGCTTCTTCGCCGCACTGCACCCGGCCTTCTCCGGCAAGCCGGCGTCCCGGCACGAGGCCGCCTGCGCCTCGGGCAGCGTTGCGCTCCTGTCCGCCGCTGCGGATATCGAGGCCGGCCGCTACAGCCTGGCTGCCGTGATCGGCATCGAGCAGATGCGCAACGTGCCCGGCCAGACCGCCGCCGATCTGATCGGCGGCCCGGCCATGTGGAGCGGGCACGAGTGCACGGGCGTGGAATTCCCGTGGCCCCATCTCTTCAGCGAGCTGGCAGAGGAGTACGACCGCCGCTACGGCCTGAAGCACGAACACCTGGCCGGCATCGCGAAGATCAACTTCGACAATGCGCGGCGCAACCCGAACGCGCAGACCCGGCGCTGGGAATTCACCGATGCCAGTTTCGCCGAGGACGACGAGGCCAACCCGGTCATCGAGGGGCGCATGCGCAAGCAGGACTGCGGCCAGATCACTGACGGCGCCGCCATCGTCTTCCTCGCCGGCGCGGAAAAGGCGGCCGGGTATGCGAAGCACCACGGCATGAGCCTGCATGACCTGCCCTGGATCCGGGGCTGGGGCCACCGCACCGCGCCGATCACCTATCAGCAGAAGATCGAGGAGAGCAGGGACGCGCCGTACATCTTCCCCCACGTCCGCGGCGCCATCACCGACGCCTTCGGCCGCGCCGGCATCGAGGGCGTGGATCAGCTGGACGGCATCGAGACCCACGACTGCTTCACCAGCACCGAGTACATGGCCATCGACCACTTCGGCATCACGGCGCCGGGCCAGAGCTGGCAGGCGGTGGAGAACGGCGACATCGCCCCGGGCGGCCGCATCCCCGTGAACGCGAGCGGCGGCCTGATCGGCCTGGGTCACCCGGTGGGCGCCACCGGCGTGCGGATGATGCTGGACAGCTACAAGCAGGTCACCGGCCAGGCCGGCGACTACCAGATCGAGGGTGCGAAGACGGTGGCGACGCTGAACATCGGCGGCAGCGCCACCACCACGGTCAGCTTCGTCGTCGGGCGCTGATTCCGGGTCCGGCAGTCGGGCGTCCGGTCCGACTGCGCACGAAACGGCGATTCGGTCGTGGGGCAGCTTCCGGTACACTAACCTGTTCCGTCGGTGCGGCGGGCGTCCGCCGGTGACCGCGGCTGCCCCGGGAGTCCGGTTCCTCGCGTCCGGGTCGTCCCCGCGGAATCGTCAGTTTCCAGATACAGAGAGGCCTTCCCCTGATAAAGAGACTCATCATCGTCGTCGTGATCACGGGGGCGCTGTTCGGCTCCCTGTTCGCGTGGAAATACGTGCAATGGCAGGGGGCAGGGCCGCGCAGCCAGCCCCCCGCGGTGGTGACTACCGTGGAGGTGAGCCGCGCCAGCTGGGTGCCGGTCCTCTCCGCCGTCGGCAGTGCCGTACCCACCAGCGGCATCATGGTAGCCGCCGAGGTCCCGGGCAAAGTCAGCGACATTTTCTTCATCACCGGCGACCGGGTGGAGCAGGGCGCGCGCATCGTGCAGCTCGACGACGAGGTGGATCGTGCGGAACTGGAGACGCTGCTGGCCGACCGCAAGCTGGCCGCGATTACGCTGGAGCGCACGCGCAAACTGGTGGCGGACAAGCTCGCCTCTGCCTCGGAGCTGGACGAGGCGGTGGCCCGGCTGGAGAGCCTGGAGGCCCAGGTCGCCGCGAAACGTGCCGTCATCCGCAAGAAGGATGTGCGGGCACCGTTCGCCGGGGAACTCGGCATACGGCGCGTCAGCCGCGGCCGCTATGTGGCCGCGGGCGAGGAAATCGTCAGCCTCGTCTCGCTGTCGCCGATCTTCGTCGAGTTCACGCTGCCGGAGCGCTACCTGGGGCGCCTCACCCCGGACGAGCAGGTGGAAGCGCAGGTACCCGCGCACCCCGGACGCACGTTCAGCGGACGCATCCATGCCATCACCCCGGGCATCGACGAGGGCACCCGCAGCGTGCGTGTCCGCGGCATATTCGCCAACGACGACCGGGCGCTGAGACCCGGCATGTTCGCCGAGGTGCGCATCCTGGAGGAGCGCCGGCGGGAGGTGCTGACGCTCCCGTACCAGGCCGTGACCTACGATCCCTACGGCAGCTCCGTGTTCCTGGTGGAGGAAGGCGAGGGCGGCCTCGTCGCGACCCGCCGTCAGGTGGCGACCGGCGAGGTGCGTGACGGCCGGGTGGAGATCGTGAGCGGCCTCGAACTCGGCGACCGCGTCGTCGGCGCCGGCCAGAACAAGCTCAGGACCGGCCAGCCGGTCACCGTGGACAATTCGGTCGAGCTGGAAGAGCGTCGGCCGGACGGCGCATGAAGTTCACCGACCTCTTCATCCGCCGGCCGGTCCTGGCCAGCGTCGTCAGCCTGCTGATCCTGGTGCTCGGGCTGCGCTCCATCACCGCGCTGGAGGTCCGGCAGTACCCGGAGACGAAGAACACGGTGGTGTCCGTCACCACCAGCTATCCGGGCGCGAGCAGCGAACTCATCAAGGGCTTCATCACCACGCCGCTGCAACAGGCCATTGCCGAGGCCGAGGGCATCGACTATCTGTTCTCCCGCAGCCTGCAGGGCCGCTCGGTGATCGAGGCCCACATGGTGCTGAACTACGACCCGAATGCGGCCGTGGCCGAGATCCAGGCGAAGGTGGCGAGCCAGCGCAACGTCCTGCCCGCCGAGGCCGAGGATCCGGTGATCGAGGCCACCGTCGGCGGCCGCACATCGCTCATGTATCTGGTCTTCTACGGCGGCGAGATGAGCGCCTCGGAGACCACCGACTACCTGCTGCGGGTGGTCCAGCCCCGGCTGCAGGCGGTGCAGGGCGTGGCGTCCGCCGATCTCTTCGGCGGCAAGACCTTCGCCATGCGTATCTGGCTCGACCCGGACCGGATGGCCGCGCTGGATGTGTCGGCGGCGGAGGTCCGCGACGTGCTGGTCGAGAACAACTACCTTGCGGCGGTGGGCAGCACGAAGGGGCAGTACGTCGCCATCGACCTCTCCGCCGATACCGATATCAGCGATGCCGACGCCTTCCGCAACCTGGTCGTGCGTACCGGCGACGACACGCTGGTGCGCCTGGGCGACATCGCCGACGTGGAGCTCGGCGCCGAGAACTACGACTCGATCAGCTGGTACAACGGCGAGCCTTCCGTGGTGATCGCCATCGATCCGGCACCCGGCGCGAATCCGCTGGACGTCTCGCGCCGGGTCAACGTCGCCATGGAGGACATCACTCGGCAACTGCCGGCCGGGCTCGCCGGCGAGGTTTCGTTCGACGCCAGCCGCTTCATTGAAGAGTCCATCGACGAGGTCTTCCGCACGCTGGCCGAGGCCGTGCTGATCGTGCTGACGGTGATCTTCCTCTCCCTGGGCTCCATCCGTGCCGCCCTGGTCCCGGCGGTGGCCGTGCCGCTGTCGCTGATTGGCGGCGCGTTCGTCATGCTGCTGCTGGGCTTCTCCATCAACCTGCTGACGCTGCTCGCCATGGTGCTTGCCATCGGGCTCGTGGTGGACGATGCCATCATCGTCCTGGAGAACGTTCACCGGCACGTCGAGGAAGGACTCTCCCGCCGTGAGGCCGCCATCATCGGCGCACGCGAAATCGGGCTGCCGATCATCGCCATGACCACCACGCTGATCGCCGTGTATGCGCCGATCGGTTTCATGGGCGGGCTGGTGGGCACCCTGTTCACCGAGTTCGCCTTCGCGCTGGCCGGCGCGGTACTGATCTCCGGCATCGTGGCACTGACACTCTCGCCCATGCTCTCCGCCCGCGCGCTGACCCGCTACGGCGAGCCCGGGCGCTTCGAGCAGCGTGTGGAGCACTTCTTCCAGTGGCTGGCCGACCGCTACCAGCGCCTGCTGCATGCATCTCTGGACACCGTGCCGGTGACAGTCGTCTTCGCGTTGATCGTGCTGGGCAGCATCTGGTTCATGTTCACCGCCGTGCCCGAGGAGCTGGCGCCGGTGGAGGACCAGAGCATCCTGTTCGTCCAGGCGCGCGGGCCCCAGACGGCGACGCCGGAATACAACGAGACCTGGGCCCGGCGCATGGTGGACCTGTTCCAGGAGGTGCCGGAATACGAGGACAGTTTCCTGTTCCTGGGCATGGGCGGCGACAACAGTACCGTCTTCGGCGGTTTCAAGATGGCACCGGGCCAGGAACGGGAACGCACCCAGATGGAGGTGCAGCCGGAGCTGCAGCAGGCCGTGTCGAGGATTGCCGGGCTGCAGGCGGCGGTGTTCCCGCGGCCGGATCTGCCGGGGTCCGCCGGCGGGTTGCCGGTGCAGTTCGTGGTGACCTCAGCGGCCGACTACGAGCGGGTGGACGGCGTGGTCGACGGCCTGATGGGCGAGGCCATGCAGAGCGGGCTGTTCGCCTTCGTGCGCAAATCCATCGATTTCTCGCGGCCGCGCATTACCCTGCACATCGATCGCGACAGGGCTGGCATCCTCGGCATCTCCATGCAGGATATCGGCCGGACGCTGTCCACCCTGGTGGGCGAGGGTTACATCAATCGTTTCAATCTGGAGGGCCGCAGCTACCGCGTCATTCCCCAGGTCGGACGCGATTTCCGGCTGGACGCCGCCATGCTGGAGGACTATTACGTGCCGGCGGCCGGCGGCGAGATGGTGCCGCTGTCCGCGCTGGTCACCTTCGAGCGCACGGTGGAACCGGCCGAGCGCACCCAGTTCCAGCAGCTGAACTCCATCGCCGTCGAGGGCGCAATGGCACCGGGCGTGACCCTCGGCGATGCGCTGGCGTTTCTGGAGGAACGCGCGCAGGCGTCCTTCCCGGTGGGCTTCAGCTGGGACTACAGCGGCGAGTCGCGGCAGTACAAGCAGCAATCGAGCGCGCTGGTGATCACGTTCTTCATCTCGTTGCTGGTCATCTACCTGGTGCTTGCCGCCCAGTTCGAGAGCTGGCGCGACCCCTTGATCATCCTGGTGTCGGTGCCGATGTCCATCGCCGGCGCGCTCATCTTCATGACGCTGGGCCTCGCGACGATCAACATCTACACGCAGGTGGGACTGATCACGCTGATCGGACTGGTGGCCAAGAACGGCATCCTGATGGTGGAGTTCGCCAACCAGGTCCGCGCCCGCGAGGGTCTGGACAAGCGCGCTGCCATGGAGAAGGCGGCAGCCGTGCGGCTGCGGCCCATTCTCATGACCACCGCGGCCATGATCTTCGCCATGGTGCCCTTGCTGACGGCCTCCGGCGCCGGCGCGGTGAGCCGGTTCAATATCGGTCTCGTCATCGCCAGCGGGCTCGGCATCGGCACACTGTTTACCCTGTTCGTGGTGCCGGCGTTCTACCTGCTGCTCACCGGCGAGATCGAGCACCAACAGGAGCAGGCGTAGGAGGGCCCATCTAGGGTGCCGTCAGGTCGGCGCTGGTGGGCTCAGTTCCCGTCGCACCACCTTGCCCAACGGGTTGCGCGGCAGCGCCTCCATGACCACCAGCTCCTGGGGCCACTTGTAGGAGGCGACCTGCAGGCTCTTCAGGTGTTCGATGAGGCCGTCCAGGGTGACACTCTCGCCCGGCTTCGGCACCACGGCTGCGCAGACCTTCTCGCCCAGTACCTCGTCGGGGATGCCGAACACCGCAGCCTCCTGCAGGGCGGGGTGACTCTCCACCAGGGCGTCCAGCTCCGCCGGCGATATATTCATGCCGCCGCGGATGATCAGCTCCTTGACCCGGCCGATGAAACGGTAGCGCCGCGGTATCGGTTCGCCGTCGTCCACGATCTCGAACAGGTCCCCGGAGTGGTAGTAGCCGTCGGCGTCGATCACCTCGGCATTCAGCTCGTCGTCCTGCCAGTAGCCGTCGAAGCGCATCGCGCCGTCGAAACAGAGCTCGCCGGGCCGCTCGGGCTCGGTGATGATCTCGCCGGTCTCCGGGTCCTTCAGGCAGGTGATGATCTTCTTCTGGAATCGCGACGGCCACTCCAGCCCCTCGACGCCGAAGCGGGGGAAGTACAGTGCGCGATCCTCCGGGTCCGGGAAATCCTCGCCCGTGCTGAACAGCGAGCAGCCTTCGTTGGAGCCGAAGATATTCACCACGACGATGCCATGCTGCTCCTGCCAGCCCTTCACCATCCAGGGCGCGAGCGGCGCGGAGCCCGAGCCGATGCAGCGCAGATGGCTGATGTCGGTCTTCGCCAGCAGCTCCCCGTTCTTCAGCAACAGGTTCAGGATGGCGGGCGGGGCCACGGTGTAGTTGATCTTCTCCTCCGCCATCTGGCGCAGGAAAACGGGCAGGTCGAAAGGGTGATGCTGCACCAGCTTGCCCCGGGTCATGAGCCAGGGCATGACCATGCCGCCGAGGGAGGCAATGTTCACCATCGGGAAGGGGTTGAGGATGTTCTCGCCCTCCTGCAGCTGTCCGCACTCGCTGCAGGACTCCCCGTTGACCACCCAGTGCGCGTGGTGGCGGGGTACGCCCTTCGGGCGCGACTCCGTCCCCGACGTCCAGCACAGTGTGAGGGTCTCGTGGGGATCGATCTTCAGCCCTTCGAGATAGGCTCGCAGCGGCGCCGGGTCGGCGCCGGCGAGCCGCTCGAGGGACAAATCCGTGGGGTCGGCCTCCTGCCCGCGCCACACCAGCAGGTGACGCAACCGTTCGAACTCGGGCACGAGCGTCTCGGCACGGGCGGCGGGCTCGGTGTCCTTGAACCGGGGCACCGTCATGAAGGCGGTGGCGCCCGACTTGCCAAGGATGTAGCGCAGCTCGTGCTCCCGGAACTGCATCGCGACCGGGCAGAACACGACGCCGAGGCGCGCGCAGGCGAGGAACGTCACCACGCCCTCCACCGTATTCGGCAGCTGCGTGGCCAGCACGTCGTTCTTGCGCAGGCCCAGCGCCAGCAGCCGGCTGGCCAGCCCGTCCACCAGCCGGTCCAGCTCGGCGAACGTATAGCGCTGCTGGGGCGCGCCCGTCAGCTCCTCCTTGTTCGGCGGGTCCACGACGGCTTCCTCGCCGCCGGCTCGAGCTACGGCGTCGCGGAATACGTCGTCCACGGTGGTTTGCCCCCACCATCCCCGCTGCTGGTACTCGGCGATCCGCTCCGGTGAACTCTGGATCATTTGCTTCCGCCTCTCTCCGCTGTGGGTTCCGACAACCGTTCCAAGTATAGAGTCATGTTATGCAAGCGACCATAGCAGGCGCGGTCACTGCCTGTCGCGATACTCGTCGCTGCGGACCGGCACCGTCACTTGCATTATTTGACTGAGTCGGCAAGGATCGGGCCATCGACGGACAGCGCCGAGGACACCATCCCCATGACCGATTTCCGCACCGCCCCGTTCCGGGAGGTCGCTTTCCCTTCGGCCAGCATGGCAGTGGAGGAACGCGCCGACGGCACGCTGATCGTGACGCCCGAGATCGGGCTCGAGCCCTGCGTGCCGAATCTGCTGCTCGAGCTGGAGCGCCAGGCGGGGGAGCGCCCCGACCAGTCCTACCTGATGGAGAGAGAGGGCGGCGACGGGGAGTGGATGGCCCAGACCTACCGGGAGACCCGCCGCGACGCCCACGCGGTGGCCCAGTGGCTGCTGGACAACGGCGTCGGCCCCGACCGCTCGCTGCTGATCCTGTCCGGTAATTCCATCCGCCACGCGGTGTTCAAGTACGGCGCCATGGCCGTGGGCGTCCCGGTCTGCCCGGTGAGCGTGAACTATGCGCTCATGGGCGGCGACTACGGACGGCTGAAGCACGTGCTGGAGCTGGTCAGGCCGGCGGTCGTGTTCGCCGAGCAGACGCCGCTGTACAAGGCCGCTCTGGAGGCGGTGGATTTCGGCGACGCCATCGTGGTCACCGAGGAGCCGGAACTGCTGGAGCGGCCCGCCGTCGCCATTACCGAGGTGCTGGCGCTGCGGGCGGGTCCGGAAGTGAAGGACGCCATCGAAGGGCTGGACCCGGACGCGCCGGCCGTCTACATGCTCACCTCCGGGTCCACCAGCCTGCCAAAGGCGGTCGTGCAGACCCAGCGCATGCTGGGGGCCAACCTGGCCCAGGCGAAACAGGTCCTGGGCGAGACGGCCGGCTGGAAGGACGTGATGCTCGACTGGCTGCCCTGGAATCACGTCTCCGGCACCTCGAGCAAGTTCGGGGTGATGATCGCCGGCGGCACCTTATATATAGACGGCGGGCGCCCGCTGCCGGGACAGTTCGACCTGACCATCCGCAACCTCAAGGAGGTCCCGGTCAGCTTCTTCACCAACGTGCCGGCCGGCTACGCCATGCTGGCCGACGCGCTGGAGCGCGACGACGAGCTCCGCGAGACGTTCTTCTCGAAGCTGAGGCTGGCATTGTATGGCGGGGCCGGCCTGCCCCAGGCGCTGTACGACCGGCTGCAGGAACTGGCCGTGCGCACGACCGGCAAGCGGGTCTTCTTCACGACCGGCTACGGGGCCACCGAAACGACCTCCGGCTGCATGGCCATCTACTTCGATACGGAAGAGGTGGGCATCGGCCTGCCGATGCCGGGGCTGACCATCAAGCTGGTACCCCGGGACGAGCGCTACGAGGTCCGCATGAAGGGCCCGATGATCACACCGGGCTATCTGCACATGCCCGAGAAAAATGCGGAGATCTTCGATGACGAAGGGTATTTCCTGATCGGCGACGCGGCGCAGTTCAACGAGCCGGGCGACATCGAGCGCGGGCTGAGATTCGCCGGCCGCCTGGCCGAGGAGTTCAAGCTCGCCAACGGCACCTGGGTCTCCGCCGGCAACCTGCGCGCGGCCGTGGTGCAGGCGTGCTCGCCGCTGGTGAGCGACCTGCTGGTATGCGGGCTCAACCGGGACTACGTGGCCGTACTGGCCTGGCCCAATCGAGCCGGGGTCGAACAGGTGCTCGGCGCAGCGCCGCCGGCCAGCGCCCGGGAACTGGCCGGCGAGCCCGCCGTGCGCGAGCGCATCGTGCAGGCGCTGGCTGCGCGCAACCGGGCCAACCCCGGCTCCAGCACCCGCATCCGGCGGTTCGCCTTTCTGGACGAGCCGCCGAGCATCGACGGGCACGAGCTGTCGGACAAGGGCACGGTGAACCAGTCCGTGGCGCTTCGCCGGCGGGCGGCCGACGTGGAACGGCTGTATGCGGCGTCGCCCGGCGAGGACGTGATCGTGCTCGAATGACGCCGGCGAGCGCCGATTGCGCCTTCGCGTGACCAGCGTAAGTATCTACCAGTATGGAGTCGAAGCGCCCGTACTCCAACAATAGACGCGGATGGGGGACAAGCGACTGAGAGACAAACAGGACGCTACGTGTCGAACCCGTCCGCGCTGGTAACGGCCAGCCGTGTTGCGGCCCTTCGATGGTGGTGCGCGCCGGCTGGCCGATTCAGCGACGAACATAGCAGCAGAAGAGGACGTCGCCATGGCAGCCCGAGAAACCTTATACGAGGTCATGCGCCAGCATGGCATAACCCGCCGCAGCTTTCTTAAGTTTTGTAGCCTGACCGCAGCCGGCCTCGGTCTCGGTCCGGAGTTTGCGGGCAAGATCGCCTACGCGCTCGAGACCAAGCCGCGTACGCCGGTGATCTGGCTGCACGGTCTGGAGTGCACATGCTGCACCGAGGCTTTCATCCGTTCGGGTAATCCCCTCGCCAGCGACGTCGTGCTGTCCATGATCTCTCTGGACTACGACGACACGCTCATGGCCGCCGCAGGTCATCAGGCGGAGGAGATCCTGAAGCAGACCATCGAGAAATACGATGGCGAGTTCATCCTGGCCTGTGAGGGCAACCCGCCGCTGAACGAAGATGGCGTTTACTGCATGACGGGCGGGGTTCCCTACCTCGACAAGCTCAAGGAGATGGCGGCTCACTGCAAGGCCATCGTCGCCTGGGGCTCCTGCGCTTCCTGGGGCTGTGTGCAGGCCGCGAAGCCGAATCCGACCCGCGCCGTCCCGATCCACAAGGTGATCAAGGACAAGCCCATCGTCAAGGTGCCGGGTTGTCCGCCGATACCGGAGGTCATGACTGGCGTGCTGACCTATATGATCGCCTTCGATCAGCTGCCCGAACTGGACCGCCAGGGTCGGCCGAAGATGTTCTACAGCCAGCGACTGCACGACAAGTGCTACCGGCGGCCACACTTCGACGCCGGCCAGTTCGTCGAGGAGTTCGACGACGAGGGCGCCAAGAAGGGGTACTGCCTGTACAAGGTCGGCTGCAAGGGCCCGACCACCTACAACGCCTGCTCCACGGTGGAGTGGAACGATGGCCTGTCCTGGCCGGTGAAATCGGGCCATGGCTGTCTCGGCTGCGCCGAAGACGATTTCTGGGACAAGGGCAGCTTCTACAGTGCGATCGGCAAACTCGACGTCTCTCCGACCGGCGCCGAGGCTACGGCCGATCAGATCGGCGGAGTACTCGCCGGTGCAGCGGCGATTGGCGTTGCGGCCCATGCGGCCGGCTCCGCTATCAGCCACATGACGCGCAAACAGCCTGAGGAGACGCAGTAATGGCTAGCATCACCACGCCGAACGGCTTCAATCTCGACGACAGCGGCCAGCGCGTGGTCGTGGATCCGGTCACCCGGATCGAGGGCCACCTGCGCATCGAAGTCAACGTCGACGAGAACAATGTCATCCAGAACGCCGTGTCCACCGGCAACATGTGGCGCGGACTCGAAGTGATCCTGAAGGGCCGCGATCCCCGCGACGCCTGGGCCTTCGTCGAGCGTATCTGCGGCGTGTGCACCGGTGTGCACGCGATCCAGTCGGTACGCTGCGTAGAGGACGCCCTCGGTATCGAGATTCCGACCAACGCCAACCACATCAGGAACCTGATGATGCTGGCGCAGTACACCCAGGATCATCTCGTGCACTTCTACCATCTGCACGCCCTGGACTGGGTAGACGTGGTCAGCGCGCTGAGCGCCGATCCGAAGGCCACTTCCCAGCTGCAGCAGTCCATCAGCAACTGGCCGAAGTCTTCGCCGGGTTACTTCAGTGACGTGCAGAACAAGCTGAAGCGCTTCGTCGAATCCGGCCAGCTGGGTATCTTCTCCAACGCCTACTGGGGCAGCCCGGCCTATAAGCTGCCGCCGGAGGCGAATCTGATGGCGGTGACGCACTATCTGGAGGCGCTGGACTTCCAGAAGGAGATCGTGAAGATCCACACGGTCTTCGGCGGCCGCAACCCGCATCCGAACTGGCTGGTTGGCGGTGCTCCCTGCTCAATCAACATGAACGACACGGGTGGCGTCGGTGCGATCAACATGTACTGGATGAACCTGGTGTCCGACATCATCACTCAGTCCATCCAGTTCGTGGATCAGGTCTACATCCCCGACCTGAAGGCCATCGCGTCCTTCTACAAGGACTGGGGTTTCGGCGGAGGCCTGTCTAGCAAGAACGTGATGTCCTACGGGGACTTCCCGCGCTTCGCCAACCAGTTCGACAACGACAGCTTCATGATCCCGCAGGGCGCGATCCTGAACGGCGACCTGTCGACGGTCTACGACGTCGATCCGAGGGATCCGGAGCAGGTGCAGGAATTCGTGACCCACTCCTGGTACGACTACCCGGGCGACCCGCACGCCGGTCTGCATCCCTGGGACGGCATCACCGAGCCGAAGTTCGAACTCGGTCCGAATGCCAAGGGTACGAAGACGAAGATCGAGGCTCACGACGAGAATGCCAAGTACTCCTGGCTGAAGGCACCGCGCTGGCGCGGCAACGCGATGGAGGTCGGCCCGCTGGCCCGGTACATCGTGGCTTACGCACGCGGTCACGAGGAGATGAAGGCACAGGTGGACAGCCTGCTGACCGACCTGGATCTGCCGATCACCGCTTTGTTCTCGACGCTCGGACGTACCGCGGCACGCGGGCTCGAGACCTCCTGGGCAGCCCACAAGATGCGCACTGTCTTCGATGAGATGATGGCTAACATCAAGGCGGGCGACAGCGCGACCGCGAACATGGAGAAGTGGGAGCCCGATACCTGGCCGGAGGACGCAAAGGGTGTCGGTTACGGCGAGGCGCCGCGCGGTTCGCTCGGCCACTGGATCCACGTCAAGGACGGCAAGATTGCCAACTATCAGGCGGTCGTGCCTTCGACCTGGAACGCCTCACCGCGGGATCACGAGGGCAATATCGGCGCCTATGAGGCTGCACTGCTCGGTACGCCCATGGCGGACCCGAAACAGCCACTGGAGATTCTGCGTACGATCCACAGCTTCGATCCCTGCCTCGCCTGCGCCTCGCACGTGATCTCGCCCGATGGCGAGGAACTCACGTCGGTGAAGATCCGCTAGGGGTTCTGGCTAACCGAGGAATCGACTAGGAGACGATCATGGCAACGAGCACAGAGGCGATGGGTGGGCGCAGTCCTGCGAACCTGAAGCCCGAGTATATCTACGAGGCGCCGGTCCGCATCTGGCACTGGGTCCATGCCATCAGCATCGTGGTGCTGTGCGTCACCGGCTATCTGATCGGGAATCCGCTGCCGAGTGTGCCGGGGGAGGCGAGTGAGTCCTTCCTGATGGGCAACATCCGGATGATCCATTTCATTGCGGGTTACGTATTCACCATCGGACTGCTGGTGCGGATCTACTGGGGCTTCGTCGGCAACAAGTACGCCCGGGAGTTGCTCTACCTGCCCGTCTGGAAGGCGAGCTGGTGGAAGGAGCTGTTCCATGAGATCAAGTACTACAGCTTCCTGACCCGGAAGACGTACAAGACGAAGGCGCACAACCCGCTGGCACAGAGCGCGATGTGGTTCTTCAATTTCATCCTGGGTCTGTTCCTGGTGATCACGGGCTTCGCGCTCTATTCGGAAGGGCTGGGTGACGGCAGCTGGGCGGATGTGCTGTTCGGCTGGGTATTCGTCCTCTTCCCGAACTCCATGGGCGTGAAGACCTGGCACAATTTCGGCATGTGGCTGATCATCGTGTTCGCGATCATCCATACGTATATGGCGATACGCGCCGATCTCATGGGGCGGCAGTCCAGCGTCAGCACGATCATGTCCGGCTGGCGGTTCTACAAGGACGATTACCCAGGTGACGAACCGCGGTGACGGACGACATAGCGCCAGTAACGCCCGACGGGGATCCCGTCGGCTTCGAGACCCTCATCCTCGGAATCGGGAATCCGCTCTGGGCCGATGAGGGTTTCGGTGTGCGCGCCGCCGAGCAGCTGAACGCTCAGTACGAATTCCCGCCGGAAGTCCGTGTGATGGACGGCGGGACGCTCGGCCTGATGCTGCTGCCCTATGTGCGCTCCGCGACGAACCTGCTGATCCTCGACGCCATCGACTTCGGTCTCGAGCCCGCCGAGATGAAGGTCATCGTCGGCGACGACGTCCCGAAATTCATGGGCGTGAAGAAGATGAGCATGCACCAGACCGGCTTCCAGGAGGTGCTGATGTCGGCCGAGATGTTCGGCCAGGCACCGGAGAAGCTGGCACTGGTCGGCGTACAGCCCGAGTTCCTGAACGACTACGGCGGCAGTCTGCGCGATTCCGTGAAGGCCCGCCTGCCGGAAGCGGTGGCAGCCGCCCTCGAAATCCTGAGTGACTGGGGTATTGATTACCGGAAACGCGACAAGCCTCTCGAGAATACGGATCTGACCGGTCCTGACGCCATCAACATGGACGAGTACGAGTCCGGGCGGCCGGATACGAAAGAGACCTGGAGATAGTCCATTGGGAGAGACCCTGAACCATCCGCTGATCCAGCGGCTGATCGACGAATACGCCTATCCTGCCATCGGCCTGGAAGAGCACGACGAATTCGTGGCCGACCCCGCGGTGAACGTACTGTTCTTCGCCGGTGAGCCGAAGAAGTTCGGTGAGACCGTGGACGTGGCCGTCGTGCTGCCGGAGATCGTTTCCGCATTCAATGGCAAGCTGAGGCCGGCCGTGGTGACGAGGGAGGCGGAGAAGGAGCTGCAGAAGAAATACGGTTTCCGGGAGTGGCCCTCACTGGTCTTTGTCCGCAGTGGTGGCTATCTCGGGGTCATCTCGCGGATCCGGAACTGGCAGGAGTACCTCGAGGAGATCAACGAGATACTACGCTCTGAACCGCGGCGTCCGCCGGGATTCAAGATTCCGGTAGTGACCGCCTGAACCGCCCAACGACCGATCGGGGGAAGCACAGATGAACATCAGAGACATACCCGTCGTCGCGATAGGTCCGGGCAGCCAGCCGAGCGAGAGCGACGGTGCCGAGCTGCAGTACATCGACATGCCTCGCGGCATGTCCATGTACGAACCGCCCTCCATCCCGGATCCGGAGTCCGTCGAGAATCTGACGGGAGCGCGCGCAGCGATGGACTGGCTGCAGCGCACACTCGACGACTGGCAGCCGGGCAAACCCGCCCTGGCCGATATCTCCGGGCTCGATGAAAAGAACCGCGAACTGGTCAATCAGGTGCTCGGGGAAGGCGAGGTGGCGGTGAAGTTCACCGGCGACTTCCTGGCCCAGACCCAGGAGTCGGTACTGACGGGTGTATGGCGTACGTTCTATTTCAACGATGATGGCAAGGTCACACATGATCTGCTGGAAGTGGCCGAGGCGCCATTCATTGCGCGTCTGGCCAGCCTGGGGCGCGACCGGACGCCCGCAGACATCAGCGGCCGCGAAGTGCCACCGGGAGCGCTGAATGCCCCGGCCATCCTGACCGAGATCGCCGACCGAGTCGCCAATCGGGAACCGGGTGACGAGACCCACGTCGTCAACCTGACGCTGCTGCCGGTGTCTGACGAGGATCTCTTGTTCCTGGACGAGACTCTGGGTAAGGGTCCGGTGGACATACTGGCCCGCGGCTATGGTCGCTGCATCATCTCGGCTACCCGCGTCCGCGACGTGTGGTGGGTGCGCTACGCCAATTCCATGGCCAAATTGCTCCTGAACTCGCTGGAGATCACGGATCTGCCCCACGTTGTCGAGGCCGCGCCGGAAGACGTACGCGATTCGGGCAAGCGCCTCGCACAGTTGCTCGAGGCCTACTGGACCGAGGACTGAGTGCGGGTCTGCCGCCGGGAGCGATATGGGAGAGCCGATGCACGACCGTATCAGCGACGGCACCCGCATGGAGTGTCGTATCTGCTGGCATGTGTACGATCCCGCCGAGGGAGACGACGTCGAGCAGGTGCCACCCGGGACGCCATTCTCGGCTTTGCCCGAACACTGGTGCTGTCCCCAGTGCGATGCGGAGCGGGACAAGTTCCTGCCCCTTGAGTGACTGAGTCCCCGGCCATGGGTGATGCGGCGATCGAACGGCTGCTGACGTTGTATCGGGCGACCGAGCCGCGGATGCGGGACCTGCCGTTCTACAACGACCGGCTCTCCATCGAGGCCGTCGGATTCCGCGACTGGGAGGGACACCGGCTCGGCATCCTCATCACCCCCTGGTTCATGAACCTGATCCTGCTGCCCGGCGCCGAGGACGACTGGTCGGCGGTGGAGCAGGGCGACCAGAGCGACTGGCACCTGCCGTCGGAGACCGTTCGTTTCACGGCCAATCGCTCCGAAGCCGATGGCCAGGTCTTCCTGGCCGCCCCGGTTTTCACCAACGTCATAGGCGTCCCGGATCATGAGGCGGCGAAGAACATCTCCGACCAGGTTTTGAAGAGCCTGCTCGCAAAGCCTGGCAGCGCAGAGGCTGCCCCGGGGCATGCGGTGAGTCGCCGAGACCTGTTCCGCGGCCGCCTGAAGAGGGGCAGCTGACAGTCGCCCGCCGGTGTCGTCTACACGACGTCCTCGTAGACCGCGTCGGCCCGCCGCAGCACTTCTGACGTAAGTGGTCGTGTCCCGCACGCCCGGGCGTTCCGCCGGCGATGCGTCACAGGGGCGTAGGACGACTAGGGGCAACCGGCGGCAGCCAGCGTGTCGAACTCGGCAAACGGTCGGGGCGATAGACCGGCCATCTGTCGATTACCTGTTTAGTATTCAGGTCCGCAATACATAGGCAACTGGCTTATCCTCGTGGCCTCAAGCCTGAGCCAAAGATAGCCATGAACGAGATACGATCAGCTGCGAGCATCGATGAGCGGGAGGTTCGGTATTACTCGGAGCTGGCCGAAACGTGGTGGGACCGGGACGGGCCCTTCTGGCCGCTGCACACGCTGAACCGGCTGCGGGTGGCGTGGATACGCGATCGTCTGTGCGAACACTGGCCGGACCGGTCGCCGGAAGCGCAGCGGCCGCTGGAAGGCCTGAGCGTCCTCGACGTCGGCTGTGGCGGCGGTATCCTGTCCGAGTCCATGGCGCACCTCGGCGCGAGCGTCCACGGCATCGACGTCGTCGAGAAGAACATCGGCATCGCACGCGCTCACGCCCACGAGAGTGGGCGCCGTGTTCGCTACGATTGCGTAACCGCGGAGTCACTTGCCGCTGCCGGCGCTCGCTACGACGTAGTGCTGAATATGGAAGTGGTCGAGCACGTGGCCGATCTGCCCGGATTCATGCGGGCCTGTACCCGTCTGGTCGGCGAGGACGGCGTTATGTTCGTCTCGACTATCAACCGGACACCGCTCTCCTGGCTGCCGAAGGGGACCCATCGCTGGAGCCTCTTCAGGAAACCGGATGAGATCAGGCAGCTGCTCGAAAGAGGCAGGCTGGAGACGCTCACCGAGACCGGGGTGCGCGTGAACCCCTTCACGAAGCGCATGTCACTGCAGTCGAGTAACGCGGTGAACTACATGTTGCTCGCCGCGCGGTAGCGAACCGACACCAACGAGATGGCCTACGGCCGGATCGCCCGCCCTTATCTGGCGCCGGCCCTGACGCCGGCCAGCGGTGGCTGTGCCGCGCCCTCCGGGGCGGGAACGCCGAGGATGGCGGCGAGCGTGGCCGCCACCCGGCCGGCGTCCGCGACCGTGTCGCCCACGACCCGCTCGATGTCGTGGCCCCACATCAGCACGGGCACCCTGCGGTCGTAGTCCCAGGGCGTGCCGTGGTTGGCGCCGCCGCCGGGGACGTCGTAGACGGCATTGAACCAGCCGGTGGCGGGTACCACCAGCAGGTCCGCGTCCACACCTTCGGGCATGGAGGCCGCGGCCAGCCGGTCGACGGCGTTCGGGCTTGCCGCCAGTGCCACGCGGTCGCGGAACGCATAGACCCGCTCGATGCCCGGCAGATCCGCGAGCGAAGCGGCCACGGCCGCGGAGAGCTCGGCGCCACGGGCGTCGCCTGCGGTGGTGAAATAGAGGCTGGAAGACTGGTAACCGGCGATCCAGTCGCCCTCGCCCAGCGCCGCCCGGGCGGCCTCACGGGCGGTGGCGATGATCGTCTCGCTGGGTAGACGCCCGCCGGGTTCGCCGGTCTGCTCCGGCAGCCGCGCGACGCCGTGGTCGGCCGTGATCACGAAGGTCACCCGCATCTCATCGGGGAGGGAGCGGGCCAGCATCGTCAGCTCTCGATCCGTGCGCAGCAGGTTGTCGACGTACTCGCAGGACGTGGCGCCCCAGACGTGGCCGATGCGGTCAGTGCCGGAGACGCCCAGCACGAGGAGATCCGGGACGTCGTCTTCGCCCATACCTTCGGCCTCGATCGCGGCCCGGGCCGCCGCGAAGAACCAGGGTGTGGAGGCCGCAGAGTAACCGAACGCCTTGTCGGGCTTGTGCGAGTCCGCGGGGTCGTAGGGGAAGACATTGTTCCAGCCGACGAATGGCCCCTCGCCGGGTGCGTCGTCCCGCGCGCAGGGGCTGTCGGCCTGCCGCTGCCAGGTGGTGAAGGTGCGCTCCACGGGCCAGTCGGCGTTGAAAGCCGCGAGCCACTCCGGGAGGCTGCCGTCCGGCCGGTACCAGGTGGAGGTGGTCATCGCCGGGATGTCGTCGTCGTAGAAGACGGCGAGATCGGCCGAGCGGCCGGTGGCGAGGATGGCGGCCCGCGCCTTCATGGAGATGCCGACGATCACGGCTTCCCCGCCGGTGGCCTCGTGCAGCCGGTCACCGGCGGTGTCGACCCTCAGCGCCGCCGGGCTGGCGTGGCTCTCCGGCTTGCCGATGACCCGATGCACGCCGTCGTCGACGATGGGCAGACGGCCGCGGGCGGCGTCGTGCACGGCGTTGGCGAAGGCCCCGTGCACGGCCGGGGCGACTCCCGTGACCAGCGTGGCATGCCCGGCCGCGGTGGCCGTGTTGGCGTAGCGCAGGTCCACCGCGTGGCGGGCGCCCTCGGCCCAGGCCCGCCGCAGCAGGCTCTCGGGCGGCAGCAGCGGCAGGTGCTCGGCAAGGACCCAGTCGCCGAACTGGTCCAGCACCACGAGGACCACGAGCTGCGGCGGTTCCGTGCGCGCGTCCGGTCCGGGGCCGGAGGATCGGTCGGAGTTCGCGGCGCAACCGGCGGCGAGCGCAACCAGCGCTGCGGCGAGTAGGGCGTAGAGTCTCACGGTGCGGGGTCCTTCTGTCAGACAACGCAGGAGCATAACGCAGCCTGCGCGGTCATCAAGACTGCCCGGCGGATGTTGCAGCGGGATGACGCGGCCGGCGGCTCAGCCCCAGCGGTTCTGATAGCTGTCCAGCACCCGCAGGTAGTTGGCGCGCTCGAAGGCGGCGGGTTCGGCCACGCGCCCCTGGCTCATGGCGCCGCGTACCTGGTCAACGTTCTCGTATCCCCGACCTTCCATCCAGTCCGCCAGGCCGTCGCGGAGACTAGCGAGATACGGCGGGCCCAGGCGCAGCAGGGCCGAGGCGGTCATGACCACGTGAGCGCCGGCGAGCAGGTACTTTGCCACCTCGGCCGCGCTGGTCACCCCGCTGGTGGCGGCGAGCGATCCCTGCACCCGGCCGTGCAGCAGCGCCAGCCAGAACAGGCCCTGGCGGATCTCGCCGGAGCGGCTCAGCTCCAGCGTCGGCTCAACCTCCAGCTTCTCGATGTCGAAGTCCGGCTGATAGAAGCGGTTGAACAGCACCAGCCCGTCCGCGCCGGCGGTCTCCAGCTGCAGCGCCATGTGCCCGAAAGAGCTGAACCACGGACCGACCTTCACCGCCAGCGGGATCGAGACCGCTTCACGCACCAGGTGCACCGTCTGCAGGTAGCGGCGCTCGACGTCGGCCCCGCACTCCGCCGGGTCTGCCGGCAGATAGTAGAGATTCAGTTCCAGCGCGTGCGCGCCGGCCTCCTCGATGAGTCGCGCGTAGTCGGTCCAGCCCTCGGGGCTCGAGCCGTTCAGGCTGGCGATGATCGGGATGCCCGTGGCCTCGCGGCAGCGGCGTATGTGCTCCAGGTACTGCTGGGGCCCGATCTCGGCGCCGCCCAGGTCCGGGAAATAGCTGAGAGCCTCGCCGAAGCTCTCGCTGCCGGCATCCATCAGATGGGCCTGGGCTGCCGCCTCGTGGCGGATCTGTTCCTCGAACAGGGAATGGATCACGACGGCGGCCGCGCCGGCGTCCTCGAGACGGCGGACGCCGTCGAGTGTCTGCGACAGCGGCGAGGCCGACGCGACGACGGGATGCTCGAGTTCGAGACCGAGATAGGTCGTATTGAGTTTCATGCCGGTTTCCCTCCGGGGCTGTCGCCGGCGGCGAGGTGGCGATAGGGATTGGCCTCGGTGCCGCGGCCGGCCATCTCCTCGTAGATGCGCCAGTGCCGGTCGATGTGTTCCTGCGCGCGGGTCATCAGCCACTCGGCCCGCTCCGGGTCGCTGGCCTCCAGCACCCGGTAGCGCATCTCCCGGCTGGCGTAGTCGCGAAAGCGCTTCGTCGGCCGCGGCGAGTCCAGCAGGAAGGGCGCCTGGTCCCGCTCGGCCAGCAGTGGGTTATAGCGCATCAGCGGCCAGTGTCCGCAGCTGACCGCGAGCTTCTGCTGCCTGAGGCCGTGCTCCATGTTGATGCCGTGGGCGATGCAGTGGCTGTAGGCGAGTATCAGGGAGGGCCCCGGATAGCGCTCCGCCTCGCGGAAGGCGAGCAGCGTCTGCTGCGGGTTGGCGCCGAGGGCGACGCGGGCGACGTAGACGTGGCCATAGGCGATGGCCTGCAGCGCCAGGTCCTTCTTGGCCACGCTCTTGCCGCCGGCGGCGAACTTCGCCACCGCGGCCGTCGGCGTGGATTTCGATGCCTGGCCGCCGGTGTTGGAATAGACCTCCGTGTCGAGCACCAGGACGTTCACGTCGCGCTCCAGCGAGAGCACGTGGTCGAGGCCGCCGTAGCCGATGTCGTAGGCCCAGCCGTCACCGCCGACGAGCCAGATGCTGTGCCTGACCAGATGGCGCGCCAGCGAGGCGAGGCGCGTCGCCCGGGGGTCGTCGATGCGGGCCAGGGCTTCGCGTAACGCGGCCACGCGGCGGCGCTGCTCGCGAATCTCGGACTCCTCGTCCTGCACCGCGTCGATCAGCCCGTCCACCAGGTCCGGCTCCAGCCGGGGCGCCAGTTCGCGCAGCAGCAGCTCGGCGTGACGGCGGTGCTGGTCGGCGCTCAGCCGGAATCCGAGGCCGAACTCCGCATTGTCCTCGAACAGCGAGTTCGACCAGGCGGGCCCGCGGCCCTCGTGATTCTTCGCCCAGGGCGTGGTCGGCAGGTTGCCCCCGTAGATGGACGAGCAGCCGGTGGCATTGGCGATCACCGCCCGGTCGCCGAACAGCTGGGACAGCAGTTTCAGGTAGGGCGTCTCGCCGCAGCCGGCGCAGGCGCCGGAGAACTCGAACAGGGGCGGCAGATACTGCACGCCGCGTATGTTGGAGAAGTCCACGTGGCCCCGGTCCACGTCGGGCAGCCCTTCGAACCAGGCGAGGTGCGCGCGTACCGGCTCGAGGTCCGCCGGCTTCGGGCGCATGTTGATGGCGCGCTCGGCGGGACGCTCGATATTCCTCGCCGGGCAGGCGTCCACGCACAGCGCGCAGCCCGTGCAGTCCTCGGCGTAGATCTGCAGCGTATAGCGGGTATCCGGAAAGCCCCGTGCGGAGACCGGTGCGCTGGCGAAGCCGGACGGCGCATCATCCAGCCCCGCATCGTCGAAGAACTTCGCCCGGATCACGCCGTGGGGGCAGACGGCGCCGCACTGGCCGCACTGGATGCAGATCTCCGGGTCCCACTCCGGCACGAAGTCGGCGATATTGCGCTTCTCCCAGGCTGCGGTGCCGGTCGGCCAGGTGCCGTCCGCGGGCAGGGCGCTCACGGGCAGCGCATCGCCACGGCCGGCCAGCAGCGGGCCGGTGACGCGGCGCACGAACTCCGGCGCATCCTCCGGCACGGGCGGCCGCCGGTCGGAGGTGGCCGTGACGTCGCCGGGCGGGACCGGCGCCAGGTTGGCGATGGCCCGATCCACGGCTGCGTAGTTCTGCTCGACCACTTCCGGGCCTTTGCGACGGTAACTCCTGCCGATGGCCTCCTTGATCTGCGCGATGGCCTCCTCCGCGGGCATGATGCCCATGAGCTGGAAGAAACACGTCTGCATGATCGTGTTGATACGCCGCCCCAGCCCGGCCTCCCGGGCCACCCGATAGGCGTCGATCGCCCACACGTCCAGGTCCTTGTCGAGGATCTCCCGCTGTACCGAACGGGGCAGTTGCGCCCAGACCTCGTCCGCGGGCCCCGGCGCGTTCAGCAGCACCCTCGCCCGGCGTCTTGCCAGTCCGAGTACGTCGCCGGTATGCAGGAAATCGAACTGGTGGCAGGCGACGAAATCCGCCTCCTCGATCAGGCAGGTGGAGCGGATGGGGTCAGGTCCGAAGCGCAGATGAGACACGGTCCGCGAGCCGGCCTTCTTGGAGTCGTAGACGAAGTAACCCTGGGCGCAGGTGCCCGGCCGGCTGCCGATGATCTTGATCGTGTTCTTGTTCGCGCTGACGGTGCCGTCGGCACCGAGACCGTGGAACACCGCCTGGAACGTCTCGCCCCGGTCGAGGCGGAAGTCCGTCGGCACGGACAGGCTGGTGCCGCTCACATCGTCGTCGATGCCGACCGTGAAGCCGCGCTTCGGCTCGTCCGCCGCCAGGTTGTCGAAGACGGCCCGGACCATGGCGGGCGTGAACTCCTTCGACGACAGACCGTAGCGTCCGCCGAACACCTCCACGCGGCCGCCATGACCCTGCCCGCGTTCGGCGAGCGCTGCGATCACGTCCAGGCACAGCGGCTCGGCGATCGAGCCGGGCTCCTTGGTACGGTCCAGTACGGCGATCCGGCGCACGGTGGGCGGTAGCGCCGAGCACATGGCCCCGGCATCGAAGGGCCGGAACAGGCGGACCTGCAGCAGTCCCACCTTCTCGCCATGGGCATTCAGGTGCTCGACCGTCTCGGTCGCCGTGCCCGCGCCCGAGCCCATCAGGACGATCACCCGTTCGGCTTCCGGATCCCCCGTGTAGTCGAACAGGCGGTAGCGGCGGCCCGTCAGGCCCGCGAAGCGCTCCATCGCTCCGGCGACGGCGGCCGGTACGGCCGCATACCAGGGGTTTGCCGCCTCCCGGGCCTGGAAATAGACGTCCGGATTCTGGGCGGTGCCGCGCAGTACCGGGGCATCGGGATCGAGCGCCCGCCCGCGGTGGGCCATCACCAGTTCTTCCGGCACCATCGCGGACAGCACGTCGTCGGGCAGCAGCTCCAGCGTGTTCATCTCGTGAGAGGTGCGGAAGCCGTCGAAGAAGTGCAGGAACGGCACCCGGGTTGCCAGCGTCGCGGCATGGGCGATCAGCGCGAGGTCCTGCGCCTCCTGCACCGAGGCGGATGCGAGCTGGGCGAACCCGGTCGGGCGGGTCGCCATCACGTCCTGGTGATCACCGAAGATCGACAACGCCTGACCGGCCACCGAGCGCGCGGCCACGTGGAAGACAGTCGGCGTCAGTTCGCCGGCGATCTTGTACATGTTGGGGATCATCAGCAGCAGGCCCTGGGAGGCCGTGAACGTGGTCGCCAGCGCGCCGGTCTGCAGCACGCCGTGCACGGCGCCGGCCGCCCCCGCCTCGCTCTGCATCTCCACCACCGACGGCACGTCGCCCCAGATATTCTGCCGACCGGTATTCGACCACTGGTCGGCCAGCTCGCCCATGGGCGAGGAGGGCGTGATGGGATAGATCACGCAGATCTCGCTGAGGCGGTAGGCGATGCGGGCGCAGGCCTCGTTGCCGTCCAGCGTCGTCACCGACGGTTGGCGTTCAGCGTTCAAGGCCGGGCTCCGGGATCATCTCGATGGCATGGCAGGGGCACTGTTCGAAGCAGGTGGCGCAGCCGGTGCACAGTGTGTAGTCGAAGCGGTAGCGCTTGCCGGGTCCGAGCTTGATGACAGCGTCCTCCGGACAGGCGGCGAGGCAGCCGTCGCACTCGTAGCAATTGCCGCAGGACAGGCAGCGCGCCGCCTCGTGCCTGGCCTCCGGTTCCGTGATGGTGGAGACGACCTCGCCGAAATCCTCCGCCCGAGTCGCCGCCGGCCGCTTCGGTTCCGCCTGCGCGAAGGTGCCCTGGTAGAGGCTGAGACGGAGCAGATCCCGTGTCACTACCGGGTGCTTCGGTGCCGGCTCGTGGCGCTCGCCGCGCAGCCATGCGTCGATGTGGCGGGCGGCCTTCTTGCCGTGGCCCACGCCCACGGTGACGGTGCGCTCGGAGGGCACCATGTCGCCGCCGGCGAATACGCCCTCGTGGCCGGTCATCATCCGTTCGTTCACCACGACGGTGCCGTCCCGGTGAAATTCGATGCCTTCCACCGCGCGCAGGAAGCCCGTATCGGTGTCCTGGCCGAGGGCGAGAATGAGACTGTCCGCCTCGAGGGTTTCGGTCTCGCCGGTGGGGCGCGGCCGGCCGTTCTCGTCGAGCTCCATCACCTCCACCGTCATGCGGGTGGAATCCAGCTCGCGGATGGAGCGCAGCCAGTTGATGCGGATGCCTTCCTCCTCGGCATCCGCCGCCTCGAAGGCATGCGCCGGCATGTGTTCCCGGTCGCGGCGGTAGACGATCAGCGCCTCGTCTGCGCCCAGCCGGCGCGCCACCCGAGCGGCGTCCATCGCGGTATTGCCGCCGCCATAGATCGCGATGCGCCGGCCCAGCCGCGGTGTCTGGCCGGCGTCGACGTCACGCAGGAAGGTCACCGCGTCCATGACCCTGCCGGCGTCCCGGGCCGGGATGTCGATGCGCTTGCTGAGGTGGGCACCCACCGCGACGAAGACGGCATCGAAACCGCCCTCGGCCCGCTCCCGCTCCAGGTCCTCCACTTTGTGATTCAGGGTGATGACGACGCCCGTTGCCTCGATCCGTGCGATCTCGGCCTCCAGCACGTTCCTCGGCAGCCGGTAGGCCGGGATGCCGACATGCATCATCCCGCCGGCGACGGGCCCCGCGTCACGGATCTCCACGGCGTGACCGGCCCGACGCAGGTGCCAGGCAGCGGACAGACCGCTCGGTCCGGCACCCACGACCAGCACGCGCCGGCCGGTCTCCCTGGCGGGCGCTTCCGCCTGCCAGCCCTCGGCCAGTGCCCGGTCGCCGAGGTATCGCTCCACGGCATGGATGCTCACCGCCTGGTCGATGGGCGTGCGGTTACAGTGTTCCTCGCAGGGGTGGTAGCAGACCCGGCCGTGCACCGCCGGCAGCGGGTTGTCCGCGACCAGTATCCGCCAGGCGGACTCGTAGTCACCGGCCTGGGCGGCGCCCAGCCAGGCCTGGATGTTCTCCCCGGCCGGGCAGGCGGCGTTGCACGGCGGCAGCAGATCCACATACACGGGCCGGCGCTCCCGCCTCGGCCCGGTCAGGGCGTCGTGGCGAAGATCCGCCGGGCGGGTCAGATCGCGGCTGCTCTCGTTCATCGGGGATACCGTGGGCCCACGCGGAGGAATGCTGCCCCCCAACACTCTAAATACCGGGTCCCCTAGGCGCCTGGATATCGGGGGATTCCACGACCCCGGCATCGCTTCGCCCAATCGTGAACTGGCTCAACAATGAGGCCTGCGCGAGGCGCTAGTCTCTGTCCCAACAACAGTTTCAATACGCGGGAGCCGCAACGGCTTTACATAATGCAATCCTGGACCCGGGAAAACGGATACGCGACCGGCGGCGAAGACTGTCAGGCTCTGGTGGTCGCCTCGCGGAGCGAGACCCGGGATCTCGTCGTGGCGGCGCTCGAAGAAGAGGGCTTCCATGTCGGCGAGATCCCGGCCGCCTCGACGCGGGCCGCCCGTTTCCCGGAGGAGCCGCCGGCGCTCATCGTCGTGGATGCCGGCGAGCTCACCGAAGACTGGTGCCGGCGTGTCCGCAGCCGCGTCCGGCTGGAGCACGTGCCCCTGATCGCCCTGACGGACGGCGACGGCCGTGAGGCGCTGCATCGCCTCTATGCCGCCGGCGCCACGGCGGTCTTCATCAAGCCTGTCGATCATGTCTTCCTGCGGGAACGGTTCCGCTCCCACGGCGATACCGGCCGCACGCTGACCGGCATGCAGCCCGCACTCATGGCCGATGCACGCATACTGCACGCGGTCCCGGACACGTTCTTCGTGCTGGGCGAGGACGGGATGGTGCGGGAGTATCTCGGCGGCGGTGAGAAGGACCCGCTGCTCCGGCCCGAACGACTCGCCCGCCGCCGCCTTTCAGAGGTACTGCCCCGGGACGTGGCGGCGCTGATCGTGCGCAACATCCGGCGCACCCTGTCCAGCCGCGGACCGTGCAACTTCGAGTTCGAGCTCGGCGGCGCCGGCGAGAAACAGCGCTACGAGATGCGGCTGCTGACACAGGGCCGGGACCGGGTAATGGCGATCACGCGCAACGTGACCGACATGGCCGTCGCGGGTCGTGCCGGCGGCGGCGGGCCGGACACGCTGACCGGCCTGCCCGGGCGTACCGCCTTCATCGGCAGGCTGGACGCGATGATCGAAGACGCTCGCCGGCTCGGCCGCGGTCTGGCAGTGATGAGTGTCGACCTCGACCGCTTCACGCGCATCAACGAGAGCCTGGGCCGCGCCGTCGGCGACGCCATCCTGCGTGTCGTCGGCAGCCGGCTCGAGCGCTGCCTGCGCGATGCAGACGCCGTGCAACGGGCCCGACCGGGAGAGGGCGGCGCGACCGAGCTCGCGCGCATCGGCGGCGACGAATTCGTCGTCGTGCTGCGCGACGTGGACGACCGCGGGACAGTGGCACAGGTCGCAGGCCGCATCCGCGCCGCTTTCGCCGACCCGGTCAGCTACCAGGGGCATAAGCTGGAGGTCACGCCCAGCATCGGCATTGCCCTCTACCCGGCGGACGGCAGCGACGCGCAGGGCCTGTTACACAGCACCCGGGCTGCGCTGGACGAAGCGCGCATGGGCGGCGACGCGGGCCAGGAATTCTACTCCGACACCATGCGCCAGCGCGCGCTGCGCCGGCTCGACCTGAAAGACGAGCTGCGACTGGCCATCGAGCGGGACCAGCTGGAATTGCGATACCTGCCGCGCATCGATCTCGAGACGGGACGGGTGGCCGGTCTGGAGGCGCTGCTGCGCTGGCAGCACCCGGCACGCGGCGCCGTATCCCTGCGGGAACTGATCCCGCTCGCCGAGGCGACCGGCCTGATGCGGCCCATCGGCAAATGGGTGTTGCACGCCGCCTGCGCCCATGCCGCCTACTGGGCCGAGACCTGGGAGACGATGCCGCCGGTATCGGTCAACCTCTCCGAGCAGGAATTCTGCCGCGAGGACCTGCCGCGGGTGATCCACAGCGCGCTGGAGGCGTCCGGACTGGCGCCCGCGCAGCTCGAGCTGGAGCTCACCGAGGCCATGCTGATGCGTGAGAGGCAGGCCGCAGTGATGCTGCAGAAGCTCAAGGCGCTGGGCGTCGGCATCGTGATCGACGACTTCGGCGTCGGCCATTCCTCCCTCGGCCGGCTGATCCAGTATCCGGTCAAGGCCATCAAGATCGACCGTTCGTTCGTCGAGCAGTGCCAGGCCGACACGGCCCAGCGCTCGGTCTGCTCGGCCATCATCGCGATGTCCCGCGAGCTCGGCCTCGCCGTCATCGCGGAGGGCGTCGAGACCGTGGAGCAGATCGATTTCCTGCGCGAGCGCGGCTGCCACGCGCTGCAGGGGTTCTTCTTCGCCGAGCCACTGCGCGTCGACGACGTGCCCGCCTTCCTGGCAGCCCATCTCGGCCGGACCCCGGAGGGCGCCGTGATCGATCTCGCCACCATCCGCAGCCGGTTCGCGCTGCGTAACACCGGCTGACCGCGGTGCGTCGGACGGCGACGATGATCCTGCTGGGCCTGGGCGCAGCGCTGCCGCTGCTGCTGGCCGACGTGCCCTGGTTCGGCTGGGAACTGCGCCTGCCCTGGCTCGCCTGCCTGGTCGCGGCCGGTGTCTGGGTGCACCGGGTGCGGGAGCGGGAACTCTACCAGGAGACCGAGTATTGCCGCCGGCTGGAGGCGCAGGTGCGGAGCCGCACCCGCGACCTGGCCGACCGCAACGCCGAGCTGCAGCTGGCGAACGCCAAACTGCACGAGGCGAGTCACACCGATGCACTCACCGGCCTCAGGAATCGCCGTTACCTTTTCGAGCAGATCTCCGACGACATCGACCTGGTGCAGCGCCAGCACGACGGCGGCAGCCGCGGCGGCGGCATGGACCGGAACAACGACATCGTCTTCCTGATGGTCGACCTGGACCACTTCAAGCCGGTGAACGATGCCCACGGACACGTGGCCGGCGACCGCATGCTGCTCGAGGTGCGCGACGTGCTCATCGGTGCCTGCCGCTCATCGGACGTCGTTATCCGCTGGGGCGGCGACGAGTTCCTGGTGATCGGCCGGGAAGCCACCAGCACCGAGGTCTCGTCCCTCGCCGAGCGGATCCGCTCGCACATCGAGAGCCACGTATTCGAACTCGGCAACGGCGCGGTAGCCCACACCACCTGCTCGGTGGGCTTCGCGAGCTACCCGTTCCTGGGCACCCGGCCGGACCTCTTGAGCTGGGAGCAGGTGCTCGGCATCGCCGACATCGCGATGTACCGCGCCAAGGAACTGCGTAACTCCTGGGTCGGCATCCATGGCGAGCACTGGGCGGGAGGCGCGGAGGCGCTGTTCCAGGGTCTGCAGGAACGAGTGCACGCGCTGGCCGCCGCCGGCCATGTTCGTCTCCAGCAGCCGGAAGCGGATCTCGCGCGCAAGCTGGCCTGAGCAGGGCCGGATGCTATAACGTCCTCCCCGCGGCGGCCCGGTTCGTGGCACTCTGCGCCGCGGAGCGATACGGATCCCATGCACACTCACAGTCACACCCACGCCGGTGGCGCACACCGGGAAGAGAAGTCCGACTCCAGGCGGCTGGCCCTCGCGCTGGCGCTGACCGGCGGCTTCGCTGTGGTGGAACTCGTCGGCGGCATCGCGGCGGGCTCCCTGGCGCTGATCGCCGACGCCGGTCACATGGTCACCGACGCGATGGCACTCGCCCTTGCGTGGATGGCAGCGCGGATGGCGGCGCGACCGGCCGATGCCAAGCGGAGCTTCGGCTATCACCGCTTCCAGATCGTGGCCGCCCTCATCAACGGCCTCACGCTGATCGGTATCGTCGGCTGGATCGTGATGGAGGCCTTCGAGCGCCTGCTCACCCCGGTCGACGTCACTGCCGGCCTGATGCTGGTGATCGCCGCCATCGGCCTGGCCGTGAACCTGCTGGTGTTCTTCGTGCTGCACGGCGGCAGTCGGGAAAACCTGAATATGCAGGGGGCGCTGCTGCACGTGCTGGGAGACCTGCTGGGTTCCGTGGCCGCCATCGTCGCCGGCGTGGTTATCCTCGGCACGGGCTGGATGCCTATCGATCCGCTGTTGTCGCTGGTGGTGGCGGCACTGATACTGCGCAGCGCCTGGAGTCTGGTGAAGCGCTCTGCCCACATCCTGCTCGAGGGCACCCCCGAGTGGCTCGACGTGCCGCAGATGCGCCGCGAACTCGCAGACTCGGTGCCCGGCGTGTGCGACGTCCACCACGTCCACGTGTGGAGCCTCACGCCGGCTCGTCTCATGCTGACGATGCACGTGACGCTGGCAGACGACAATGGCGATCCCGCGGCCGTCATACGCGTCATCAAGCGGCGGCTGCACCAGGAATACGGCATCGATCACTCCACCATCGAGATCGAGTATGGGGATTGCGCGGACGAATTCCCGGCGACCACCGAGCCGCCCCCGGGTTCGGTATGAGCGCCAGCGGGTCGCCGGAAGACCGTCCGGCCGGCGGCTGCTGAGGAACGCCCCGGGGCAGACTCAGCCGCCAGCCAGGGCGCGGGCGTGCCAGGCCAGATGCTCGCCGATGAAGGTGGAAACGAAGAAGTAGCCATGGTCGTAGCCGGGCTGGAGGCGCAGCGTCAGCGGATGTCCGGCCGCCTCGCAAGCCTCCTCCAGCAGGCCGGGCTTGAGTTGTTCGTCCAGGAAGTCGTCGGCGTCGCCCTGATCCACCAGCAGGGGGATGTCGTTGCCGCCCCGCCGGATCAAGCGGGTGGCGTCCCAGGCCTCCCAGGTGCTCTGGTCCTCGCCGAGGTAATGGGTGAAAGCCTTCCGGCCCCAGGGGCAGTCCATCGGCGCGCAGATGGGTGCGAAGGCCGAGACCGAGCGGAACATGCCGGGGTTCTTCAGCGCCGCGATCAGTGCGCCGTGCCCGCCCATGGAATGGCCGCTGACCGAGCGGCAATCCGGGATGACGGGGAAGGCGGATTCGACGAGCGCCGGCAGCTCGCAGGCTACATAGTCGTACATGTTGTAGTGACCGGCCCACGGCGCCTCGGTGGCGTTCACGTAGAAACCGGCGCCGGTACCCAGGTCCCAGTCGGCGTCCTCGCCCGGCAGCCCGAGCCCGCGTGGGCTGGTATCGGGTGCCACCAGCGCGAGGCCGAGTTCCGCGGCATAGCGCTGCGCGCCGGACTTGATGGTGAAGTTCTCCTCCGTACAGGTCAGGCCGGACAGCCAGTAGACTACGGGCACGGGCTCCGACTCCGCCTGCGGCGGCAGGTATAGCGTGAAGCGCATGGGGCAGCCGCACGCCTCGGACGGGTGCCGGTAGGTATGGGTGTAGCCGTCGAACAGTCTGCTGCGGTCGATCAGCTCGGGCACTCGCGTACTCATCGGCATCTCCTGGTCTGCCTGCGTCTGCCTGGTTGCCACCAGCAGGCCAGAGCTTAGCCCGCGCGTCCGGAGGGCGAAAGCCCGCCGGCGGATCGGGTATGGTGGTGCGGCATTCTTGCGAAGGAGCTCCACGCTATCACGACGTTGCTGCAGCTCGGAGGAGGCCTGCTCCTCCTGTTCGTCGGCGCCGAGATGCTGATCAAGGGTGCCGTCTCTCTCGGCGAGCGCTTCGGGCTCTCGCCCCTCGTCATCGGCCTCACGGTGGTTGCCTTCGGCACCAGTGCGCCGGAACTCGTGGTCTCCGTCGACGCGGCGCTGGCCGGCTACGGCGGCATCGCCGTCGGCAACGTCGTTGGCTCGAACATCTGCAATCTGGCACTGATTCTCGGCGCCGTTGCGGTCCTGCGGCCGGCCGGGGTCGACCGCGGGCTGATCCGGGGCGCGGGCCCGGTGATGATCGCGGCTGCCGTGATCCTGGTGGTGCTGCTGGCGAACGGCCGGCTGTCACGCCTGGACGGGCTGCTGCTCACCACCGCCATCGTGATCTACACCGTGGCCTCACTGCGCTCGCGCGACGCGGCGGCGGGGCTCGCGGACGAGATCCAGGGGGCCGTGCGCTCGACGGCCATGGCCATCGTGCTGTTCGCCGCCGGCCTCGCACTGCTGCTGGTCGGCGGCTCGCTGTTCGTGAAGGGCGGCGCGGGGCTCGCGCTGGCGCTCGGTGTGACCCCGGCAGTGGTCGGGCTGACAGTGATGGCTGTGGGCACCAGCATGCCCGAGCTCGCCACCTCGGTGGTGGGGGCCGTCCGCGGTCAGAGCGCGATGGCCACCGGCAACATCATCGGTTCGAATATCTTCAATGCACTGGCCATCCCGGGCATCGCGGCACTGGTGACGCCGTTCGAGCGGGGCGGCGTCGGTGCCGCCGACCTCGGCATCATGCTGCTGGTGTCCGTCGTCGCGCTCGGCTTCATGTACACGGGCTCGCGCCTGACCCGCGCGGAAGGCGCACTGCTGCTCGCCGGCTACGCCGGCTACTGCGCATGGCTTTTCGTCGCCTGAAGCGCTCGGCCGTCAGGCCGCACTGATCCTTCGTTCGCCGAAGGGCACGGAGGCGTTTCCGGCGCTGACCCGGTGCGACTCGCGCAGCGCGCGGCGCTCGTAGCGGCTGAGGATCTGGTCCAGCGCCCGGCTGATCTTGGACGCCGTGCGCAGGCGTTCGATCTTCGGGAACGTGGCCCGCTCGCCCTCCTTGATGTAGAACATCAGCTCCTTCTCGGTGGGCGGCGTCAGCAGTTTGGTCGGATTGAAGGTCCGGTAGCGCGGCATGATGTTGATGTCGCCGGTGTAGGTCTGGGTCGCCACCGAATAGAACATGTTGGCGAGTATCTGCAGGCGCGGCGCCGGCTTGGTCAGGCGCTGTGTGATCCAGTGGGTGGAGCGCAGCCACTCCTGGTAGGTCCGGAAACCGAGATGCAGGCCCGTGGACAGCAGGCTCGGCTCCTCCTTGGGATCCTGGATGAACCACAGCACGACCGGGTTGGTCTGGCTTGCCACGTAGTGGTTCACGCCGTACAGCCGGGCCAGGCGCTTCGCCGGGAGGTCCTCGCTGACGGACCCGTCCACCCAGCGCCGCTGGGGCAGATAGGGCTGGCGGCGGCCGTTCTTGTTCTTCGCCTCGAGGATCACGGGCGGGTAGATGCCGGGTACCGCGCAGGAGGCCATCACGGCCTTGCGGATGTAGACGTTCGGCGAGGTGATTGCGTTCAGAAGTCTGGAGGTCTGATGCACCTCGGCGGGTGCCACCGAGATGTTGATCTTGCGCCCGGTGAGCTCGTAGGCCTCCTGGAAGGTGAGGTCGGGGATCAGCCGGTCGACGGTGTCCTCGACGTCGTGCACGTCCATGCTCGGCGTGCTGGGGGACATCAGGCGGCCGAGCCAGCTCACCTCCTGGCGCGCCTCCATCAGCAGGTTTCGCGGATCGAACATCTCGTGCAGCTCGGCGGTGGAGTGAGTGCCGAGCACGCCGGCGATCAGCGAGCCGGCACTGGAGCCGGACACCACGGAGGGCAGCACGTCCTCTTCCAGCATGGCCTTGACCACGCCCACGTGGAAGTGGCCGAGCACGGCACCGCCCGAGAGCATGAGCGCCGAACGGCCGAAGCAGTGATCCGCCCGGCGGAAGAAATCCAGCCGCTCCTGGAAGCTGATCTTGTTGGAGCGCAGCTTGGACAGGTAATGGAGCGCGTCGACGATCTCGTCGACGTATTCCTCGATGAGCTGCTTGGTGCCGAACTTCGCGCGCTTGTACAGCGCCGTCTTGCCCATCCCGGCCATGTTGCCGTGGATGCCCTCGTTCAGTGTGAACAGCAGGCCGTGGTCGTCCTTGCTGGCACGCAATTCGCGCAGCATGTCGAGGCGCTGCCGGATGGAGTGGTGGTCGTACAGGCTGGTCTTCTCCACCGCCCGCCACTGATCCATGCCCGTCAGTTTGTCGTGGCTGATCGCGGCCTCGCGCCAGTCGGCGTAGCTGTTGGCCTCGTCCATCGCCCGCTGGAGCAGTCTGCGGCTGGCTGCCATATTCCCTACCTTCCGTCAGTCTCGTTGAACAACCATCATACCTCGGCAGCGGGACGCATGTCGCCGCAGGGGTCACGATTTCGGCATCGGCTTCTGCCGTAAGTCATTGAAATACGGTCATCCGGACGGGTAAATCGTGGAAAGCGGCTATGTCCTGCGAGTGGCGCCACAGTCGCTGCGGCAATTCCCGATGCGGCCGGCCGCCGGGATGCCCTGTAATAGCCGGAGAAGCCAGAGACGTCGGGGTCCCGGCACGCCGCTGCCGGTTTACGGCCGGGGCCGGGCGAGGCGGCGGCGAGGTAGCGGCAAGGGTTCGGTATGCACATCGAGTTCTGCGGCGCGACGCGTGAGGTCACCGGTTCCTGCCACCTCGTGCAGGTGGGCGGACGGCGGATCCTGCTGGACTGCGGGCTGATCCAGGGTCGGCGTGCCGACGAGGACCGCAACCGGGAGCCTTTCCCCTTTGCGCCTGCCGAGATCGACGCGGTCGTCCTGAGTCATGCCCACATCGATCATTCGGGACGCCTGCCGCTGCTCGCCCGGCAGGGCTTCGACGGGCCCGTCTACACCCACCGCGCGACCCGGGACCTGTGCCGCATCATGCTCCGCGACAGTGCCTTCATCACCGAGAAGGACACGGAGTGGGAGAATCGGCGCCGCGCACGCGCCGGCCTGCCGCCCAGGGAGCCGCTGTACACGCAGGAGGATGCCGAGGCGGTGATGAGACAGTTCCGCGACGTCGCCTACGGGCAGCCGACCGAAATCTGCCCCGGCGTCCGGCTGACCCTGCACGATGCCGGGCACATCCTCGGCTCCGCCATCGTCTCGCTCGACCTGGAGGAAGGCCGCGAACGCAGTCGGGCGGTCTTCAGCGGCGACCTCGGGCACCGGGACGCGCCGATCCTGCGCGACCCGGAACGGCTGGAGCAGGCCGACCTGGTGGTCCTCGAATCGACCTACGGCGATCGTCGGCACCGCAGCTGGGAGGAGACCCGCGACGAGATCCTCGACATCGTGGCCAGCGCCCGGGAGCGTGAGGGCAATATCCTCATCCCCGCCTTCGCAGTCGGACGCAGCCAGCTCATACTCTACTGGCTCGCGCGCCATTTCGAGGAGGCGAAGCTCGAGCGCTGGCGCATCTTCCTGGACAGCCCGCTGGCCATCCGCGCGACCGCCATCTATGGCCGCTACCCCGAACTCTATGATCGGGAAGCCGCCCAGTTCTGGAGCGGCGAGAACCATGAGTCCGCACTCCCCAACCTGGCGTTCTCCCGCACGGCGGACGACTCCCGGGCACTGAACTCAATGCGTTCCGGGGCGATCATCATCGCCGGCAGCGGCATGTGCACCGGCGGGCGCATCCGCCACCACCTGCTGCACAACCTGTGGCGCGAGGAGTGCCACGTGATCATCGTCGGCTTCCAGGCTGCAGGCACCACCGGGCGCCTGCTGGTCGACGGCGCACGGCGCGTGAAGCTGCTGGGGCAGAGCGTACGGGTGGCCGCGACCGTCCACACCGTCGGCGGCCTCTCGGCTCATGCCGACCAAAGGGGACTGGCCGACTGGTACGGCGCTTTTCGGGGCCGGCCTCCGGTCGCCCTGGTACACGGTGAGCCCGATGCCATGGACGCCCTCGCCGGCGAGTTGGAGACGCATTACGGCACGGTGGTCACGCGCGTCCAGCGGGGGCAGAAGATCGAGCTCGGTGGTCGCGGGTGAACGGCGCCGAGGGCCATGGTGTCCGGCTGGAAGCCGTGCGCCTGGGTGTCGACACCCGGCACGAGCCCGTCCTGTTCCTGCGTCGGGACTCGGAAGTGGCCCGCTCGGAGGGCTTTCAGGCCATGTCCCAGGTGCGCGTCGACACCGACGCGGCGTCCATCATCGCGACGCTCATGATCGTGGAATCGGAGCTGCTGAGGGCCGGCCAGGCCGGCCTGTCGGAGGCGGCCTGGCGGCGTCTCGGCCTCGAGGACGGAGCGACGCTGGTCCTGCATCACCCGCGGCCGGTGGACTCCCTCGCACACGTGCGGGCCAAGGTTTACGGTGCCGAGCTGGACGCCGGGCAGTTAGAGCGCATCATCGAAGACGTGGTCGCCGGCCGCTACATGGACGTGCAGCTCGCCGCCTTCGTCGCCGCGTGTTCCGGGGAACGGCTGACCCGCGAAGAGATCGTCCACCTCACCCGGGCCATGGTCAGGGCCGGCGAGCGCCTGACCTGGGCCGGATCGCCGATCATGGACAAGCACAGCGTCGGCGGCCTTCCCGGCAACCGCACCACGCCCATCGTGGTCGCGATCGCGGCCGAGGCCGGGCTCACGATGCCGAAGACCTCGTCCCGGGCCATTACCTCGCCCGCCGGCACCGCGGACACGATGGAGACGCTGACCCGGGTGGATCTCGGCCTCGACGAGATGCGGCGGGTGGTGGAGCGCGAGGGTGGCTGCCTCGCGTGGGGCGGGTCCGCCAGCCTCAGTCCGGCGGACGATATCCTCATCCGCGTGGAGCGGGCCCTCGATCTCGACAGCGAGGGCCAGCTGGTGGCCTCCGTCCTCTCCAAGAAGGTGGCCGCGGGTTCCACCCACGTGGTCATCGACATGCCCGTGGGACCGACGGCGAAGGTGCGCAGCCTCGCCGCTGCCGAACGGCTCTCCGGCCACTTCCATGCGGTCGGCGGGACCCTCGGGCTCGCCCTGCACATCGACGTGGGCGACGGCAGCCAGCCGATCGGCCGCGGCATCGGCCCCGCGCTGGAGGCGCATGACGTGCTGTCGGTACTGCGCGGTGAGCCCGACGCGCCTGCCGACCTCCGTCAGCGGGCGCTGCAACTCGCCGCCGGCATCCTGCGGCTGTCGGGCCGGGCCCGCGCGGGGGACGCGGTGGCGCAGGCGACGCAGCTCCTGGACTCGGGCCGCGCATGGGAGCGCTTCCAGCGCATCTGCGAGGCCCAGGGCGGTCTGCGCGAGCCGCCGCGGGCGGCTTATCACTACGACGTTTTCAGCGAGCATGAGGGTGTCGTCGACGCCATCGACAACCGCAAGGCGGCCCGGCTGGCGAAGTTGGCGGGCGCGCCGGCCGACAAGGCGGCAGGACTCGCGCTGTGCGTGCGGATCGGCGACCGGGTGCGCCGCGGCGACGTGCTCATGACGGTGCATGCGGAGAGCCCGGGGGAACTGGAATACGCGCTGGAGTACTTCCGTGCGCATCCGGATGTGATTACGCTGTCGGCTGACTGATGAACACCCTCGTATTCAATCTTGGCGACAGCCGCCCCCTGACCAACGAGGCCAACGAGGCCAACGAGGCGGTCGAGACGACCATCGAGGCAATGGTCGCGGCGATCGTCGCGGCCACCGGCGCGAAGAGGGGGGAGCTCGACACGCGGCGCTTCCCGGACGGCGAGGTCTACCTGCGGGTGGTCACCGGCTGCGCCGGCGCCGACGTCATCCTGTGCGCCGGCCTGCAGCCACCGGACGGGACGACCCTGCGGGCCCTGCTCACGGCCGCTACGCTGCGCGATCTGGGTGCCGCCCGCATCCTGCTGGTGGCGCCTTACCTGCCGTACATGCGCCAGGACAGCCGCTTCCGCGAAGGCGAGGGCATCACCTCTCGCTACTTTGCCGCTCTCCTCTCCGCGCATTTCGACGGCCTGATCACCGTGGACCCGCACCTGCACCGTTACGCCGCCCTCGCGGAGCTCTACACCATACCGGCGGTCTGCGTGCACGCCGCGCCCGCCATCGGTGCCTGGGTGCGCGAAAACGTCGCGGCACCCGTGCTCATCGGCCCGGACAGCGAGAGCCGCCAGTGGGTGGAGGCGGTCGCCGCGATAGCGGGTGCGCCCTATATCGTCCTGGAGAAAGTCAGGCGCGGCGACCGGGACGTCTCGGTGAGCGAGCCCGACCTCCTCGCTCACGACGGCCGCCAGCCCGTGATCCTCGATGACATCATCTCCAGCGGCCGCACCATGGCGGAGGCGATCGCGCGGGTGAACGGTCACGGCGGGCCGCAGCCGGTCTGCATCGCCATTCATCCGGTGTTCGCCGACGGCGCCGTGGCCGACCTTCGCGCGGCGGGCGCCGGCCGTGTGGTCTCCTGCAACACCATCGCACACGACACGAACGCCATCGATGTGTCGCGCCTGCTCGGGGAAGCCTGCCGTGGCTTCCTCGGCGACACCGTCCGTCACGCCATCGGTCCATGAGGCACACCTTCGCACCGCTGGCGGCGCTGCTGCTCGGCGTCGCCCTCATGCTGGTCGGCAACGGGTTGCAGGCGGTGCTGGTCCCGTTTCGGGCCGGCGCCGAGGCCTTCGCCCAATTGTCCGTGGGTCTGATCGGCGCCAGCTATTTCCTCGGCTTCACCATCGGTTGTGTGCAGGGCGGCAGCCTGATCCGTATGGTGGGCCATATACGGGCATTCGCCGCGATGACGGCATTGGCCTCGGCCGTGCCTCTCATCCAGGCGCTGTGGGTCGATCCGGTCGCCTGGTTCTTCTTCCGCGCTACGACGGGGTTCTGCTTCGCCGTCCTCTATATCGTCATCGAGAGCTGGCTGAACGAACGGGCGAGCAACGAGAACCGCGGTATGGTCTTCTCGACCTATATTTTCATCAGCTTCGGCGCCATGGCGGTGGGCCAGGAGTTGCTCCGTGCCTACGACCCGACCGGCGTGGAGCTGTTCGCCGTCATCGCCACGCTGGTGTCGCTGGCTGCAATCCCCGTGGCGCTGACCCGCTCGCCGACGCCGCGGCTGCCCGAGGTCACAGTCGTCAACCTGCGCGGCCTGTGGCGCGTGTCGCCGACCGGTGTCGCGGGCACGCTGGCCTCGGGGCTCGGCAACGGTGCCTTCTGGTCACTTGCGCCGCTGGTGGCGGCGGGCGATGTGCTGGACGTTTCGCGCACGGCCACGTTCATGAGCGCGGCGCTGATCGGCGGCGCGGCCGGCCAGTTCCCTTTCGGCGGCCTGTCGGACCGGATCGACCGGCGTCATGTCATCGCCGGCGTCGCGGCTTTCGGCGCGGCGGTAAGCTTCACCATCTGGCTGACGACCGGCGCCGGTGCAGGCAACCTGCTGCTCTATTTCCTCAGTTTCCTGTGGGGCAGCGCGTCGTTCACCATCTACCCGATCTCGGTGGCCCATTCCAACGATCATGCGAATCCGGACGATTTCGTAGCCGTCTCCGCCGGCTTGCTGCTGGCCTACGGCGCCGGCGCCACCGTGGGCCCGGTCATCGCATCGCTGCTGATGTCAGTGACCAGTGCCTCGGCACTGTATCTGTTCATCGCGCTGATGTACGTGCCGCTGGCCGTATTCGCCGTGAGCCGCACGTACCGCCACAAGCGGGTCCCGGCGGCGGAGCAGATCGCGTTCTCCGATGCGCTCAGCGCATCCGGCACGGCCTCCCATGCCTACGAGGAGGAATGGAGCGACCAGGTGCTGGAGGAACAGGCGGAGGCGGCCGCCAAGCCCAGGTGATACTCAGTGACCGGCGTGCTCCGCCGGCATGTCCGCGTCCGCCTCCCTGTCCATTTCCATGGCGCCGTGACCGCCATGGTCCGCCGTCATGTGCATGACCGGCATCGCCATGGTCCACAGGCCCGCCAGCACCACCAGGGCGCCCGCCGCCCGGCGCACGCCGGTGCGGCGCGTCAGCGAGGCCAGCCGCGCCGCGCCGGCGGTCGCCAGCACCATCGCCGGCAGCGTGCCGAGACCGAAAGCCGTCATCACGAGCGCGCCCTCTGCCGCGCCGCCGGAAACGGCGGCCGCCAGCAACACCGAATAGACCAGCCCGCAGGGAATCCAGCCCCACAGCACGCCGAGCGCGACCGCGTGCAGCGGGGTGCGGGCCGGCAGCAGGCGACGGGTGAGCGGGGCGAGTTTCTGCCAGCCCCGGGCTCCCCATGCCTCCAGCGGCCGCAACGGGTTCCAGCCGAAGGCGAGCTGCAGGCCGATCAGAACGATGACCACACCGAATGCGAGGCGCAGCGCCGGACCCCATTCCCGCAGACCGAATACGGAGCCGCCGGTAGCGCCGAGGAAACCGACCAGCGCGCCCAGCGCCACGTAGCCGCCGATGCGCCCGGTGTTGTAGGCGAGCGCGAAGCCGGAACGCCCGGCCGCGCCGCGTACAGCGGTATTGAGTCCGAGCCAGCCGGCGATACCGCCGCACATGCCGAGGCAGTGGGTGGAACCCAGCAGGCCGGCGACGAGGGCTGCCAGCAGGCCGCCTTCAGCGCTCATCCTCTTTCTCCTCGTCGCGGGCCGGCGGCGCCCGGTCGTCGTCCATGACCACCCGCCACGCGGGCGTGTCCATGTCGTCGAACTGCCCGCTGCCGACGGCCCAGAAGAAGGCCCACACGGCCAGACCGAGCAGCACCAGACCGAGCGGTATCAGGACGTAGAGCACGCTCACGACGAGGCCTCCAGCATGCCCGTCGAGGGGGTGCGCGCGCCCTCGACGGGGGCCTGCCGCAACCGTGCCGCGGTACCGTTCCGTCGCAGGCGCAGTGCGTTCAGGACAACGAGCAGGGAACTCGCCGACATGCCGATGGCCGCCATCCACGGCGCCAGCATGCCCGTGGCGGCGAGGGGAACGGCCAGCACGTTGTAGCCGATGGCCCAGCTGATGTTCTGCCGGATGATGCGGCGGGTCCGGCGCGACAGTTCCACCGCCTCCAGCAGCGGGGCCAGCGAGTCGCCGAGCAGTACCGCATCGGCGCTCGACTGCGCCAGCGTCGTGCCCGCGCCCATGGCGATGGAGACGTCGGCGCCCGCCAGGACCGGCGCGTCATTGATGCCGTCGCCGACGAGGGCGACCGTCTCGCCGCCAGTCTGCAGCTGCCGCACCCAGGCCAGCTTGTCCTCGGCGCGCAGACCCCCGCGGGCGTCGTCGATGCCGAGCCGGCCGGCGATGTCCTGCACCGTGCGGGGGCGGTCGCCGCTGGCAATCGCCGTGGCGATACCGGCGTCGCGCAGGGTGCGGACCACCTCGGCTGCATCGTCGCGGAGTGCATCGCGCAGCTCGAAGGCGGCCAGCACGCGGTCGTTCGCGTCGCCGAGGAAGACGACGGTGGACGCCGCGCCGGTCTCGATGCGCGCGAGCGCGGCGCCTGCGGCCTCGCCGACGAATTCCGCCGAGCCGATGCGGTAGCGTTCGCCGTCGATGGTACCCTCGATGCCCCGCCCGGGCACCGGGCGCAGGTCCGCGGGAGTATCGCCACCCGTATCGCCACCAATATTGCCCCGGCGCGGGAACGCGCGTGCCAGCGCATGCTCGGAACCGCTCTCCAGCCGGGCGGCGATGGTGAGGCACCGCCCGGCATCGATATCCCCGCTCAGCGGCAGCACCCGCTCCAGCTCCGGCCGCCCGCGGGTCAGGGTGCCGGTCTTGTCGAATACGATACGGTCGAAATTGGCCAGTCCCTCCAGGGCGCGGGAGCGGGTTACCAGGATGCCCCGGTCGGCCAGCGCCGTATTCGCGGCCGCCAGCGCGGCGGGCGTGGCCAGGGACAGGGCGCAGGGGCAGGTGACCACCAGCACCGCCAGCGCGGCGGGGAAGGCGACGCCCGGATCGATCCACCACCAGGCCGCGCCGACGGTCGCCGCGATGGCGAGTACGGCGACGACGAACCAGCTCGCTACCCGGTCGGCCAGCACGGCGACCGCCGGCCGTTCCGCCTGGGCCCGTTCCAGCAACCGTGAGATGGAAGCCAGCATCGTGTCCTGACCCACCCGCTCGGCCGTCAGCGTCAGGGCCCCGTCCAGGTTGATGCTGCCGGCCGCGACCTCGTCGCCCGGTGCCCTCGGCACCGGGTCCGACTCGCCCGTGATCAGCGACTCGTCCATGGATGCCTGTCCGTTGAGGATGCGGGCGTCGGCCGGCACGCGCTCACCGGGACGCAGCACGAACCGGTCGCCTGCACGCAGGCGGGCGACGGCGATGATCTCCTCGCCGCCGTCGCGCTCGTCGACCAGTCGCCGCACCGTGTCCGGCAGCAGCTGGCCGATGGCGGCCGAGCGCTCGGTTGCGCCATGGCGGGCGCTCATCTCGAGGAAGCGGCCCAGCGACAGGAAGAACACGAACATGGTCGCGGAATCGAAATACACCTCGCCCTGGCCGGTGACCGCGGCATACAGCGAAGCGGCATAGGCGCCGCCGACGGCGATGGAGACGGGCAGGTCCATGCCGGGACGCCCGGAACGAAGCCCGCGCCAGGCCGACTGGAAGAACGGGCGGCCGGCGTAGAACACCACCGGGGTCGTGACCAGCGCGCTCACCCAGACCAGGAAACGGCGCATCTCCGGGTCGATGCCCTGAAACGCGCCGGCGTAGAGCCCGACTGCGAACATCATCACCTGCATCATGCCTACGCCGGCGACGAGCAGACGCTTCAGTGCCTGACGCCGCTCCCGGTGCCGTGGCGAAAACGATTCCGTCAGGCTCTGCGGATGCGGCCGGTAGCCCAGCCGTTCTATGGTGCCGAGAATGGCACTGAAGCGGGTGTCTTCCGGCTGCCAGACGACGTGCAGTCGGGAGGACGCCGTGTTGACGGTGATCTCGTCCACGCCTGGCAGACGGCGCAGCACGTTCTCCAGCAACCAGCTGCAGGCGCTGCAATAGAGTCCTTCGACATGCAGCACGGCCTCGATGCGACCGTCCGCCCGGGTGGCGGCGAACAGCGGCAGCGTCTCCGGGTCGTCGAATCCGCGCCAGTGGTCGTCGTCGCCCGGCGGCGGCGCGGGCGCCTCGCCCGGCGGCAGCTCACGGAAGCGGTAGTAGGCATCGAAGCCCGAGGCGCCGATGAGTTCGGCCACCGCCTTGCAGCCGTGGCAGCACATCGGCCGGTCCTCGCCGTCGATGCGGACAGTCAGATCCAGGCCCGCCGGCACGGGCAGGCCACAGTGAAAACAGCTGCGAGCGTCAGCCATCGTCGCGGGAGCCGCCGGGCGTCAGCGTGCCGCGGCCGTCCCGCTGCGAGACCTCCCCCGTGAGCCGCCAGCCTGCGGCCACTTCTCCCAGCGATTCCAGCGCCGCGTACCAGCGCTCCGCCGCCATCGGCGTGAGGCGCGCCCGGTAGGTGGCCTCGCCGGCGGTCGGCGCGCGAGTGAGCAGGATGTCCATGTCTTTTGCCGGCACGGTCGGGTGCGAAAGCTCGAGCAGCAATGTCTCGGGCCAGGCGAGATGATCCGTGCCGGTGCTGCCGTCCCGCGCGAGCCGGACCTCCACCGCGCCCTGTCCTGCGGCGACCTGCAGCCGGCCCTGCAGCCCCAGCTCGGAGGCCGCGTCAGCCATGCGGAAGCGACGCTCCGTGGTTTCCGCGATGCGGCTGTAGTCGTCCACCACCAGCGAATCCGGCCGGGTGATTGCCAGGAAGATGGTGAACATGCAGCCGATCACGGTCGCGGCGGGGACCGAGATAATGAACCAGGGCCAGAACTGGCGATACCAGGGTTCGATCTCGGCAGTATTGTGGGCGTTGCGCTGATCCATGGTGCTTTGCCTCTCGCGCTTCGAGCGTGATGTAGTGTCGGTTACCGGTCGGTTGCGGTGCCGTTCAGCGGCCGACGGGCGCGACGAATTTCGTCTCCCGTGACTGCGTGATTCTAGCGTCATCCTCGGCCTGCAGCGTGAAGGTGACCTCACTTACGCCGCGCACCGCTTCCCGCGGTGCCTGGACGATCACGGGCACGCCCAGCACCTCGCCCGACGGGATGCGGATGTCGCCGCCCGGCACCTCCACACGGGCCCCCTCGATGCCCGAGACGCCGATCTCGTAGCTGTGGGCGCGGTCGGTCTTGTTGATGAGCTTCAGTTGGTAGGAATTCTCGATGAAGCCGTCGCCCACCTCCCGGTACAGCGCGTTGCGGTCGCGGATCACATCCAGAGTGAGCGCGGAGCGCTGGGAGAGGGCGTAGACGAAAGCGCCCATCAGAACGGTCAGCAGGACGGCGTAGACGATCACCCGTGGACGGACTACGCGTGTCTTCTCACCGTCCATGGCGTGCTGCGTGGAGTACTTGATGAGCTTCTTCGGGTAGCCCATCCGTTCCATGACGTCGTCGCAGGCGTCGATGCAGGCGGCGCACGCGATACACTCGTACTGCAGTCCCTCGCGGATGTCGATGCCGGTGGGGCAGACCTGCACGCACATCGTGCAGTCGATGCAGTCGCCCAGGCCGACCTCCTCGGGATCCACGCCGCGGCGGCGGCTGCCGCGCGGCTCGCCCCGGCCGGCGTCATAGGTGATGATCAGCGTGTCCCGGTCGAACATGGCGCTCTGGAAGCGCGCATAGGGACACATGTACTTGCAGACCTGCTCGCGCATGTAGCCGGCGTTGCCGTAGGTCGCGAAGCCGTAGAAGACTACCCAGAAGGTCTCCCATGGGCCCAGGGAAAAGGTGGCGAAGCTCGCCAGCAGCTCGCGGATGGGCGTGAAGTAGCCGACGAAGGTCAGGCCGGTGAACAGCGCGAAGGTGATCCACAGGAACTGCTTCGAACCCTTGCGCAGGAATTTCTCCCTGGTCCAGGGAGCCTTGTCGAGTTTCTTGCGCTGGGAATATTTGCCCTCGGTCCACTGCTCCATCCAGACGAAGACCTCGGTCCACACGGTCTGCGGGCAGGCGAAACCGCACCAGAGTCTGCCCGCCAGCGCCGTGAAGAAGAACAGTGACAGCGCTGCGACGATCAGCAGCAGGGCGAGGAAGATGAAGTCCTGGGGCCAGAGCGTCAGGTCGAACAGGTGGAACTTGCGCGCCGGCAGGTCGAACAGGATGGCCTGGCGGCCCTCCCAGGTGATCCAGGGCAGACCGTAGAAGATGCCCAGCAGCGCGAAGACGGCGGCCTTCCGCAGGCGGGCGAAAGTACCGTCCACCTCCCGGGCGTGGATCTTCTCCTCACTGCGGTAGAGCGCCGTCTCTGCTGCGGCGCCTGCATTGCTTCCTGCTGCCATCAATCCTTGCCCGTCGTGGTTCCGCGCGTACCGTCACGGCGGTCGCGGCGCATGAGGACCAGTGTGATGCCCGCGGCTCCGATGCCGATCGCCCAGAAGAAAAAGAAGAGCAGCGCGTAGCCGCCCATGCGCGAGAGTTCCAGGGGCCAGTCGGCGGCCTCTGCGAGACGCGCGGGGTCGAAGACGGCGAAGAAGAGCACGCTCGCGATGCAGGCCGTCAGGAACGACGCCCAGCCGCTCGCCATGACCTTGCGCAGTCCGCGGCTCCAGGCCGGCGACCGGGAAGTGTCCTCTTCCGCGGTTCGACCGCCGTGCAGGCTCATGGGGAGCCGGCACCTCCGCCGCCGTCCCCGCCCTGCGACAGGCTGTAGACATAAGCGGCCAGGATGTGGACCCGGTCTTCGCCCAGCAGGTCCTTGTGCGCCGGCATCACGCCCTGACGTCCCTGGATGATCGACGTCATGATGGCCTCGCGGCTGCCGCCGTAGAGCCAGATATCGTCGGCCAGATTCGGCGCTCCCAGCGCCTGGTTGCCGCGACCGTTGGGCCCGTGGCAGGAGGCGCACAGCATCTGGTATTTCTGTCCGGCCGCCGTCTCCAGCGCACTCGTCTCCGAGGGTGTGCCGAACTGGCGGATCAGGCCCACCATCGCGTCGAGTTCGTCCTCGGTGAAGTTCGCGGCCCAGCCGGGCATCACGGCCTGGCGGCCGTTCAGGATGCTCACCTTGATGTTCTGCGGGTCGCCGCCCCACTGCCAGTCGGCATCGGTGAGGTTCGGAAAGCTGGCTGCGCCGCGGGCGGCCGAGCCGTGGCACATGGCGCAGTGGTTCGCGTAGAGGTTGCGCCCGATCTGCAGCGCGTCGGGATCCTTCGCCAGCTGCGGTATCGGTTGCGCCGCGAACGATTCGAAGATCGGTGCGTAGCGGGCCTCTGCCGCCTGGACCTCCTGCTCGTACTGCTGCTCCTGGCTCCAGCCGAGGATGCCGTCAGTGACGACCAGTCCCGGATACAGCGCGAGATACACGCCGGCGAACAGGATCGTGAGATAGAACAGCATCAGCCACCAGCGTGGCAGGGGCCGGTTCATCTCCTGGAGATCACCGTCCCACGTGTGGTGAGTGGTCTCCGTCTCGGCCGCTTCGCCCGGGCGTCGTTTCATGGTCCAGGCGATCAGCCAGATGCAGGCTGCCAGGCTCAGAATGGTCGTGATGGCGACAAACCAACCCATCGGTGCAGACATCAGTTCGACTCCTTCTTCTCCACCGGCGGCTGCTCATCGTCCTCCAGCGGTATGTTCGCGGCTTCCTCGAAATCCTTCTTGCGTCTGGCGCTAAATACCCAGACGACCAGTACGAGGAACAGGATCATCAGCACCAGCGTGATGAGTCCCCGGAAAGTGTTTATATCCATCGTCTATCCACGCCTGCGGCTAGCGCTGCCTCTGCAGATTGGTGCCCAGACCCTGCAGGTAGGCGATCATCGCCTCCATTTCGGTCTTGCCTTCCACTGCGGCGGCGGCGCCGGCGATCTGCTCCTCCGTGTAGGGGTCACCGGCGACGTTCTTCAGCATGCGCATCTTGCGCTCCACCAGCGCGCCGTCGACCATTCGCTCCGACAGCCACGGGTAGGCCGGCATATTGGACTCCGGCACCAGGTTGCGCGGGTTTATCAGGTGCAGCTCATGCCACTCGTCACTGTAGCGGCCGCCCACCCGCGCGAGATCCGGCCCGGTCCGCTTGGATCCGAACTGGAACGGCCGGTCGTAGACGCTCTCGCCGGCCAGCGAATAATGGCCGTAACGCTCGGTCTCGCTGCGGAACGGCCGCACCTGCTGCGAGTGGCATACGTAGCAGCCCTCCCGCACGTAGATATCGCGGCCCGCCAGTTCCAGCGCCGGGTAGGGCTCGACTCCTTCGGCCGGCTCGCCGGCGGACTTGGACATCATCAGCGGGACGATCTCGACCAGCCCGCCAATGCTGATCACTACGACGATCAGCACGGTCATCAGGGTGATGTTTATCTCGACTTTCTCGTGGGACACGTCGGATCTCCTCCTGGATCAGGCGGGCTGGCGGACGGGTACCGGGCGAGGCTTCTCGCTCGCCACCGTCTTCCAGATGTTGTAGACCATGATCAGCATGCCGCTGAAGAACACCAGGCCGCCGAGCAGGCGCAGCCCGTAATAGGGATAGGTGGCCTCCAGGCTCTCCACGAACGTGTAGGTGAGCGTCCCGTCATCGTTGACGGCGCGCCACATCAGGCCCTGCATCACGCCCGCGATCCACATGGATACGGTGTAGAGCACGACGCCGATCGTCGAGGTCCAGAAATGCACGTCGATGAGCTTCGTGGAGTACATGGCCTCCCGGTTGAACAGCCGCGGTATCAGGTGGTACAGCGAGCCGATGGTCATCATCGCAACCCAGCCGAGAGCACCGGAGTGCACGTGGCCGATCGTCCAGTCGGTGTAATGAGACAGTGAATTCACCGTCTTGATCGACATCATCGGCCCTTCGAAGGTGGACATTCCGTAGAACGACAGGGAGACGATCATGAACTTGATGATCGGGTCCGTGCGCAGTTTGTGCCAGGCGCCGGACAGGGTCATGATGCCGTTGATCATGCCGCCCCAGGACGGCGCCAGCAGCACCAGCGAGAACACCATGCCCAGCGACTGGGCCCAGTCGGGCAGGGAGGTGTAGTGCAGGTGATGGGGCCCGGCCCACATGTAGATGGCGATCAGCGCCCAGAAGTGCACCACCGACAACCGATACGAGTAGATCGGTCGCTCGGCCTGCTTCGGCACGAAGTAATACATCATGCCGAGGAACCCTGCGGTGAGGAAGAAGCCCACCGCGTTGTGCCCGTACCACCACTGCATCATGGCGTCGATGACGCCGGTATAGATGGGGTAGGACTTGGTCAGCGAAACGGGGATGCTCAGGTTGTTGAAGATATGGAGCACCGCCACGGTGATAATGAAGGCGGCATAGAACCAGTTGGCCACGTAGATGTGTTTCACGCGCCGTCTGCCGATGGTCGCCAGGAAGACGATGCCGTATGCCACCCAGACAACGGCGATCAGCAGGTCGATGGGCCACTCCAGTTCCGCGTACTCCTTCGACTGGGTGATTCCCATGGGCAGCGTGATGGCCGCGAGCAGGATGACGACCTGCCAGCCCCAGAACGTGAATCCGGCCAGCTTGTCGAACGCCAGGCGCACGTGGCAGGTGCGCTGCACCACGTAATAGGACGTGCCGATCAGCGCCGAGCCGCCGAACGCGAAGATCACCGCGTTGGTATGCAGCGGCCGCAGGCGGCTGTAGGTCAGCCAGGGCAGGTCGAAGTTCAGGGCCGGCCACATCAGCTGTGCGGCGATGAACACGCCGACGAGCATGCCCACCACTCCCCAGACGACGGTCATGATCGTGAATTGCCGCACGACCTTGTCGTTGTAGGTTTCCTGGATTTCCATAGCGCTGTTCCTGTACGTGAGCCTGACGCGGGCGCGTGCTGATGCCGCCTGCCGGCCCGCCGGAGGGGCGCGCACCCGTCCTGCCCGCGCGCCAGGTTTCCGGCTACGGGTGGATGGTCGGCATTGTCGGTCGGCGGGGTCCCGTTGGAATCACCAATGGGATCGGGCGTGTGACCTGCCGGCCGATGGCCGGTGTGACCCTCCCCGTCACGCACCTGCGTCCCCGGATGATCAGGGAGTCGCCGGACACGCTCCATCTGTATTTGTACTTACTAATATACGCCTGTCGCAGCCGTGTCTTGAAAGGCCCGCCGGCAGGGTTCTAAATGGAGGTCACGGGATGCGGACCGGCGGTTTCCGGGCACGAGGGGAGCGAGGGATGGAGCTACGAAACAGGCTGTTGGTGATCGTCGACCAGGGCGATGAGCGGCATGCGGCGCTCGAGCGGGCCCGCTGGCTGGCGCGCCGGCTGGATGCGCCGGTCGATCTGCGGGTCTACTACCAGGCGGTACCGGGGCTGGGCGAGCAGTTCATCGACTCCCGGGTACTGGAGATGGCAGTGGAGCAGATGCGCCGGGAGAAGCTCGACTGCCTGGAGGCACTGGCGGGACCGCTGCGCGGCGAGGGGCTCACGGTGACCGTGGACGCGGTGGCGGGCACTCCCGTCGCCGAGTCGATACTGGCCGATATCATCCGGCTTCAGCCCCGGCTGGTGCTGAAGGCGGCCGACCACCACGCGCCACTCAGCCGCACGTTCTTTTCCGAGACCGACTGGCAGCTGATGCGTACCTCTCCGGCGCCCGTCCTGATGGTGCGGCGCGAGCACGAGATGCCAGGCCGGCCGGTACTGATCGCGGCCGTGGATCCGCTGCACGAGCACGACAAGCCGGCGGCGCTGGACGAGAAGATCCTCGCCACCGCGAGCGAGCTGGCGCGGGCGACGGCGGCGCGACTGGAGGTCGTGCACTGCTACGACGTGACGCCACTGGTCACCGGGATGTCGGCCAGCCCCATGCTACCGGCGCCGCTGCAGACCGAGGAGGTGGCGGAGAGTCTGGAGACCCATCACCGCCGGGCTCTGGACGACCTGGTGGTAGGTCACGAGCTCCCGGCCGACGCGATTCATCTGCTGGAGGGCGCGCCGCGCTGGCGGCTGCCGGAGTTCTGTACCGAGGCCGATGCCGACATCGTCGTGATGGGAGCCGTATCCCGGTCCGCCCTCGAGCGGATGTTCATCGGCGGTCTGGCCGAGAAGGTGCTCGACCGCCTGCCCTGCGACCTCCTCATCGTGAAGCCGGACGGTTTCGTCTGCCCGGAGATCCTCGAACTGACGGACGCGCAGGACAAGGACTTGTAGGAGGGGCTTCAGGCCCGATCCATTGAATTGAATCGGGCCTGAAGCCCCTCCTACGTATCGGGGGTCAGATGCGTATCCGGAGTCAGAAAAAGCCGGGGGCCTCTTGCGAGGCCCCCATTCGGTTTCGCTGAGGGAGAGAGATCAGCTAACCGGATTCTTTGCGACGGTCATTGCCGTCCTGCTGGCGAGTATGAGACACCGGGGGGCGTGCCAGCGTCTACTGTGGCTTTCCACTAGTCGCATTACGCGAATTCGCAGCCGGCGGCGGCCGCGCGTTAGGTAGATTTCGCGATTGCCCGTCCCGGCGCCCCAGCGGAGCATGGGAGCTGTCCCAACAGGAAGAGGGGACATTAATGGCAGAGACCGGAAAAGGAGCTGCACTGGTAGTCGTCGCAGACCGCCGGTGCGCGGAGTTCTACACCCAGGAGCAGCGATTCTCCGAACCGAAACCCCTGTTCATGCTGCAGGCATCCGCCGTCGAGGGAGCCGTGCCGGCCCAGGCGTCGGACCAGCCGGGCAAGTCCTTCGACAGTCACGGCCAGGGCCGACACAAGATGGAGCCGCCGACCACGCTGCGCGAAGATGCCGCAAGGGTATTCACGAACGCGATCGCCAGGCGCATGGAAGAGACCGTGACCCGGGAGGGGCTGGACGGGCTGATCGTCGTCGCGGAGCCGAAACTGCTCGGCTTGCTGCGCGAGGAGATCGGCGAGGAGTCGATTGCCAAGCACGACCGGCTGGAGATCGACAAGGATCTCGTGGGGCGCAGCGCCGCGACGGTGGCCGGGGCGATCAAGGATGCCGGCGGGCTCCCGCGGCTCGACTGACGGGCGCTGGTGACGGGGCTCGGTAAAGGGCCCGGGTGATCTGCCCGGGTAACGGGCCTCAGCGCCGGGCGGCCTCCCGGGCGCCCGCGCAGCGCAGACAGTGCTGTGCGTGGGGATGGGCCTTCAGGCGTGCGGGCTCGATCGGTTCCTCGCAGTCCACGCAGAGTCCGTAGCTGCCGTCCTCGATCCGGTGCAGTGCCTTGCGGATGAGCGTGAGTTCGCGCCGCGCCTCGTTGCCGAGCGCGTCGAGGACCTCGGCGTTCTCCATCTCGGTGGCTCTCTCGGATGAATCCGGATGGAAGCCGGAGAGACGGTTCTGCTTGATACGGTCGAGCCGGGTCTGCAGGAGTTGTTCCTTCTCCTTCAGCGCCTGCCGCGCTGCCGCTATCTGCTCTTCGCTGAGCATTTCGCCTGGCGAGTTCATAACGGTTCCCGGATCGACCCCCGAATCGACGATTGAGCGAATCGCGGCGCGCGCGCCGCTGGCCGGTCGATTGGTCAATTTCTGGCTCAACTTATCGGCAGGGCCACTCCCCAGGTAATGCGTATTCTTACCTAGAGTCCCGGTAGATGGGGTCGATGACTTCTTCCTCGGACGGGTTGTCCGGGCCGGCGGGGTCCAGGTGCACGGTGACGTCCACCGGCGAGTATCTCTCCTCGATTCGCCGCCGCAGCCTGTCGCCGGCCGCGTGTGCGGTGGAGAGGTCGGTTGTGCCCGGCAGCTCGAGATGGACCTGGACGATGCGCCGCGCCCCGGAGCGCCGCGTGCGCAGGCCGTGCACGCCGGTGACTTCGTCGGCGGACCGGGCGAGCTCCAGGATGTGCTCGCGCTCCGAGGCGGGCAGCTCCCGGTCCATGAGCACGTGGGCGGCCTCGCGGGCCACCGACCAGGCGCTCCAGGCGATCATCAGGCTGATGCCGAGGGCGATGGCACCGTCGGCGCGCAGCCAGCCGAGTTCGGCCAGCACGATCGCGACGATGACGCCCACGTTGGCGAGCCAGTCGGAGAGGTAATGCAGCGAGTCCGCCTGGATCACCAGCGACCCCGTGCGGCGGATGACCCGGCGCTGGTACCAGATGAGCAGCCCGGTCACCGCGATGCTGAAGACCATCACCGCGAGGCCAACGCCGGCCAGCGAGATCTCACGCGGCTCGACGAGACGGGTGACGGCGTAAGTGCCGGTGCCCAGCGCCGAGGCGCCGATGAACAGCGCCTGACCCAGGCCGGCCAGCGACTCGGCCTTGCCGTGGCCGAAACGGTGATCGGTATCGGCAGGACGCAGGGCGATGCGCAGGGCGACGAAATTGGCGCCCGACGAGACCACGTCCAGCGCGGAGTCGGCCATGGAAGCGAACAGGCTGGCCGAGCCGGTGGCCAGCCAGGTCACGAATTTGACCACGGTCAGCAGCAGCGCCGTCAGGAGTGAGACGGCGCTTGCCTGGCGGAGAAGTCGCTCGTCCTTCAAGATAGCGAGAGCCTCGAGATGGTCGCCGTCGCCCGGGGGTGCATTGCGCCGCAGCTTAAACCCCTCCAGCGGCGCTTGCCAGACGGCCGCGGCATCCCGTGGCATGCGGTCCGGCTGCCGCTAGGTAGTGCCCGCAGGGCGCTACGCAGCTTGGCGTATTCTAGCCCCGGAGGGGGCAGACTATGCTGACTTCAGGCCCTTCGGTTTACCGCAATAGCCGGAGGCGCCGGAGCGGTCAAATCGTCGTTGAAGGAGTCACCATCATGGCCGAATTCCGCAAACTCCTCGCAGTGATCGACCCGACCAGCGAGCAGCAGCCCGCCATGGAGCGCGCGGCCTGGCTCGCGGGGCAGGCCGGGGCCCGTCTGGAGCTGTTCGTCTGCTACTACAACCAGTACCTGTCCGGCGACCGCTTCTTCGATTCCCGCGGCCTGAAAGAGGCCCGGGAGGAGACACTGGAACATTTCCGCTCGAGGCTCGAGGAGTTCGCCGAAAAACTGCGTGGCGACGGGCTCGACGTGACCACCGACGCCGCCTGGGACAACCCGCTGCACGAGGGTATCGTGCGCAAGGCGGTCGGCACCGGCGCCGACGTGGTGTTCAAGGACACCCACTATCACAAGCCGGCGGCACGGGTGATCTTCACCAACACCGACTGGAACCTCATCCGCACCTGCCCGGTGCCCCTCTGGTTGGTGAAGCCCGGCGGCCACTGGCAAGACGATATCCGCTATCTGGCCGCGGTGGACCCGCTGCACGAGCACGAGAAGCCCGCAGCCCTCGACGACCAGATCATCAATACGGCGAAGCGTCTGGCTGGGGCCACCGGCGGCGAGGTGCACACGTTCCATTCCTACGATCCCATCATCGCCGTGGCTGATGCCGCCAACAGCACGTTCGTCCCGGTGACCCTGCCGGTGGAGGAGCTGGAGGCGAAGATGCACGAGCGTCACCGGGAGCACTTCAACGAGCTGCTCGAGTTCCACGGGCTGAGCAGCAAGACGGCTCATCTGCTGCCCGGGCGCACCCAGGAGGTGCTGCCGGCCCTTGCCCGCGACGTGGAGGCCTCGGTGGTGATCATGGGCGCGGTGGCGCGAAACCGACTGAAACGCATCTTCATCGGCAGCACGGCGGAGCAGGTGATGGACAATCTGCCGTGCGATCTGCTGGTGCTGAAACCGGCCTGGTTCGAGACGCCGGTGCACCTGGACAGGAAGCGGAGCAAGGACTGAAAGTCCCTCGGCCCGTATCGCGACGGAGTCACGAAGCCACTGACAGAGGAGGTGAGTCATGCGCGTCGGCGATATCTGCGCACGGCGTGTGGTCACGGTAGAACGGCGTACGTCCATCCGGGACGCCATCGCACTGATGCGTGACGAGCACGTCGGCGACGTGCTCGTGACCGAGCCGCATCCGTCCGGCGAGGCGCCGGTCGGCATACTGACTGACCGGGACATCGTCCTGGAGCTGCTGGCCCGGGACGTGGATCTCGACGCCGTGACCTGCGGCGACGTGATGAGCTACGACCTCGCGACGGTCGAGGCGGAGGACGAGATACTGGACGCAATCGAGGTCATGCAGACCCGCGCAGTCCGGCGGCTGCCCGTGCTGGGCAGTGACGGAGAGCTGGCCGGCGTGTTGAGTCTGGACGACCTGGTGGCGGCGCTGTCCGAAGCCATCGGCGGGCTGTGGCCCGTGGTACGGCGCCAGCAGCGCATCGAGCGCAAGCGCCGCCCCGACTGAAATCACCGCCCCGGTGCACCGGCACTACGGCGCCGGGGCGAGAGCCGGCGTGGGCATCGACGAGCCGAGCGGTTAGAATCCCGCTTTGGCCAGTATCCCTGCGTATCCGCGTGGTTCATATCATCCGACGGCTCACCCGACGGCGCCCTGCCGGTTTTTCTCCAGCGCTCTGGTTCGCCGCCCTGGCGACCGCCCCGCCGGCCGTCGCCGCGGCGCCGTCCGGGCCGGCACTGACGCAATGGCTGCCGTGGCTGGTGGCCGGTGTGGCCCTTTTTCTGCTGGGATTCGTGCTCTGGCAGGGCCGCCGGCGCGGCCTGCTCGCCTCCGTGCAGCTGGAGGATTCCCAGAAACTGATGCACTCGGTGGTGGAGACGGCGGCAGAGGCCATCATCACCATGGGCGTGGACGGGCGCATCCGCACGTTCAACCGGGCCGCCGAGGCCATGTTCGGCTACACGCGCGACGAGATCATCGGCGAGGACGTGAGCACCCTCATGCCGACGCCCCATGCGCAGCGGCACCACCGCTACGTGGCCCACTACATGGAGACCGGAGAGGCGCGCATCATCGGCATCGGCCGCTACGTGGAGGCGAAGCGACGCGACGGCAGCATTTTCCCCGTGCACCTCGCGATCAGCGAATTCCAGGACGGCGAGAAGATCTTCACGGGCATCCTGCGGGACATGACGCAGGTACGAGAGCTGGAGAGCGCGCTGCGGGACAAGGAGAAGTCGCTGAAGATGGCCCTGCGCGCGGCCAATCTGAATGTCTGGGAATGGGAGCCGGTCACGGACGCCTTCCGAACACTGGAAGGCGATTCGGTGGTGATGCCCGGGCTGGCGACCGGTGAGTCCATCCACGGTGCCGATCTCCGCCACCGGGTCCTGCCCGAGGATCGGAGCCGTATCGAGCGGGCTATCGGCAGGGTCCACGAGGGTGACTCCCAGGCATTCGAGTATCGCGTCAAGCAGGACGACGGCACGCTGCGCTGGTTCCGCTCCCATACCACCCCGGTGTTCGGGCCCGACCACCGGGTCGAGCGCGTTCTCGGCGTCACCCGGGACATCACCGAGTCGAAGGAGCGCGAGGCCGAACTCGCCTCCCAGCGTGAGCGCCTCACTCATGTGGCGCGCCTGAGCACCATGGGCGAGATGGCGGCCGGCATCGCCCACGAGATCAATCAGCCGCTGACCGCGATCACCACCTACGCGCAGGGCAGCAAGCGCATGATCGCGGCGGGAAATCCCGACACCGCGAAGCTCACCCGTGCGCTCGGCAATATCAGCGACCAGGCGCTCCGGGCCGGCGAGGTCATCCGCCGGCTGCGCGCCCTCATCCGCAAGACCGACCAGACCCGGGAAGTGCGCAACATCAACGAGCTGATCTCGGAGCTTGAGCCGCTGGTCAGCATCGACGTGCGCGGCAACGACATACCCGTCATCTACGACTTCGACCAGCCGCAGATTCCGGTGAAGGTCGATCCCGTGCAGATCCAGCAGGTGATGCTGAATCTGCTGCGCAACGCTTTCGACGCCTCCGAGGAGCGGCGCACCGGCGACATCGTCGTGCAGACCCGACTGAACGGCGACGACGAGGTCATGGTCCGCGTCACCGACCACGGCACGGGCATGTCGGAAGAGGTGAAGAGCAACGTCAGCAACCCCTTTTTCACTACCAAGAAGAACGGCATGGGCCTCGGCGTGTCCATCTGCATGTCCATCATCCGCAGCCACGGCGGAGAGGTAACCTACGAAGACAACCCAAAGGGCGGTACCATAGTGACTTTGACGCTGCCGACGGTAGAGGGAGGGGTCCGCGATGGCGGGAACAGCTGAACCGCATCAGCCTACGGTATTCCTGGTGGACGACGACGAGGCGATACGCGATTCGCTGTCGTTCCTGCTGCAGTCCGTAGGGATCACGTGCGAGACGTTCGCCTCGGCCCGCGACTTCCTGAACGCTTACAACGACGACCGGCCCGGCTGTTTGGTGCTGGACGTGCGCATGCCGGGCATGAGCGGGCTGGAGCTGCAGGAGGCGCTGAACGAGCGTCATTCCATCCTGCCCATCATCTTCATCACCGGCCATGGCGACGTGCCCATGGCGGTGGAGGCCATGCAGGGCGGCGCCGCCGACTTCCTGCAGAAGCCCTTCCGTGACCAGGACCTGCTGGATCGTATCAACGAGGCGCTGGCGAAAGACGCCGAGAACCGCCAGGCCCTTGAGGAGCACCACGACCTGCAGAAGCGCTGGAACTCCCTCACCAACCGGGAGCAGGAAGTCATGGAGCTGGTCGTCGACGGCAAGCCCAACAAGGTGGTCGCCTACGAACTCGGAGTGAGCCAGCGCACGATAGAGATTCATCGCGCCCGCGTCATGGAGAAGATGCAGGCGAATTCGCTGGCGCACCTGGTGCGCATGGCCGTCATGCTCCGCGCAGATACGGGTGAGGAACCCGAACACCACTGATCCCCCGCCGTCTCCCGGCGACCCCTGAACGACATCCGTGTGACTCCTGCTCGACCCTGCGGCGAGGACGTCCGCCGCTAGGTAGAAGCCCGTATGTTTAGGGTGGTTTGATTTCCTGATCATGCCACTGTCGCCAAATAGCATTCTTATTTTGAGCTGTGATGATTACTGGGGACGGTCAGTCCGCCGCGGGGGCAAATAATCACCAGGGCACCAAGGCATCGTGCGTTGCCGTCGTGGACCCGGATCCGACAGTCCGCGATGGGCTGGACGCGCTGCTGGGCGACCTCGCGACCGAGATCTGTCACTACGACTCCGCCGAGGAGTTCCTGCGGGCGACGGCGGAGCACGTTCCGGACTGCCTCATCACCGAGGTCTGGTTGCCCGGCATCTCCGGTGTCGAACTCCTGGAGCAACTCAACGAGGCCGGCCACCACGTGCCCACCATCCTGCTCGCCCGTGACGGCGACGTGGCGATGGCGGTGCGCGGCATACGGGCCGGCGCCGCGGAATACATCGAGAAACCCTGGGTCGACAGCCGTCTGCGCCAGTCGATCCGTTCGATACTCGCCCGCCACGATATCCACTGACGGACCCGCTGCCGGGAGCCCTCTCGGCTCGTGGACGGGCTGCGTCCGTCGGGAGCCTCGGGGATGAGCACCCAGCACGGGGACGGTAGTCATAACGACAAGGACGACCGCAGCCGGGCCATCTTCGTCGCCCGCGGACTGACCAAGGTCTACCGGGTCGGGGAAGTCGAGGTCCATGCCCTGCGCGGCGTGGACGTGGAACTCTATACCGGCGAGTTCATGGTGCTGCTCGGGGCTTCGGGCAGCGGCAAGTCGACCCTCCTGAATATCCTCGGCGGCCTGGATACGCCCACCGACGGTACGGTGCGTTTCGACGACATCGACCTTACCGGCGCGAGCGAATCCGAACTCACCGAATACCGCCGCCATGCAGTCGGTTTCGTCTTCCAGTTCTACAACCTGATCCCGAGTCTTACCGCACGGGAGAACGTCTCCATCGTTACGGAGATCGCCCGCAACCCGATGACACCCGAGGAGGCGCTGGAGATGGTGAACCTGGGGCCGCGGATGGACCACTTCCCGGCCCAGCTGTCCGGTGGCGAACAGCAGCGGGTGGCCATCGCCCGCGCCATTGCCAAGCGCCCCGAAGTGCTGCTCTGCGACGAGCCTACCGGTGCACTCGATTCGAAGACGGGCGTGCACGTGCTCGAGGCGCTGGCGCGGGTGAACGAGGAGTACGGCACGGCCACGGCGGTGATAACGCACAACGCCAGCATCGCCGACATGGCCGACCGGGTGCTGTTCATGAGCGACGGGCTGATCTCCGGCGAGCGGCGCAACGAGACCCGCAAGCCACCTTCGGAGATCAGCTGGTAGGCTGATGCGCGCGCTCGACCGCAAGCGCTGGCGGGAGCTCTGGCAGATGCGCAGCCAGGCCGCAGCCATCGCCATGATCATCGCGAGCGGCGTGGCCACCTACATCATCTCGCTCAGCACTCTCGATTCGCTGACGCTCACCCAGAACAACTACTACCAGGCCTACCGTTTCGCGGAGGTGTTCGCCTCGCTGAAGCGCGCGCCGCGCTCACTGGTGGAGCGGGTGCGCGACATCGAGGGCGTGCGCGAGGCCGAGGCGCGGGTCAAGGCACAGATCAACGTGGAGGTGCCGGGTTTCGAGGATCCGGTGACCGGCCTGCTGGTCTCGCTGCCGGACGACCGGGCGCCGCTGCTGAACCAGCTGCACCAGGTCCGGGGACGCACGCCGGCCTCGGACCGGCCCTGGGAGGTAGTCATCAACGAGGCATTCGCCGACGCCCAGAATCTCGCGCCGGGCGACACGATCATCGGCATCATCAACGGCCGGCGCGAGGATCTCGCCATCGTCGGGGTCGCGCTCTCGCCGGAGTTCATCTACCAGATCCGTCCCGGCGACATTTTCCCGGACTACGAGCGCTACGCGATCATGTGGATGGGCTACCGGGGGCTCAGCGTCGCCTACGACATGGACGGCGCGTTCAACGACCTGGTCGTGACGCTGGAACCGGGGGCCCGGGCCGAGGCGGTGATCGAACGTCTCGACGCGCTGCTCGAGCCCTACGGAGGCCAGGGGGCCTACACCCGGGAAGACCAGCTCTCGCACCGCTATATCACTCAGGAGATCGTCAGCCTGGAGGCCATGGCGAGGATCTTCCCGGTGATCTTCCTCGCCTTCGCCGCCTTCCTGATCAACTTCGTCACAAATCGGCTGATACGGGCGGAGCGGGACCAGATCGGCGTGCTGAAGGCGTTCGGTTACGACAACCTCACCGTCGGCTGGCACTACGTCAGCGTCATCCTCATCATCGTGCTCGCCGGCGCGGCCGTGGGCATCGGCTTCGGGGCATGGGCGGCGCGCGGCCTCACGGGCATCTACATTGAGTTCTTCCGTTTCCCGCGGCTGGACTATGCGCTGAGGCCCGACGTGCTCCTCACGGGCGTGCTCGTCACCCTGGGCGCCGGACTCGTCGGCACCCTGCATGCGTTCCACTCGGCGGTGCGCCTGTCGCCGGCGGAGGCGATGCGCCCCGACACGCCGCCGGTCTATCGGCAGAGCCTCGTGGAGCGGCTGTTCGGTCATGGTTTCCTGGATCAGCCCAGTCGCATGATCCTGCGCCACATCGGCCGCGCGCCCCTGAAGAGCGCACTGACGGTGTTGGGAGTGGCCCTGTCCACCGGGCTCGTGATGTCCGGCAATTTCCAGGAGGACGCCGTCGACTATATGATGTGGAGCCACTTCAATCTGGCGGCCAGGGAAGACGTCACGGTCACCTTCAACGAGCTCGCCGGCAACGAGGCGGAGTACGAGCTGGCCGCGCTGCCCGGCGTGCTGCAGGCGGAGGGGATGCGCGCGGTGCCGGTGCGCTTCCGCTACGGCAACCGTTCCTACCGCTCGGCCATACAGGGGTTCCGGCCCGACGCGGAACTCCACCGCCTCGTGGATACGTCGCTCGCGCCGGTGCCGCCGCCGCCGGAGGGCCTGCTGCTCACCAGCTACCTGGGCGAGGAGATTCTGGGAGTGCGTCCCGGCGACACGGTCACCGTGGAGGTGCTCACCGGCCGGCGGCCCATCATCGACCTGCCCGTGGCCGGTTTCGTGGAGGAGTACATCGGCATCTCCGGCTACATGGAGCTCGCAGCGCTGAACCGGCTGATGCGTGACGGCCACGTGCTGACCGGCAGCTTCCTCGCCATCGACCCGGCCGATCAGGCGCGGGTATTCGACGAGCTGATGCGCCGTCCCGGCGTCGGCGCCATCGCCCAGCGCAGCCAGTCCATCGCCAGCTTCTACGAGTCCTTCGCGGAGACCATCCTCGTGTTCACCTTCGTCAATACGCTGCTGGCGGCGAGCATCGCCTTCGGGGCGGTCTACAACAGCGCGCGCATCGCGCTCGCCGAGCGCAGCCGCGAGCTCGCGAGTCTGCGCGTGCTCGGATTCACCCGGGCCGAGATTGCCTATATCCTGATCGGCGAGCTGATGCTGCTCGTCATCGTCGGTGTCGGTTTCGGTTTCCTGGTGGGACGCGGCATCTGCGCGCTGTTCGCGGAGGCCATCTCCTCGGACATCTACCGGGTGCCGCTGGTGCTCGAGCCGAGCACGTATGCGTTCGGCGCCGCCGTCGTGCTCGGCTCGGGACTGATCTCCTCGGCCGTCATCAAGCGTCGGCTGGACAATCTGGATCTGGTGGCAGTATTGAAGACGACGGAGTAGCCCGTGGCGAGTCGCAGGAACATCATCATCGGCATCGTGGCGGCTGTCGCGGCGGTACTCCTGTACCTGGGCTTCCGCCCGCAGCCCCTGCCCGCGGAGACCGGCACGGTGAACCGGGGCCCGCTCAGCGTCACCGTCACCGAGGAGGGCAAGACCCGGATCAGGGAGCGCTACGTCATCACCTCCCCGGTGGCCGGTTTCGCCGCCCGCATCGAGCTGGAGGAGGGGGATACGGTGTCGGCGGATGCGCCCCTGGTGGCCATCGAGCCGGTGGCCCCCACGGTGCTGGACCGGCGCAGCCGGGCGGAGGCGCGCGCCGGCGTCTCGGCGGCGGAAGCCGCACTGGAGGCGGCGGAGACCCGGGTACGCGCGGCCGAGGCAGAAGCGGAGCTCGCCGAGGCGGAGCGCGAGCGCATCGAGCGGCTGTACGAGACCAATGCCGTGTCGCGTGCGGAATACGACCGCGTGATCTCCACGGCCCGGCGCGCCGCCGCCGGCCTGAGGGCGGCGGCGGCGGAGGCAGAGGTGGCTCGCTACGAGCTGCAGGCGGCCCGGGACGTGCTGCGCTATACGGCGGCGGAGCCGGACGGCGAACCGCCGGAAGAGGTGGTGGTGCGCTCGCCCGTCGACGGCAGCGTGCTGGACGTCATCCACGAGAGCGAGGGGGTGGTGGGCCCCGGCGAGCCGTTGCTGACGCTGGGTGATCCGTCCAACCTGGAAGTCGAGGTGGAGCTGCTGTCCGCGGACGCCGTCCGGCTTGCGCCGGGAATGCCCGTGCGGTTTCTGCGCTGGGGCGGCGACGGCGCGCTCGAGGGAGAGGTGCGGGTGGTCGAGCCGTCCGGCTTCACGAAGATCTCCGCCCTGGGCGTGGAAGAGCAGCGCGTGATCGTGCTGGTGGATATCCTGTCGCCGCCCGGGCGGTGGGCGCGGCTGGGCGACGGCTACCGGGTGGAGGCGGAGTTCATCCTCTGGTCCGCCGAGGACGTGCTGCAGGTGCCCTCCAGCGCGGCGTTTCGGCGCGGCGAGCAGTGGGCGGTATTCGTGGTGGAGGACGAGCGCGCCGTCTTCCGGCCGATCAGCGTCGGACGCAGAGGCGAGTTCCGCCTGCAGGTGCTCGACGGACTCGCCGAGGGCGAGACCATCGTGCTGTACCCGGATGACGAGGTGGAGGACGGGCGCAGCCTGGATGTCCGCTAGCGCCGGCCGCGTCACCCCTGCCGGGCGCGCAGTCGTTTCGCCGCCTCCACCATGAGGAACAGCGGCGCGCCCAGCGCCAGTATCAGCAGCCAGTCGCGCCAGCCGATGGCAACCGTGTGCAGCATCTCCTGCAACGGCGGCCAGTAGACCGCAGCGGCCTGGAGTCCGATCGCGAGTCCCAGCGCCAGCAGGATCCAGGGATTGCTGAAGAACCGCTTGCGCGAAAGCGGCTCTCGCAGCGAGCGGAAATTCAGCACGTTGATCTTCTCGAACACGATGATGCCGGTGAACGCCACCGTCTGCGCGTAGGCCAGACCCTGGGGATGGTGCGTCAGGTAATGGTGGAACAGCCACAGTGTCGCCGCGCCGATGTAGCCGCCCAGCAGCACGACCAGCAGCGTGCTGCCCTTGTCCATGATGCGGTGGCCGCTCGCCCGTGGCGGTCGGCGCATGACGTCGCCCTCCGCCGATTCCTCCCCGAGGGCGACCGCCACCATCCCGTCGGTAACCAGGTTCATCCACAGGATCTGGACGGGCAGCAGGATCAGCGGCCCGCCCAGCAGGATATTGCCGAGGATCGCGACCACCTCGCCCGAGTTCGACGACAGCAGGTAGCGCACGAACTTGCAGATGTTGTCGAACTGGCGCCGCCCTTCGCGCACAGCGGCCACGATGCTGGCGAAGTTGTCATCCGCGAGCACCATCTCGGCAGCGCCCCGGGCCACGTCGGTGCCCCGTATCCCCATGGCGACGCCGATGTCCGCCTTCTGCAGCGCGGGCGCGTCGTTCACGCCGTCGCCGGTCATCGCGACCACGTGGCCCTCGGACTGCAGCAACCCGACGATGCGCGACTTGTGTTCCGGCGAAGTGCGGGCGAAGACCCAGCCCTCCCGCAGCCGGTGCGCCAGCGCGGCGTCGTCGAGGCCTGCCAGCTCGCGGCCGTCCACGGTACCGGGTGGCTGCATGCCGAGCCGGCGGCAGACGGCCAGCGCGGTGGGGCCCGCGTCGCCGGTGATGACCACGACGCCGATGCCGGCGCTGCGGCAGCCCTCCAGCGCCTCGCGCACCTCGGGCCGCGGCGGGTCCACCATGCCGACGAGGCCGAGGAAGATCATGTCGCGTTCGACGACCTCGCCCGTCTCGTCCTCGATCCGCCGGCGCGCGACCGCCAGTACCCGCAGGCCGGCGGCCGCCATCGCTTCGTAGGCCTCGGCCACTTCCCGGCGGCCGTCGTCGTCGAGGGGGCGGGTCTCGGCTCCCACCTGCCAGCGGTCGCACAGCGGCAGCAGCGTGTCCGGGGCGCCTTTCATGTGAGCCACCGGGCCGTTCTCGCCCGGCAGGACGACCGTCATGCGTTTCCGCTCGGAGCTGAACGAGAGCTCCAACGTGCCTTCCGGGTGCGGCCGCTGTTCGAGCCCGCCCTTGAGTGCGAGCACGACCAGCGCGCCTTCGGTCGGTTCGCCGGCGAGCTGCCATTTCCCGTCCTGCCGGGTCAGTTCGGCATGGGTGCAGCGCAGCGAAGACTCGAGCAGCAGGCCCAGGTCGTGCCGGGACGCCGGGTCCACGGCGCTGCCTTCCAGCAGGAAACCGCCCTCCGGCTCGTAGCCGGCGCCCGTGACCGTCAGCTCGCCGGCCGGCAGCCAGACCCGGGTCGCCGTCATCTCGTTTTCGGTGAGCGTGCCGGTCTTGTCCGTGCAGATGAAGCTGGCCGCGCCGAGGGTTTCCGCCGCCTGCAGGTTTCTCAGCAGGGCCTTCTCCCGCGCCATCGCCCGGATTCCGAGGGCGAGCGTCACGGTGACTACCGCCGGCAGTCCCTCTGGCACCACCGCCACGGCCAGCGCGACGCCGGTCAGTAACATCTCGGTCGCATCCCGGCCGAGCAGCACTCCCGCACCGGCGACGGCGGCGGCCACGAGCAGCGAGGCGATGCCCAGCTGCCGGCCCAGGGTCGCAAGCTGGCGTTGCAGCGGGCTCTTCAGGTCGCCGGTCTCGGACGTCAGTCGTGCGATGCCGCCCAGTTCGGTCCGCATGCCCGTGTTAACCACCAGCGCCTCGGCATGACCGTTGCTGACGGTCGTGCCCATCCACAGCATGCTGGCCCGGTCGGTCACCTCCGCGTCCGCAGCGACCGGGCCGATGTCCTTGTGCACCGACACCGACTCGCCGGTCAGGGCCGACTCGTCCACGTCGACGTTGGCCGCGCTCACCAGCCGCAGATCGGCGGGCACCCGGTCGCCGGATTCCAGGGCGACCAGATCTCCCGGCACGAGCGACTCCGCCGCTACTGTCGCGAGCACGCCGTCCCGGCGTACGCGGCACTCCGGGCTGAGCATCCGGCGCAGGGCGCGCACCGCCCGCTCGGCGCGCCATTCCTGAGCGAAACCGAGGATGCCGTTCAGCACCACGATGGCCATGATCGTGACCGCGTCCGCCGTGTGGCCGATGGCGGCAGAGATGGCGGACGCCGCCACGAGTATGAGGATCAGCGGGCTGGTGAACTGCCGCAGCACGATCCGCGACCAGCGCACGCCTTCCCCCTCGCGGATGCGGTTCGGCCCGGCGGCCTGCAGGCGGGCGGCGGCCTCCGCGTGGCCGAGACCCCGGCGCGGGTCCGTATCGAGCGCGGCGGCGACCTCCGCTGCCGTACTGGACCAGGGCGCATTCAGTGCGCCTTCGTCGCGGCGCGTCCCGGCGCCGGCGCTCACCGGTTCTCCCACTGCTGCGTGCGCCGCCGGTATTCGCCGGGCGCCACGCCGTACCAGCGCCTGAACGCACGGCCGAAGTTCGCGGCGTCCTGGTAACCCAGCCGGTAGCCGATCTCCGCCACACCCCAGCGCGTGCTCACCAGGTACTCGTGGGCGAGGCTGCGGTGCACCTCGTCCAGGATGCGCCGGTAGGAGGTGCCCTCGCGCTTCAGGCGCCGGATCAGGGTACGGCGCGAGACGTTCAGCCGCCGCGCCACTTGCTCGAGGCCCGGTGAGCGCCCGCCGGCCATGAGCAGACACTGGCGCACCTCGACCTCGAGGGCCGAGCGCTCCGCTACCTGCTGCAGCAACTCCTCGCAGCGGGCCAGCGACACCTTGTGCATAGCCTCGTCATAGAGCAGGCACGGCGCCGCGAGCCAGGCTGCCGGCAGGGTAGTCGTGTACTGGTCTCCCTGGAAACGCAGGGTGCCTTCGAAGCGGGCTTCGAACCCTGCCCTCAGAGCCGCCCTGTCGGCGGGCAGGTGCCAGACGAGGCCGGGGCCCTTGCGCCCGGCCGCATGTCCGACCACGTGGGCGATTACCTGCAGCCCCGTCAGCTGCATGATCTCCATCAGGATGGGGCGCAGCGTGCCGAGGTCTTCGCGCTCGTGGTAACGGATCTGTACCGTATCACCCGTCTCGCGGATCTCGCCCCAGGCGAACGGCGCACGTATCTCACCGAATTTTGTCATGATATCCAGCGCGTCACCCAGCGTCGGCGAGGTGATCGCCGCGATGCCGAGGGGGCCGTGATGGGCCACGTCCATTCGCGCCGCCATCTCGAGATGCCAGCCCGGCTCGAGGCGCCGGTCGATGGCCTGCAGCAACCGTCGTACCGCGGAGAAGGGAACGTAGTGATCGGTGCCCTCGAGCTCCCGCGGCCGGATGCGGGCCGCCCTCAGGATCTCCCGGCGCTCGGGCCCGTCCAGGTCGAGCGCGCCGATGAAGGTCCTGACATAGGTGACGGGAAGGTGCATATTTTGGCACTTATAGACCAGTCACTGGCATTTCTAGCACTGTTTTCCGGCCCCGGTCAAAGCACAATGGGCACAGGGTGCGGCGAACGCGCCAGCGGAATGGTCGATTCGGGAGTATCTCCCGGCTCCGCAACAGGGGGAAAATATGAAGACCTTCACTTACAGCACGCCCGACGGCGTGGCCATGGCCTACACCGACCGCAAGCGCAGCTGGTGGTCGTTGTCCGTACTGTGGGCGCTTTACCCGCTGGTCGGTATCGGGCTGCATGCCTGGACCGGCGTCGAGGCGATGCTGCTGGTGCCGCTGTTCACGAGCTACGTCGTGGCGCCCGCCATGGACTGGCTGATGGGCGAGGACGAGAGCAACCCGCCCGAGCGTATCGTGCGCGAGCTGGAGGACGACCCGTACTACCGGATCCTCACCTACCTGACGGTGCCCATGCACTTCGTCTCGCTGATCGCGGCGGCCTGGTGGGCCGGCACCCAGGACCTGTCCTGGTGGGGCTACCTGGTGCTGGCGATGACGGCGGGCATGGCCAGCGGCCTCGGCATCAATACCGGCCACGAACTCGGCCACAAGAAGTCGAAGCTCGAACGCTGGCTGGCCAAGATCGTGCTGGCCGTGCCCTTCTACGGCCACTTCTGGATCGAGCACAACAAGGGCCATCACCGGGACGTGGCCACGCCGGAGGACCCGGCCAGTGCGCGCATGGGCGAGAGTATCTACAAGTTTGCGCTGCGCGAGATCCCGGGCGCGATGAAGCGGGGCTGGCACGAGGAGCGCGTGCGCCTGGAGCGCAAAGGCAAGTCGGTGTGGAGTCTCGACAACGAGATCCTGCAGTCCTATCTCATCTCCATCGCGCTGCAGGTGGGACTCATCGTGGCCTTCGGCTGGATCATGATCCCGTTCCTCGCCATCCATAACGTGCTCGCCTGGTGGCAGCTCACCAGCGCCAACTACATCGAACACTACGGCCTGCTGCGGCAGAAGCAGGAGAACGGTCGCTACGAGCGCTGCCAGCCGTATCACTCATGGAACTCGAACCACGTCTACTCGAACCTGCTGCTGTTCCACCTCGAACGCCACTCGGACCATCATGCGCATCCGACCCGGCGCTACCAGTCGCTCAGGCACTTCGAAGACCTGCCTCAGCTGCCCAACGGCTACTTCGGCATGTACCTGATCGCCTACATCCCTTCGCTCTGGTACCGGGTGATGGACAAGCGGGTGCTCGCACTGCCCCACATCGACGGCGACCTCTCGAAGGTGAATATCGATCCGGACCGGCGCGAGGAGATCCATGCCCGCTACGGCCGTCCCTCCGCGGAGCCCGCGGCGGCATGACGGAGGCGGATTCCATGGCCCGGTACGAATGCCCGGACTGCGGCTACGTCTACGACGAGGCGAGCGGCGACGATCACGAAGGCTATCCGCCGGGTCTGAAATTCCGGGACCTGCCCGAGGAATTCGTGTGTCCCGATTGCGCAGTGCGATACAAGGAGGATTTCGTCCGCATCGCGCAATGACGCCCTCGTCCCCGGGCGCCACCGCGTCTATACTGGCGGCTCCACGGCGGAGCAGCGAATAGGGACGTTCTGATGCGCGAACAATCCTGGGGACTGGTCATCGCGGTAGCCGCGACGCTGGTCCTTCTCGTCTTCACCGGCTATCAGCTGCTGCAGCGGGATGAGTCGGAGGAGGCGCCGGCAGAGCCGGTCCCGGCGGCGGAGACCGTCGAACCGGCGCCGCCGGCCGAACCGCGCTACCCCATTCAGGAGCCGGAGCCCGAACCGGCTCCTGCCGAGCCGGGATCGCAGGCCGCCGAAACGCCTGCTGAGCCGGCCGGGCCGGCGCTGCCGCCGCTGGAAGAGAGCGACGAGCCGTTCACCGAGTCGGTGGAGCAACTGCTACCGGAAGCCGCTGACCCGGCGCTGGAGCTGCGTGGTCGGCTCATCCGCAAGATCGTCGCCACCGTCGACGGTCTCGAACGAGAGGGGCTGCCGGAGCGTGTCCGTCCCATGGAGCCGGTGCCCGGCTCGTTCCGGGTCTCCGGCAAGGTGGACGGTGACCTCTACATCCTGAGCCCCGCGAACTACGAGCGCTACGACGGGCTGGTGAACGCGGCGGCGGAGATCGACCTGTCCCGCGCCGCCGACCTGTACCGGCGTTACTACCCCCTCTTCCAGCAGGCCTGGGCCGAGCTCGGCTACCCGGACAGCTACTTCAACGATCGCCTGGTGGTGGTGATCGACCAGCTGCTGGCGACCCCGGACGTGGCCGACCCCGTGCGGCTGGTCCGGCCGCATGTCCTGTACCGCTACGAGAATCCGGTGCTGGAGGGCCTGTCCAGCGGCCAGAAGTTGCTGATACGGATGGGCCCGGACAACCGGGCCACCGTGAAGACGCTGCTGCGTCAGTTCCGCGCGCAGATCACCGGCATGGCGGAGATTGCCGCGGAGCCGTCAGACTCCGACAATACGGGCGAAACTACCGATACGGAGTAATCGGATGGAGTACCTGCTCATCGGCCTCGCCATCGCTGGTTTCGCCATGGCGGTCAGTGCCTACGTGCGCGTCGAGCGGCTCGAGAGGATCCTGAAGGAAAAGAACATCGTCGACGACGGCTGAGCCAGGAGCGCTGTGGGGGAGGCAGATGAAGCGACTGTTCGTCACCATGGCCCTCGCGGCGGCCGTCCTGCTGGCTGTGGCCTATGCCTTCCGCACCGAACTCGCCACCCGTGCCATGCGCGGCGTCGTGGCTTCGAACCTGCAGACCGACCTGATCAGTGAGCTGCCGGACGGGCTGCACACCGCGCTGTGCGGAGCCGGATCGCCGCTGCCGGATCCGCTGCGCTCCGGACCGTGCACGGCCGTGATCGCCGGCGGGCGGCTCTACATCGTCGACGCCGGCGGCGGCGCCTCGCGCACGCTGTCCCGGCTGCGTATCCCCCAGGGCGCCATCGACGCCATCCTGCTCACCCATTTCCATTCGGATCACATAGACGGCCTGGGCGAGCTGCTGATGCAGCGCTGGGCGAACGGGACTGCCGTCGCCCCGACGCCGGTCATCGGTCCGGCCGGGGTGGAGGAGGTGGTGCGCGGTTTCGGCCTGGCCTATGCGGCGGACGAGGGCTACCGGATCGCCCATCATGGTGAGGCCGTCATGCCGCCGGCGGGCGCCGGTGCCGTCGCCAGGCCTTTCCCGCCCCCGCGCGCCGGGGAGCCGGTGGTCGTGCTCGAAGACGGCGGCCTGCGGATCACCGCGTTCCGGGTCGAGCACGCGCCGGTGGAACCCGCGGTGGGGTACCGGTTCGACTATGCCCGCCGCTCGGTGGTGATCAGCGGCGACACCAGTCCCTCGGACGAGGTGCGGCAACTGGCGGCCGGCGCCGACCTGCTGGTGCACGAGGCGCTCGCGCCTCACCTGGTTGCGCTGCTGACCGAGGGCGCCCGGGAGGGCGGCCGCGACAACCTGGTGACCATCACGCAGGACATCCTCGACTACCACACCACGCCGGTGGAGGCCGCCCGTATCGCGGCGGAAGCCGGGGTGGGCTTCCTGCTCTACAACCACATCGTGCCGCCGCTGCCGCTGGCCCCCCTGGAGGACGCCTTCACCGAAGGCGTCGATGCGGTCTACGCCGGTCCGTTTCGTGTGGGTCGCGACGGCACGCTCGTCGTCCTGCCGGCCGGCGGTGACGCGATCGAGGTCGACGAGTTGCTGTGATCCGCCGGAGGACCCCGCAATGCAGGCGCTGGAACTGAAGATACCGCCGGCCGCCGTCACCGTGCTGACGGGTATCGGGATGTGGGCGACGGCGGAGGCCTTCCCGGTACTGGACGTGCCCCTGCCGCCGCTGTGGCGCGCCGGGCTCGGCGTGTTGCTGGTGGCGGCCGGCGTCTTCATCGCGCTGGCGAGCGTGGGCGAATTCCGGCGTGCGGCCACCACCGTGAACCCGCTGTCGCCGGAGACGAGCTCCCGGCTGGTGACCGGCGGTGTCTACCGCTACACCCGCAATCCCATGTATCTGGGCATGCTGCTCGCCCTGGCCGGCTGGGCGGTCGCGCTTTCCCATCTCTCGGCACCGCTCTGGCTGATGGGCTACGCGGCGTATATGAACCGGTTCCAGATCCTGCCGGAGGAGCGCGCGCTGATGGAGCGCTTCGGCGCGGTCTTCGGCGAATACCGGCGGCGCGTGCGCCGCTGGCTGTGAGGGAGGAGGAGAATGACCGGGCCTGAGCGGATGGGGGAAGGCGGCTGCCAGTGCGGCGCGGTGAGATACCGGCTGCGCGGCGAACCGCTCACCTCCTACGCCTGCCACTGCACCGAGTGCCAGGCAGCGACGGGTGCCGCTTTCAGTCTCTCGCTGATTGTCCCGAGGGAAGCGCTGGAGGTGATCGGCGGCGAAGCGGCCGCGACGACATACTCGATGGGCGGCCGCGACCGGCAACGGGCCGGCTGCGCGGACTGCGGCAGCGTCCTGTGGTTCGCGAGTGCGGAGATGCCGGAGATCGCGGCGCTCAAGACCGGCACGCTGGACGACCCGGGCGCCTTCCCGCCCGTGGCCAACGTCTGGACGCGCAGCGCACAGCCCTGGTTCCGACTGCCCGCCGATGTGCCCGCTTGGGCCGGGCAGCCGGAAATGGAGGCCCTGATCGCGCTGTGGCGCGACCGGGCGGGAGGACCGGCACATGATGCTGTGCCGGCCGGGCCCCGGCAGGTCGTCAAGGCCTGGGTGGAGGCTTTCAACCGTGGCGATGCCGAGGAAGTGGCCGCTTTCTACGCGGCCGACGCCGTGAATCACCAGGTGACCCAGGTTCCGGTGGAAGGACGCGATGCCATCAGGGCGATGTTCGCCCGGGAATTCGCGGACGCGGAGATGACCTGCATCGTCGAGAATCTGTTCGAGGACGGCGAGTGGGCCATGCTCGAGTGGCGCGACCCGCTCGGGCTGCGGGGTTGCGGGTTCTTCCACGTCGTCGACGGGCTGATCCGGTTCCAGCGCGGCTACTGGGACCGGCTCTCGTTCCTGCGCCAGCACGGGCTGCCGCTGCCGCGCGAGTGACCGTTACCGGTCGGGATTATTGCCGGAACAGCCAGAGGACGAGCGAGAGCACCAGGCTTGCCAGGATCATCGTCGTGATCGGCAGGTAGAAGGTGAAGCCTTCGCGCCGGATCACGATGTCGCCGGGCAGGCGGCCCAGCGGCAGCGTGCTGAGCCACGGCCAGAGCAAGCCGACGAGCACGATGGCGATGCCGATGATGATGAGCGCCTTCTGCATGGGTGTCCTCCTGCGGCCGCGTTATGATAACGGCATCGATCCGGGACGGACGAGGAGGGGATATGAACGCGGCCCGCAGCGGCATCGTCGATGCCTGGATACAGCATCCCACGAAGCGCTTTCTGGCGCAGCCCATGTTCGCGTCGCTCCGGCGCTGGACCGGCCAGGGCGAGGTGCCGGATGTCCCGCTGTCCGCCACCATCGCGGCCATGGACCAGGCGGGCGTCGCCACGGCGCTGGTCTCGGCGTGGTGGGGACCGCAGGGCGCGCTGATCGACAACGACGAGGTGGCCGCGCTGGTGCGCGAGCACCCGGACCGGCTGGTCGGCATCGCCTCGGCGGACATCATGCGGCCGATGGAGGGGGTGCGTGAACTCCGGCGCGCGGTGCGCGAGCTCGGCTTCCGGGGGCTCCGGTTTCTGCCCTGGATGTGGGGACTGCCGCCGGACGATCGGCGCTACTATCCCTTCTATGCGGAGTGCATCGAGCTGGGCATCCCGTTCTGCCTGCAGGTAGGGCACACCGGGCCGCTGCTGCCGTCCGAACCCGGACGGCCGATTCCCTATCTGGAGCACGTGGCGCTGGAGTTCCCGGAGCTGGTGATCGTGGCCGGCCACATCGGCGCGCCCTGGACCCAGGAGATCATCTCGCTGGCCACCAAGTTCCCCAACGTCTACATCGATACCTCCGCCTACAAGGCCAACCGCTATCCGGCGGATTTCGTCGAGTTTCTGCGCGGGCGCGGCGCGAAGAAGGTGCTGTTCGGCAGCAACTACCCCATGCTGACGCCGGGGCGGTGCCTGGAGGACTTCGATGCCCTCGGGCTGGACGCCGAGGCGGAGGAGCGCTTCCTGCGCGGCAACGCACGCAAGGTGTTCGGCCTCGGCGACGTCGACCAGGCCGGCTAGGGCGACCGGGCCGGCCCAGTTCGACAAGGCCGGCGCTTCAGCCGATATCCAGCCAGCCTTCGGCGAACATCATAGCGCCGCCGCCGACCCAGGCGCCGGTCACCCGCCCGTCCCGTTTCACCGCACGGGCCTCGAGCGTGCTCGGGCGTCCCATTTCCGCACCCTGCAGGATGCGCCAGCCCAGATCGCAGTCGTCGCCGGGCGCGTAGTGGGCCAGCAGGGCCGCCAGCGCGCAGTTGGCGCTGCCGGTCGCGGGATCTTCCGGCACGCCGTCCAGCGGCGCGAACATGCGCGCGCGAATGTCGTACTCGTCGTCGCTGCGGACGTACATGTGGATGTCGGGCGGCAGCCCCGCCTCCGCGATCACCTCGAACATGTCCGCGTCGATCCGCGCGCGGGCCAGCGTCGCCGCGTCCGGCAGCTCGACCATCAGAAAGGGCAGGCCGACGGAGGCCGCCTGCGGCAGATGGGTCTCCGTGACGAGATCGTCGGGCTCCAGGGAGAGCGCGCCGGCGACCAGCTCGGCGGATGCAGGCTCCGAGAGCTGCAGCGGCTCCGGCGCGGCCAGCTCGCAGCGTATGCGGCCCTCGCCATCGCCATTGGCGCCGCGATCGATGCTGACGCGGACTTCCCCTGCGGCCTCCTCGAACCGTACCGAATCGCGGCCGTCCAGCTCGCCGTTCGCAGCCAGCACGAACGCGGTGCCGATGTTCGGGTGGCCGGCGAAGGGCACCTCGACCTTCGGGGTGAATATCCTGACCCGGCGGTCGCCGCCGGCTTCCGGCGGCAAGACGAAGCTGGTCTCCGAGAAGTTGAACTCGCGGGCGATCTGCTGCATCCGCCTGGTGTCCAGGCCGCTCGCATCCGGCAGGACGGCCAGCGGGTTGCCACCGAACAGCGTATCGGTGAAGACGTCGCAGATGAAGTAGCGATAGCGCACGGCGCGGCCGCTCAGTAATCGGCGGGCGGCGTCTGGCGCCGGCGCGGCGGGTCCCAGAAGGGCTTCTCCACCACCGTGGCGGCAGCCATCTTGCGCGACCAGTGCATCTCGCGCTGGTAGTAGATCTCCGCGAACAGCCGGCCGCCCGGCTCGCCGGCCGGCCGCCGGACGCTCGCGAGCGCGATATTCGCCTTCGCCACCGGTGACCAGGCCGCGGACGTCACGAAGCCCGCCTGCTTCTTGCGCGAGTCGTAGATGTAGGAATGGTGGGCGGGCTTGTTGCCCTCGATGTCCAGCTTCACCAGTCGCCAGGTGGAGCCGCGGCGCAGCTCCGCCGCCAGCGCCCTGCGCCCGTTGAAATTCGGCTTGGTGAAATCCACCAGCCAGTCGAGACCCAGCTCGAACGGCGAGCGGGCACGGCCGGGCCGCACGATCCCGTCGGCGGGCAGGAAGTCGACTCCGGCCTGGATGAAACCGGCCTCGATGCGGCAGAGCTCGAGCGCCTCGCTGCCGATCGCCCTTATGCCGCGGTACTTGCCGGCGAGGAACAGGCGGTCCCAGAGGATCTCGGCGTGGTCCGGGTCGATCCAGAGTTCGTAGCCGAGGTCGCCGGTGAAGCCGGTCCGCGACACGGTGAGCTCGGTGCCCTCGAAACGGAAACGGGTCAGTCCGAACGGTTTCAGCTGTTCGACGTCGGTGAGGCCCATCTCCTTCAGCACCGCGCAGGAGGTCGGCCCCTGCAGGGCGAGGGCGGCGACCTCCGCGGTCTCCTCGGTGACGGTGACGTCGAAGCCGTCGGCCGCATCGAGCAACCATTCCAGGTGACGCTCCTGGGAACAGAGTCGGTACTCGCCCTCGCGCAGGTGGAAGATGGTGCCATCGTCGATCACCTTGCCGGCGTCGTTGCACCACACGGCGTAGGCGACCCGGCCGGGCTTCAGCTTCGTCATGTCGCGGGTCACCAGGCGGTCGAGGTAGGGCAGCGCCTCGGGCCCGGTGATGCGGTACTTGGTCATGGGGCAGAGATCGAACACGCCCGCGGCATTGCGCATCGCGAAGTACTCGAGGTCCGCGGCGGTGTACTCGGCGGCGGTGGTGTAGCCTTTCCAGTCCTGCCAGGCATTGCGGTGATTCGCGGCGGCGGTGCGCGTATGGAAATGGGTGCGCAGGACGCGCTCGCTGACTCCCCGGGCGCTCATGACGGTCCCTCCCGTTTCAGTATCTCGGTCGCGGCATTGCGGCCCGCCGCGCCGGTGATGCTGCCGCCCGGGTGCGCGCCGGCGCCGCAGAGGTAGAGCCCCTCCGCCGGCAGCGCATACTGCGCGGCGCCGGGCACGGGCCGGGTGAACAGGAACTGATCCAGCGCGAGTTCCCCTTGGTGCCAGTGGCCGCCGCCCATGCGGTAGAGGCGCTCGATGTCCGCCGGACTCAGCAGCTCCGCAGCAACGATCCGGTCACGCAGCCCCGGCGCGTACGCGGCGATGGTGTCGATCACCAGATCGCGGAACACGCCGGTCTGCGTCTCGTCCCAGCCGCCGTCCAGCCGATAGGGCGCGTACTGCACCACGGCCGAGAGGACGTGCCTGCCCGGCGGCGCCAGCGACGGATCGCCGACGCTCGGGACCGTGATCTCGATGACCGGCTCCGCCGACCACTGCCCGTACTTGGCGGGGTTGAAGGCACGCTCGACGTAGTCCATGTCCGGCGCGATGACGAGGCGGCCGTCCAGCGCGGACGGATCGACGCCGGCGAACTCGGGCAGACCGTCGAGCGCGAGATGCAGCTTCGCCGCATTGCCCCGCATGCGCAGGTTGCGGATGCGCCGGGTGAAGCCCGTCTCGACGTGCCGGGCCCCGAGCAATCCCAGCACCGTGGTCTTCGGGTCGGCGTTGGAGACGACGGTGAGGGCGTCGATCCTCTCCCCGTCCTCCAGCTCGACGCCGACCACGCGGCCGTTGTCCACCCGGATGCGTCGCACCGGGGCATCGCAGCGGATGTCGACCCCGGCGGCTCGGGCGGCACCGGCGAAAGCCTCGCCGACGCGGCCCATGCCGCCCTTCGGTAGTGCAATTGCGCCGGGGTTACCGTCGATCTCGCCGGTGAGCCGATGGATGTAGGTGAGCAGGCTGTTGGGAGAGCGCGGTCCCAGATGGGTCCCGAGCACGGCGTCGAGTGCCAGGGCGCCCTGCACGAGTTCCGTGTCGAAATGCTCGTGCAGGACATCGTAGATATTGATGGCGATCAGACGCAGAAACTCCTGCATCTCTTTCCGCCCCAGGCGGCGGATGTCGAGTCCGAGCCGGCCGATCGTCATCTTGTCCGCCGTGTCGTTGTTCACGAGCAGCGGCGGGCGGCGATTCAGATACGGGCCGAGCAGCTTCGCGAATCGCAGCATGCGCTCGCGGAATTCGCTCAGACCGGCACGATCGCGCTCGGTCACGCGGCCTTCGAGGTCCGCGCCCCGGATGCGCACGTGGTGTCCGTCGGGTGACAGGGCCGTGGTCGCCGCATCGGCCACGGCCATCTCGAGACCGAAACGGGCGAGTTCGAGTTCACCGGCCACCTGCGGTTGCAGCTGGTAGAGGAGGTGAGCGCAGCCGGAGACGCGGAAGCCGTCGGCGAAACTCCGCGTGGCGGCGGCGCCGCCGACGCCGTCGGCGGCCTCCAGCACCAGCACGTCGCGTCCTGCGCGGGCAAGATAGGCCGCGCAGGCGAGGCCGTTATGCCCGGCACCGATCACGATCACCTCGGCCGTCTTCTTTTCAGTCATCGCCGAAGTTCTCCGGTACTGTCGAGGGCTTCCTGATGTCGCGCAGGATCTCCCGCGCCGCGTTGGCTCCCGGCGCAGCCATCACGCCGCCGCCGGGATGGGTGCTGGAGGAACACATGTAGAGTCCCTTCACCGGTCCGCGGTACTGGGCGAAGCCGGGCACGGGCCGGTTGAACAGGAGCTGGTCCATGGTGAGTTCGCCCTGGAAGATGTTGCCCTCGGTGAGGCCGACCTCGGCTTCGAGTTCCCGCGGCGTGCGGATCTCGACGTGCAGGATCAGATCCTTGAAATCCGGGCTGTACTCGGCGATCTGGTCGATCACCGTCTGGCCGAAAGCGTCGCGGTCGGCGTCGGTCCATTCGCCGGTATCCAGCTCCGGCGGGCAGTACTGCACGAAGCAGCTCATGAAGTGCTTGCCGGGCGGGGCCATGGTGGGATCGGAGACCGTGGGGATCACCAGGTCGACGTAGGGGTCCTTCGACCAGGTCTTCGCCTTCCAGTCGTCGTAGGCCCGTTCCATGCGCTCCAGCGAGTCGATGAAGTGCATGTCCGCGTTCATGAGCTGGCTCGACTCCGGCAGCGCAGGGAAGGTGGGCAGCCCGTCCAGTGCGATATTGAGCTTGCCGGAGGAGCCGCGGATGTGGAAGTTCTCCACCCGGCGGACGAACTCGTCGTCGAGGTCGCCGCGGTCCATCACGTTCAGGAAGGTCCGCTTCACGTCCAGGTTCGATATGACCCGGTGACCGCGGATCTCGTCGCCGTTGGCCAGTGCCACGCCCTGCACCCGTCCGTCTCTGACGATGATGCGGCTCACCTCGGCGTTGGTGCGTATCTCGCCGCCGAAGGACTGCAGTGCACTGGCGATCGCGTTGCTGACCGCGCCCATGCCGCCCCGCGCGAAGCCCCAGGCCCCGATGTTGCCGTCCACCTCGCCCATGTAATGATGCAGCAGCACGTAGGCGGTACCCGGCGAATACGGCCCGAGCGCCGTGCCGATGATGCCGCTGCCGGCGAGATGGGCCTTGATGACGTCCGTCTCGAAGAACTCCTCCAGATACTCGCCGATGCTCATGGTCCAGAAGCGGATCGTGTCGTAGATCGCCTCCTCGTCCATCTCGAGCAGCCGGCCGCCGATCAGGGCGAGTTCGCGCAGGTCGCGCGGTCGGAAGGAGGTGGGGTCCGGGGGCGTGCGCAGCAGGAAGTCGCGGATGAAGCGGGTCTGACGCATCACCTCGGCGGAGTAGCGCTGATACGCATCCGCATCGCGTTTGGAATGGCGCGCCATCTCCCGGTGGGCGACTTCGTGGTCCCAGTAGCTGCCGAGATAGTCGCCGTCCCGGGTGAAGGTGACGCTGCCGCCGTAGGGTGTGACCTGGAGGCCGTGCCGGGACAGGTCCAGCGCCCGGTAGATCTCGGGCCGCAGCAGGCTGCATACGTAGGAGCAGTTGGAGTAGATCCAGTCGTCGTAGAGATTGCGGCTCACCGCGGCGCCGCCGATGTAGTCGTTCTTCTCGACGACCACGACGTCGAGGCCGGCTTTCGCCAGGAAGGCCGCGGTGGTCAGGCCGTTGTGGCCTGCGCCGACGACGATGGCATCGTAAGTCTTCAAGTTATCCCTGCCCCGTCCGGTGCGCCCGGTTCATGAAGTTAGCGCCACGGGCTGCATGCCCGAGGCCTTGCGGAAGAAGGCGAGTGTCATGAGCGTGGAGGAGACGGCGACGCCGCCCGTCATGCCCCACCACAGGCCGACGCCGCCCAGACAGAAGACGAAGCACATCACCGTGCCGCTGCCGAGGCCGAGCAGCCAGTAGCCCAGCACGGCATAGAGCATCGGTGTGCGCGTGTCGCCCAGTCCTCGCATGGCGTTGGCGGCGATGATCTGCAGCCCGATCAGCAGCTGGAACAGGCCGGCCGCGAAGGCGAAGGAGGCCGCCGCCTCGCGTACCGCGCGCGCGTCCGGTTGCGCCGGGTCGAGGAACAGTTCGACGATCGCCGCCGGAAAGAACCAGAGCACTACGGCGGCGATGCCGAGCACCGCCAGCCCCATGCGCAGCGTGATGGCAGCGGCCTGACGCGCCGCCGGCGGACTGCCCTTGCCGGTGCCGAACGCGACGCGCACCCGCACGGCATCGCCGAGGCCGGCCGCGACGCTGAGCGAGACGTAGACCACCGTGTAGACGATCTGCTGCGCCGCCAGCTGTACGGCGCCCAGCAGTCCCACCAGCACGGCCGCCACCGTGAACATGCCCCCGGAGAGCAGCTGCGCCCCCGCCACCGGCAGGCCGAGCGACACGAGCTTCCCGGCCAGTGGCCGATCCGGACGCAGGATCGCGCGCGACCAGCGTACGCGCAGGCCGCCCCGTCCGCCCACATGGATGGCCAGCGCGACAAACATCAGCCAGCTGACGATGGTCGTGCCGAGGCCGGCACCGAGCACGCCCAGCGCCGGGAAGCCGAAATGGCCGAACACCAGCGTGTAGTTCAGCCCGGCGTTCAGTATCAGCGCCGCGACCGACAGAACGAAGATCACCATCGGCTTCTCGACCGCGGTGACGTAATTCCTGAGGACCGTGAACCACAGGATCGGCAGCACCGCGAACGTCAGTGCCTGGGCGTAGGGAGCGACGGCCGCCACCACCCGGGGGTCCTGGGCGGCCAGCCCGAGCAGCGGCGCGAGATACCAGGTGGCGATCATCACCGGCAGCGAGAACACCGTGGCGACGAGCAGGCCCTGCTCGACCACCCGCCCGGCCGCCTGCATGTCCCCGCGGCCCCGGGCCTGGGCCACCAGCACGGCGACCATCGAAACCGTGCCCATACCGATCAGCAGCAACACATAGAACCAGTCGCCGGCCAGGCCCACCGCGGCGAGTTCGATACTGCCGAGGTGGCCGACGATAATCATGTCGATGATCAGCATTGCCATCTCGACCAGGTACGCGGCGATCAGCGGCCCGCTTATCGCCGCCAGGCTGGCCCGCTCGCCCGCGCGGGTCGGCAGCCAGTAGTGTGCTCGGCCGGATTCCGGCTTCATTTTCCGGCTCCCCGGGAGCGTCGTTCAGACGTTCCTCAGATACCATTGGTAATCACGGTCGGTTATCTCGTTGTGGATGCGCTGGTTCTCGACCCGGCGCGCATGCTCGTAGACCCGGCAGTACTCGTCGCCCAGGTACTCATGCAGGAAGCCGCTGGCGCCGAAATGCTCCAGCGCCGCCTCCCAGCGTATCGGCAGGGTCACCTCGGGTTCGATGCTCGCGCCCTCGGCCACCATCGGGCCCGGCTCGATGCCGCGGCTGATGCCATGGTGGATGCCGGCGAGCACGGCGGCCGCCACCAGATAGGGGTTCGCGTCCGCGCCGGCCGTGCGGTGTTCGATGCGCAGGTTGTTCGGTCCCGACAGCGGGATGCGCAGCGACACGCCGCGGTGATTCACACCCCAGTTCGGCGTCACCGGGGCGAAGAAATCAGGCCGCAGCCGGCGGTAGGAATTGGCGTTCGGCGCGAAGATGGCCATGGCGTCCGCCATGGTCTCCTGCAGCCCGCCGATGGCATGGCGCAGCGCGGCGTCGAAGGGCGCTTCGGCGAGAGCCGGATCGCCGCCGGAGAAGAAATTGCTGCCGTCCGCGCGCACCAGGCTCACGTGCAGGTGCAGGCCGTTGCCCGTGTATTCGCCGAACGGCTTCGCCATGAAACAGGCCGCGGTACCGTGGCGGCGTGCGACGGCGCGGATGACCCGTTTCAGCAGCACCGCGTGGTCACAGGCCGCCAGCGGGTCCGCGACGTGATGGAGATTGACCTCGAACTGCCCCGGGGCGAACTCGGAGATGGTGGTGCCGACCGGCAGCGACTGCGCCTGGCACATCGCCATGAGCTCGTCCAGGAACTCCTCGATGTCCCACAGATCCTGCGGGTGATAGACCTGTTCGCCTCGCTGGCCGTGGCCGGTGCCGATGATCGCCGGCATGCGGGGCGCGACGCCGGTGTGCGCCGCATCCAGCAGATAGAACTCGAGCTCGACCGCCATGACGATCGTGAGCCCCATCTCTCTGAGAGGCAGCGCGGCGCGTTCGAGTACGTGGCGGGGGTCGGCGAAGTAGGGGGCGCCGTCGCGTTCGTACAGGGAGAAAAGCACCTGGGCACAGTCCCGCCGCGCCCAGGGGATCGGCGCCAGGGTCTCCGGGATCGGCCGGGCGTAGACATCCGGGTCGCCGTCGTCGGCACCGTAGGGCAGGCCGGCTATCACGGCGCCCATGGAGTCGAGCATGACCACGCTGCCCGGGATGTTGAAGCCCTTCGAGAAGACCTTTGCGAACTCCTCCGGCAGCACGCGCTTGCCGCGCAGTACGCCCACCATGTCGGCGATCAGCAGCTCCATCATGCCGCAGTCGGGGTGCGCGGCGAGGTACTCCTCCAGCCTTCCGTCGGGCGCTGCCATTCTTCTTCCTCCTCCCCTGCCTGCGGGTACCGTCGCCCGCCTCAGGCGAGGCTGATCCAGGCTGATTTGGTCTGGGTGTATTCCAGCAGGCTGTCGAAGCACTTGTCGCGGGCGTTGCCGGACTGCTTGTAGCCACCGAATGGCTGCGTCATGTCGGCTTCGTCGTAGGTGTTGACCCAGATGATGCCGGCCTCGAATTCCCGGATGAAGCGATGGGCGGTGCGTATGTCGCGGGTCCAGATGCTGGCGGCGAGGCCGTAGATGGTGTCGTTGGCGACCCGGATGGCCTCGTCGGCGCCGTCGAAGGGGATGACGCTCGCCACCGGCCCGAAGATCTCCTCGCGGGCGATGGTCATGTCGTTGTTCACGTCGACGAACAGCGTGGGATCCACGTAGGCGCCCTTGGGATACTGCTCGGAGGCGGTGCCGCCGAACATCAGTTTCGCGCCTTCCTTCCTGCCGGTCTCGATCATGCCGAGCACCCGCTTCTGATCCTGATGCGTCACGAGCGGACCGAGGTTCGTCGCGGGGTCGAGCGGATCGCCGGCCTTGTAGGCATTCTTGCCCTCGGCGACGAAACGCTCCACGAACTCGTCGTAGATCTTGCGGTCCACCATGATCCGCGAGCCGGCATTGCACACCTCGCCCATGTTGGCATAGATGGCATGGTAGGCGGTCTCGACCGCCCGTCCGAGGTCGGGCAGGTCGTCCATGAACACCTGCGGTGACTTGCCGCCGCATTCCAGTCCGACTTTCTTCATGTTGGATTGTCCGGCGTACTGCAGGATCAGCTTGCCGACCGCGGTGGAGCCGGTGAAGGAGATCTTGGCGACGTCGTTGTGCAGCGCCAGGGCCTTGCCGGCGGTCTCGCCCATGCCGTTCACCACGTTGAACACGCCCGGCGGACCGCCGGCCTCGACGAAGAGTTCGGCGATGCGCAGATTGGACAGCGGCGACTGTTCGGCGGGCTTCAGGACGACGGTGTTGCCGGCCGCAAGCGCCGGCGCATATTTCCACGCCGCCATCAGCAGCGGATAGTTCCAGGGAGAGATCGCCCCCACCACGCCCAGCGGCTCGCGCAGCACGAGGTTCATCGCGTCGCTGGCGGTATTCGTGATGGCGCCCTCGATCTTGTCGATGCTCTCGCTCATGAAGCGGATGGTGTCCGCCACCAGCGGCACGTCCACGGACAGCATGTCGGCGATGGGCTTGCCCATGTCCAGCGTGTCCATGAGTGACAGTTCCTCGGCGTGCTCCGCCACGAGATCGGCGAAGCGATACAGGATCTCCATGCGCTTGCGCGGCGCCATCTTCGACCACACGCCCGAGCGGAAGGCGGACTTCGCCGCGGCGACGGCGGCATCGATATCCTTCGCCGTGCCCTCGGCCATCTCGGCGAGCACTTCGCCGGTGGCGGGATTCACGGTCTCGAAGCGGCCGCCGTCGATGGCGTCCACGAATTCTCCGTTGATGAACAGCCGGGTCTCCAGCCGCTTCTTCAGTCGGTCCGCGGCCTGATGCCAGCGCGGGGCGTCGTATTCTGCCAGTGCTTCCAGTGTCATGCTGTTTGCCTCTCTGGGGTCTTGTCGTCGTGCATTACCGTGAGCGCGTCGACGGCGACGCAGCCTCCGGCATGGACGAGGAGGGGGTTGACGTCGATCTCCCGGATGACGTCGCCGAGTTCGGCTGCCATAACGGAGAATCTTGCGGCCGCGTCGCACAGGGCGTCAACATCGGCCGGCGGCCGGCCCCGCGCGCCGTCCAGCAGCGGGCGCAGTCGCAGGCGCTCGATCAGCCGCCGCGCCCAGGCCGCGTCGAAGGGCGGCAGGGCGAAGGCGACATCGGCGTGGAGCTCGGTATGGATGCCGCCGGTGCCTATGGCGATCACCGGACCCAGGTCCGGGTCCGTGCTCATGCCGAGCAGCACCTCGATGCCGGCGGGCTGCATGGCGGAGACCTCCACCGCAGGGCCGAAGCGGCCGGCGAGTTCCCGCCAGGTCTGCGCCACCCGGGTGCGTTCGTTCAGCCCCAGCCGCACACCGTCGACCTCGCTGCGATGGGCAATGCCCGGAGCCGAGGTCTTCAGCGCGACCGGGCCGCCGACGCGCCGCCAGGCGGCCACGGCCTCGTCCTCGGAATGCGCGATTTCGCTCGCAGTGACGGGGATGCCGAAATCCCCCAGCATCGCCAGTGCGGTGGCACTGTCCGGTGAGGCGCCGCCCGCCAGTCGTTCGCGCCAGCGCGGGCCGGCGTCGGCCGGGGCAGGAGGTGCCACGGGTTCGGACCGTTCGCGGCTGTCCCGCCAGGCGAGCAGGCAGCGCACTGCCGCCAGGGCGGCCGGGACGCCGTCGAGTACCGGAAAGCCGAGATCCCGGGTGGTGCTGATCACCAGCGGGTCGCTGCCGGTGCCCTGCCGCGAGCCGATCAGCACCACGGGTTTCCCGCTGGCCGCATGCGCGCGGCGCATGTAGTCCACATAGCTCTCGTAGATCCGGCCGTAGGGCGCGCGATCGTGCACCAGCAGGCCGATGGCGGCGCCCGGGTCGCTCATGAGGATACCGAGGGCCTCCGCCATCCGCTCTTCGGCCTCCGCGCCGCCGCGGCTCCAGCCGTCCAGCGGGTTCACGGCGGGCAGCTCCGGATCGAGCACGGCCTCCAGTCTGCGCACCGTGGCAGGGGCGAGGTCGGTCAGTTCGACGCCGGTGTCGGCCGCGAGATCCACCATGAGCTGCCGCTCGCCGCCGGAATCGTGCAGGGAGACGACCGCACCGGCGGCGGGCCGACGGGGCTGTGCGAACAGGATGAGGGCATTGGCGAGTTCGTCGAGGTCGCGCACGCGCTGCACGCCGTAGCGCTCGAACAGGGCGTCGTAGGCCGCGTCGTCGCCGGCCAGCATGCCGCAGTGGGAGACGGCCAGCTCGGCCGACCACGCCGTGCGGCCGGTCTTGACCACGACGATCGGGATGCCGCGCTCTCCGGCCTTGGCGAAGCCGGCGGCGAGGCCCGCCGCATTGCGTGCCCGCTCGAGGAACAGTCCCACCGCCCGCGTCTCGGGCAGCTCCAGGGCGAAATCGAGATATTCGTCGACGCCGGTCGTGAGCTCCTGGCCCGTGGACACGGCGAGGTTGAAGGCGAGGCGCTCGTCGCAGTCGACGATGCCGCACATGCCGGCACCGGATTGCGAGATCAGCGCGACGTTGCCCGGCGGCTCGTGCTGGCGGGCATCGAAGCCGGTGGCCCAGACCCGGTCCCGGACGTTGTAGTAGCCCATGCCGTTACCGCCGCAGCACAGCACGCCGGCTTCCGCCAGCCTTGCGGCGATGCGCTCGCGCAGCACCGGCCGCCCGGCTGCCCGCGCTGCGGCATCGTCAGGGGCGGCGAGTGCGGACATGATCGTGACGGCGGCCGTGCCCGCCTGCAGTGCATCTTCCAGCGCGGCTTCGATACGCTCGTCGGAGACTGCGAAGATCACCATCTCCGGCACCTCGGGCAGCGAGGAGAGGCTCGGCAGGCATTCCAGACCGGCCAGTTCGGTGTAGCGCGGATTGACCGGGTAGACGCGCCCCGCATAGCCGCTGGCGATGAGGTTTGCGAGGGCGAGCTGCCCCATGCTCGACTGGCGTGCGGAGGCGCCGACCAGCGCGATGGAGCGCGGCCGGAGCAGCGGGTCGAGGCGGTGAGCGGGGACGTTCAACCTGCGCCTGGCCTGTCGTCAGGAGGCAGTGCTGCGCCGCGCCGCGGCCCGCCCGGCGTCATGGGCCAGCTTGCGTTCCAGGGCCGCCTCGAAGCGTTCGAGGGTCTCGCCGAGGCAGTCGCCGGTCTCGTGCGCCTCGCAGATGAACCAGGGCTCCCGGGAGTCCGGCTCGACCAGTACGCCGAGGTCGTGCAGGTGAGGCGCCAGGCTGTCGTAGAACCCGTAGTCGGTGTTGACCCAGTCGCGGTAATCTCGCGGCGGCTCCTCGCGGAAGAACAACCCGCCCATCGAGGGATGGCCGACGAAGCAATGGGGTATCGACCGGCCGTCCAGTATCTCGCCGATGCCGGCCTGCAGGCGCCGGCCGTAGTCCTCGATGGTGGCGAGCGCGTCGGTCTCCTCGAGAATCTCGAGCGTCTTCTCGGCCGCCGCTAGCGCCACCGAATGGGCGGTGAACGTGCCGCCGTGGACGACGCCGTCCTCGATCTTTCGCATGAACTCCTCACGGCCTGCCAGCACCGCCAGCGGGTAGCCGTTGGCAACGGCCTTGGCGAAGGTGCAGAGATCCGCCTCGATACCGAACAACTCCTGCACGCCGCCCTTCGCCACCCGGAAGCCGGTCTTCACCTCGTCCACGATCATCAGCACGCCGTACCGGCTGCAGAGCTCCCGCACGTCCGCGAGATACTGCGCTTCCGCGGTGATCGAACAGCAGTTGCCCATGATCGGTTCGATCAGGAATGCGGCGATGTCGTCGCCGTGGCGGCGCAGCACGTCCTCCAGTGCCTGGGCGTCGTTCAGCGGCACCGTGTGATAGAGCTTTTTCATCAGGTTCGGCACGCCCTCGCTGTAGGGCATGACCTCGGGCTTGCCGTCCCCCGGCTCCCACTCCTCCACGTCGGAGTACCACAGCACGGAGTCGAACACGCCGTGGTAGCCTCCCTCCACAACCACGTAGGAGTCCTTGCCGGTATAGCCACGAGCCAGGCGCAACGCGGCCATGACCGCTTCCGTGCCGGAGTTGGAGTAGCGCACCAGCTCTGCCGAGGGAACCATGCGGGCGATCTTCTCGGCCACCTCGTACTCGCGCTCGGTCGCGAGCGCGAAGACGCCGCCGACGTCCATCCCGTCCCGTGCCGCGGCATCGACGCGGGGGTCGGCGTAGCCGAGGATGCAGGGCCCGTATCCGAGCCGGTAATCCACGTAGACGTTGCCGTCGATGTCGGTCAGGCGTCCGCCCCGGCCCTCGCGGATGTAGATGGTGCGGTCCTCTCCCCAGTAACGGAAGTTCGACGCCACGCCGAGAGGCAGTCGGGTGGATGCCTTGCGAAAGTGTTCATTGGATTTCGTCAGGTCACGCATGGTCCGTTCCTCGGCCGCGGCTGTCGGCGGCACACGCATCGTGTCAATAAAGTGAATGAACAATCATTCATTAAGCGCTATCATAGACCAATGACGAGACAGCGCGCCAGCCGCGCCGCACCGGAGGTCCGACGGCGCCAGCTCATCGATGCCACGCTCGTATGCATCGAGCGCTCGGGCATCAGCGGGCTCACGCTCGGCGAAGTGGCGGCGGAGGCCGGGCTGGCGCAGGGTATCGTAAATCTGCATTTCCAGAGCAAGGACAATCTGCTGAACGAGACGCTGCGCAGCCTTGCGGACCAGTACGAGTCCACCGTGGCGGAGGCCCTGGCGGGCGCCGGGCCGGAGCCCGGCGACAGGCTGGCAGCCGTGGTGGCGGCCGATTTCAGCCCGGCGGTCTGCAACCGGCGCAGCCTGGCCGTGTGGTTTGCTTTCTATGGCGAGGCGAAGTCCCGGCCCACCTACCGACGCATCTGCCGCGCGCGTGATTCCGCCAATGCGCGGCGGTTGACCGCCGTGGTGGAAGAGTTGCTGGCGCAGGGCGGTGGCGGGGGCATGGACGCGCGCACCATCGCCGATTCCCTGGCCGCGCTGACCGACGGGCTGTGGCTGAACTGCCTCATGAGTCCCAACGAATGGAGTCGGCGGCGGGCTCGGGACACCACCTTCGCCATGCTGGAGAGCCTGTTCCCGCGGCATCTGGCGGGACTGATGCAGGGCTGAACACAAGCGGCCGGGAGAAAGGCAAGAATGGACCTAGAGCTGGACGAAACGAGCCGGGAATGGCAGGAGAGGGCGCGGCGCTTCGCCGAGGATTATCTGCAGCCCCACGAGATCGAGGCGGAGCTCGACGAGGGCCGCCTCCCGCCCGACACCGGGGCTCGCAACAAGGCACGAGCGCTGGAACTGGGTTTCAGTGCCATGGACGTGCCGCAGGAGTATGGCGGCCTCGGACTGCCGATCGTGACCCAGGCCGCCGTCTGGGAGCAGCTCGGGCGCACCACCAATGCGCTGTCCTGGTGCTTCGCCGAGCCGCAGAGCTGGATGTTCGCGGCCTGCAGCGAGGAGCAGATCGAGCGCTACATCCTGCCGCTGATGCGTGGCGAGCGGCACGACTGCTATGCCATCACCGAGGCCGGCCCCGGTTCGGACGTGGCCGCCCTGACTGCGACCGCCGCCCGCGACGGCGACGACTATCTGTTGAACGGCGAGAAGTGGTACGTCACGAGCGCGAACCTCGCGGATTTTTTCTGGTTCCAGGGCCGTGTCGACGGGGGGGAGGAGCAGGCGCTGTTCTTCGTCGACAAGGACACGCCCGGCATCGAGATGATCGCCTGCCCCCACTTCAGCCATACCTTCGCCGCGCATCATCCCACCTATCGGTTCGCCGACGTCCGGGTGCCGGCCGCGGCACGGGTCGGGCGGGCCGGGGACGGCATGACCTACACACGGGCCTGGTTCCGGCGCGAGCGGCTGATGATCGGAGCGCGCTGCTGCGGTGCGGCGGCGCGGCTGATCGAGGAGGCCACGGTGTTCGCGGCGGGCCGTGAGGTCGGCGGCGAACCGCTGGCAAAGAAACAGGCCATCCAGGCACTGCTGGCCGACAGCGTCACCGAGCTGTGGGCGGCGCGGCTCATGACCTACGAGGCAGCCGCGGCCCAGGATCGGGGCGAGGACGTGAAGACATTGCACGCCCGTTGCTCGCTGGTGAAGCTGTACGCCTCGGAGATGGCCAACCGTGTGGCCGACCGGGCCGTGCAGATCTTCGGCGGCCGTGGCTACATGCGCGAGAACGTGGCCGAGCGGTTCTTCCGCGAACTGCGCGTCGACCGCATCTGGGAGGGCACCAGCGAGATCCAGCGCCAGATCATCGCCGGCTGCCTGCTGAAACGCGGACTCGATGGCATGTGAGGCCCGCCTGCGGCGGAATCGGCCGCCGCCGCCGCTTTACAACCCGCCGTATTTTGCGCATAAGGGGGCGATGCGATTCGTACCGGCCGTGTCGGCTCCATCGTCTGTCTGGGCGTTCATCCTCGTCGCCGGCCTCGTCCTCCTGGGCGCAGGCTGCGGCGATCGCGGCGATTCGGGTGGCGACGGCGGCGCGAAGGTGGTGAACGTCTTCAACTGGTCAGACTACATCGGCCCGGACACCATCGAGCGCTTCGAGCGCGAGACCGGCATCGAGGTGAACTACGACACCTACGATTCCTCCGAGATCGTCGATGCGAAACTGCTCGCCGGCAACACCGGCTACGACGTCGTCGTGCACTCGGGGCAGTTCTCGGCCCGACTGATCCCCATCGGCATCTACCAGCCGCTGGACCGCTCCAGGCTGCCGAACTGGAAGCACATGGATCCGAAGATCATCGAACAGGTGGAGGGCTACCCCGGTGCCAACGAACACTCCGCCGTGTACATGTGGGGCACGACCGGTTTCGCCTATAACGTGGACCTGGTGCGCGAGCGCATGCCCGATGCGCCCGTGCACAGCGCGAGGATGCTCTTCGACCCGGAGATCGTTAAGCGCTTCGCCGGTTGCGGCGTCACGCTGCTGGACTCGCCCACCGACGTCTTTCCGATGGTGCAGGCTTATCTGGGTCTGCCGCCCGGCAGCCTCGAGCCGGCGCATCTGCAGGCGGCGGAGGAGCAGCTGATGCGCGTCCGGCCCTATATCCGCTACTTCAGCTCCACGAAGATGATCAGCGATCTGCCGAATCGCGAGGTCTGCATCGCGATGAGCTGGTCCGGCGACTATGCGCAGGCGGCGGCGCGCGCGGCCGAGACGGCGGCGCCGGTGCACCTCGAGTACACGGTGCCGGCCGAGGGCACGATGCTGTGGTACGACGGGCTGTATATCCCGGCGGACGCGCCGCACCCGGACAATGCGTATCGCTTCATCAACTTCCTGCTGCGCCCCGAGGTGATCGCCGACATCTCCAACTACGTCTACTACGCGAACGGCAACCGCTCCTCGCTGCCGCTGCTCGACCCGGCGGTCGTGAACGACCCCGGCATCTATCCCGACGACGCCGTCTGGGAGCGTGCCCATCTCGCGCCGGTGGCTCCGCCGAAGATGGAGCGCCCGCGCACGCGGGCCTGGGCGCGGGTGAAGAGCGGCATCTGATGCAGGGGGCGGTGCCGGGCGCGCGGACGCCGGAGCAGAAGGCGGCGGAACGCCCCTGGGAGGAGCCCGGCGCGCGCCCGTTCATCGAGCTGCAGGGCATCGGCAAGCGCTTCGGCGATTTCGTGGCGGTGGACGGCGTGGATCTCGCCATCTACCGCGGTGAACTCTTCTCGATTCTCGGCGCCTCCGGCTGCGGCAAGACGACGCTGCTCAGAATCATGGCGGGCTTCGAGACGCCCAGCGCCGGCCGCGTGATCATCGACGGCGCCGACGTGACCGACCAGCCGCCCTACCGGCGTCCGGTCAACATGATGTTCCAGTCCTACGCGCTCTTCCCGCACATGAGCGTGCGGGACAACATCGCGTACGGCCTGAAGAAGGAGCGCCGGCCCCGCGGCGAGATCGACGACCGGGTGGCCGCCATACTGGAACTCGTGAAACTCACGGAGTTCGCCGGGCGCCGGCCCGGGCAGCTCTCCGGCGGGCAGTGCCAGCGGGTGGCGCTGGCACGCTCACTCGTGAAACAGCCGAAGGTGTTGCTGCTGGACGAGCCGCTGGCCGCCCTCGACCGCAAGCTGCGGGAGCACACCCAGTTCGAGCTCGCCAATCTCCAGGACGAGCTCGGCATCACCTTCGTCGTGGTCACCCACGACCAGGAGGAGGCGATGATGCTCTCCACCCGCATCGCGGTGATGGAGGCGGGGCGGCTGCGCCAGGTGGATACGCCGAAGCGCATCTACGAGTATCCCGCCTCCCGTTTCGTCGCGGAGTTCATCGGCAATATCAATATCTTCGAGGGCCGCGTGACGGAGGCGGGGCGGGGCCGCGTGGCCGTCGAATGCGCCGACGCCGGCACCGTCCTGCAGGCGGAGACGTCGCAGGACCTCGCCCCCGGCCGGCAGGCGAGTATCGCGATTCGCCCGGAGAAGATCTACATCGACAAGGAGCCGCCGGCCGGAGACGGTCAGACGACGCTGCGCGGCGTCGTCTGGGACTTCGGCTATTTCGGCAATCTGTCCCTCTATCAGGTGCGGCTCGCCAGCGGCAAGGTGGTGCTGGTGAGCGCGCAGAACCGGCGCCGCTCGGCCGATCGCCCGATCGACTGGGAAGACGAGGTCTACCTGTCCTGGGACGCGGCGAGCACGATACTGCTCGAGGACTGAACGGCGTGCATCATCCGGTCGGACAACGCCACCGCGACGCGCTCTGGGAGCGCATCGTGGTGGCGGCGCCCTACCTCTGGCTGCTCGCGTTCTTCCTCGCCCCGTTCGCGATCGTCCTGAAGATCAGCCTGTCCGATCCGGTGATCGCGCAGCCGCCGTTCACGCCGCTGCTGGACCCGGCGACCGGCGGGCTGCAGGCGAGCGCGGACAATTATCTGTTTCTGCTGCAGGACAAACTCTATCTCTACACCTATCTCCGCTCGGTGCTGCTGGCCGCGAGCGCGACGGTGCTCTGTCTCCTGCTCGGCTATCCGATGGCGCTCGCGATCGCGCGGGCGGGTGAGCGGATCCGCGGCTATCTGCTCCTCGCCATCATCCTGCCTTTCTGGATCTCGTTCCTGCTGCGCGTGTATGCCTGGATCGGGCTGCTGAACAACCACGGCTTCATCAACCAGCTGCTGCTCTGGCTGGGCGTCATCGATCAGCCGCTCGCGCTCCTCTACACGGATCTGGCGATCTACATCGGCATCGTCTACTCCTATCTGCCGTTCATGGTCCTGCCCCTGTACGCGACTCTGGAACGGCTGGACCAGGATGCCGTGGAGGCCGCTGCGGATCTGGGCGCACGGCCCTGGGAGGCGTTCCGCGACGTCACCTGGCCCATGTCGCGGCCGGGTGTCATAGCCGGTTGCCTGCTGGTCTTCATCCCGGCCATGGGCGAATACGTCATCCCCTATCTCCTGGGCGGGCCGGAGAGCCTGATGATCGGCCGCGTGCTGTTCGACGAGTTCTTCGTCAATCGGGACTGGCCGCTCGCGTCCAGTGTCGCGGTGGTGCTGTTGCTGCTGCTGGTCGCGCCGATCATGCTGCTGCAGCGCTACCAGGCGGGGACGGAGCGATGAGGCGCCGGTCCCGATTCCTGCTGAGCGTGCTCGCCTTCGGCTATGCGTTCCTCTACCTGCCTATCGTGCTGGTCGTGATCTACTCGTTCAACGACTCGAGGCTGGTCACCGTGTGGGGCGGCTTCTCAACGCGCTGGTACGGGGAACTCCTGCGCAACGAGCAGGTGCTCGATGCGGCGTTGCTCAGTCTGCGCGTCGCGCTGGTCACCGCGACCGTCGCGACCGTGCTCGGAACCATGGCCGGGCTCGCCCTGGCGCGCTTCCACCGCTTCCGCGGCAGGACGCTGTTCACCGGCATGATCACCGCGCCGCTGGTGATGCCGGAGGTGATCACCGGTCTCTCGCTGCTGCTCCTGTTCGTGACGCTGCAGGGGCTCATCGGCTGGCCGGGAGGGCGGGGCGCGACGACCATCACCATCGCCCACATCACCTTCGCCATGGCTTATGTGGCGGTGGTGGTGCGGTCCCGGGTCGTCGCGCTGGATACCTCGCTGGAGGAGGCGGCCATGGACCTCGGCGGGCGGCCGCATCGGGTGCTCTTCGACATCACGCTGCCCCTGATCGCCCCTTCCATGGCGGCCGGCTGGCTGCTCGCGTTCACGCTCTCGCTGGACGATCTCGTCATCGCGAGTTTCGTGTCCGGCCCGGGGGCGAGCACCCTGCCGATGCTGATCTTCTCGAAGGTGAAGCTCGGCGTGACCCCGGACATCAATGCGCTCGCCACCCTGATCATCGCCGTGGTCTCCGTGGGCGTCCTGATCGCGTTCGCCGTCACCCGTCGCTGCTCCACCGAGCCGCCGCCGGGATGACGGCCTCAGGTGACGAGCCCGACGAGGCCGGCACCCCCCAGATAGACGAGCAGCAGCAGGACGCTCTCGAAACCGATGTTGCCCACCCCGTGGCGTTCGCGGAACAGCAGCCCGGCCATCAGGACGGCGGTCATCAGCAGGGTGAGGGCCAGCCACAGCAGCTCGGCGCCGGCGAGTGCCGCATAGATCGAACCCTCGCGGTAGGCGAAGTCGGAGATGGCCACGAACAGCGTATCGAAGGCGTTGCCGCCGATGATGTCACCGACCGCCAGCGTGAGGGCGCCCATGCGCACGGCCGAGACGGCGATGACCAGTTCCGGCAGCGAGGTGGCGACCGCGGTGAGGGTACCGCCGACGAAACTCTCCGACAGTCCCGTGCGGGCGGCCAGCGGCACGGCGACCCGGGCCAGAACCCAGCCCGAGGAGCCCACCACCGCGGCACAGCCGGCGAAAGTCAGCCACAGCGAGGGAAGCCCCAGCCGGGTGCGCAGGGGGCGGTCGCTACCGTCCGGCCGCGTGTCCGCCGTGCGCTTCGGCAGCCACATGGGGCTCTTGTGGGTGCGCACCAGCAGCGACAGTCCCAGAAGATAGGCGCCGATCAGCACTGCGCTGCCGGGGTGTACGCCGAGCACGGCGAGTCCGGGCACGGCGAAGGCGATCATCTGCAGGGCGAGCAGGATCATCAGGAAAGCGCACATCATCAGGTTCTCGACCGACGCTGCCGCATGCTCCAGGTTGGCCCGGCGGTAGAAGATGTCCGCAATGGCGAGAAAAGCCGTCTGGGCCGCGATGCCGCCGAGCGCATTGCTGACGGCGAGTTCCGCATGCCCGTTCCAGGCGGCGGTCACCGAGGTGGTGATACCGGACAGCGACGTGGCACCACCGATCAGTACGGCGCCCGTGAGCGCTTCGCCGAGACCGGTGCGGTGGGCGAGGTCGCGCGCCGCCCGGGTCATGATCACTCCGAACACGCCGATCAGCGCCGCTGCCGCGCCGAACGCGGCCACCAGTGCCGTCAGCGGCCAGCCCGTCGGGTCCATGCCGATGCCCCGGTGTCCTGCTCGCAGCCCTTGACCATGTAGCCAGCCTACGCGAGAGCGCCGGCCCCTGTCTGCCGTGGCCGACCGCAGCGTGGCCGGAACAGGTGAAACCCGCGGCGGGAGCACGCATAATCGATGACTCGCGACACGGCTCGCCACGCCTTGCGCGGCGACGCAGACAACGATAACCGGAAGGGGGATGCCGGATGCAGGTACCGCTGCTCGTCGACGATTTCCTGGAGCGCCCCGTGCGCCTGTACCCGGACAAGACCGCGGTCGTGGACGGCGACCGCCGCTACACTTACGCGGAGTACGCCGAAAGGGTGTACCGCCTCGCCAACGCGCTGGCGGGGCTCGGCATCGGCCAGGGCGACCGGGTCTGCATCCTGAGTCCGAACTCCCACTTCTTCCTGGAGAGCTTCTTCGCCACCGCCCGCATCGGCGCGATCCTGGTGCCCCTGAACTACCGGCTGACGCCGGAGGACCACGCCTACATCATCGACCATGCCGGCGTGAAGGCGGTGCTGGTGGACTACGAGTACACCGACATGGTGGACGCCATCCGCGACCGGCTGCCTGCGGTGGAGCACTGGGTGGTGGCGGCCCACGACGGCGCCGAACGGGACGGCTGGACGGACTGGGAGACGCTCATCGCGGCGGCGTCGCCGGACGCTCCGGCGCCTCCGGCGCGGAACGAGAACGACGTGGTCTCCATCAACTACACGTCCGGCACCACCGCGCGGCCAAAGGGCGTCATGCTCACGCACCGCAACTGCTACCTCAACGCCTACAGCCTGATCGCCCATCTGCGCGTCGCCCATGACGACGTGGAGCTGTGGACGCTGCCGCTGTTCCACGTCAACGGCTGGGGCGGCGTCTACGCGCTGACCGGGATGGGCGGCACGCACGTCGTCCTGCGTGCGGTGGAGGGTCGGCGCATCTATGAGCTGATGGAGCAGGAGGGGGTGACCTTCGCCTGCATGGCGCCCGCGGTGTTGCGCACGATCCTCGACTACCCCGACAAGGACGCCCACGATATCGTCGTGAAGCCGCGGTTCACGGTGGCCGGTGCGCCGCCGCCCGCCGCCTTCATCGAGCGGTTGGAGCGCGAGCTCGGCTGGGAGTTCATCCAGCTCTACGGCCTCACCGAGACGTCACCGTTCCTGACTTACTCCAGCCCGGATTTCGCGACGGCGGAGGACGACTGGCAGCGCCGGGCGCGTGCCGGCGTGCCGGCCATCGGCGTCGATATCCGGTTGCTGGACGGCGACGACAACGAGGTGCCGAAGGACGGTGAGTCGGTGGGCGAGGTCTGCGCCCGCTCCAACGTCGTGTTCGAGGGTTACTGGGAGCAGCCCGAGGAGACGGACAGAGCCATCCGCGACGGCTACTTCCACACCGGCGATCTCGCTGTGTGGGACGCCGTCGGCAACATCCATATCGTAGACCGCAAGAAGGACGTGATCATCTCCGGCGGCGAGAACATCAGCTCGCCGGACATCGAGGACACGCTGTACCGGCATCCGGCCGTGCTGGAGTGTGCCGTCATCGGCGTGCCCCACGAGAAGTGGGGCGAGACGCCGAAGGCCCTGGTGGTACTGCGTGACGGTCACGAGCTCGGCGAGGAGGAGCTGATCGCCTTCTGCCGGGAAAACATGGCGCACTTCAAGTGCCCCACGTCGGTGGAGTTCATCGATGAACTGCCCCGTACCGCCACGGGCAAGCTGCAGAAGTTCAAGCTCCGCGACCGCTACTGGCAGGGCGGGCGCCGGGTGTCCGGCTAGTGCAGCCAGCCCGCGGGAGGGCGGACCGGTCGGGTCCGGGCGGTGGCTCGGGCGGCGACCCCGGCGTCACGCCGCGCTGACTGCTTCCTCCGCCGGCATGTAGCTGTAGCCGAGATCCTCCGCCACGGCCTCGTGGGTCACATGGCCGGCATGCACGTTCAGCCCGCGGGCCAGGTGCACGTCCGCCGCCAGCGCCTTGCGCCAGCCGTGGTCCGCCAGCGCGCGCACGAATGGCAGCGTCACGTTGGTCAGCGCGAACGTGGAGGTGCGCGGCACCGCGCCGGGCATGTTCGTGACGCAGTAGTGCACGACGTCGTCCACGATGTAGGTGGGCTCTGCGTGGGTGGTCGGCCGGCTGGTCTCGAAGCAGCCGCCCTGGTCGATGGAGATATCGACCAGCACCGAGCCCGGCCACATCGCCTTCACGTGCTCCGCCGTCACCAGCTTCGGCGCGGCGTGGCCGGTGATCAGCACCGAGCCGATCACGAGATCCGCGCGCGGCACCAGGGTGTCGATGGAATGCTGGGTGGAGAATTCCGTCTTCAGGCGGCCGCCGAAGATGTCGTTCAGCTGCCGCAGACGGGGCACGGAGCGGTCGATCACCGTCACCTCGGCGCCGAGGCCGATGGCCATCTCCGCCGCATTCGTGCCGGCGACGCCGCCGCCCAGCACGACGACCCGGGCGGGCCGCACGCCGGGCACGCCACCCAGCAGGATGCCGCGGCCGCCGCCGGCCTTCTGCAGCGCGAAGGCACCGGCCTGGATGGACATGCGTCCGGCCACCTCGCTCATGGGCGTCAGCAGCGGCAACGAGCCGCCGGGGCCGGTGACTGTCTCGTAGGCGATGGCCGTGCAGCCGGACTTGACCAGGCCCTCGGCCTGCTGGGGGTCGGCGGCGAGATGCAGATAGGTGAACAGCACCTGCCCCTCGTGCAGCATCTCGCATTCCTTCAGCTGGGGCTCCTTCACCTTGACGATGAGCTCGCCCTGCTCGAACACCTCGGCGGCGTCCGCGGCGATGCTGGCGCCGGCCGCGCGGTAGTCGTCGTCGGTCATGTTGATGGCGAGCCCGGCGCCGGTCTCGACGACCACCTCGTGACCTGCCTGCACCATCTCCTTCACGCCAGCCGGCACCATGCCGACCCGGTACTCGTGGACCTTGATCTCTTTCGGTACGCCGATACGCATGATGATCCCCCTGTCTCGCCGGCAGTCTCAGATAGAAACAGCATAACGCCGGGCGCGGGCGGGCGTTGCGAATCACGGGCATGCCGACCCACTTTCGTGGCAGAATCTGCGGTAACTAATTACTAATACGCAATCTCCTGCGATGAATATGGACCGATACGACAGAGCCATACTGCGCGCCCTGCAGCGCGACGGGCGCATCAGCAACGTAGAACTCGCGGCCCGCGTGAATCTCTCCGAATCCGCCTGCCTGCGCCGGGTGCGCGCGCTGGAGCGGGGCGGGCTCATCGAGCGCTACGCGGCGCTGCTCGACCAGAACCGGGCGGGGCTGCCGGGCAACGTCTTCGTCAGCATCACGCTGCAGCGCGAGGAGCAGAGCGATCTCGACGCGTTCGAGGCGGCGGTGCGCGAGCTGCCGGAGGTGATGGAGTGCTATCTCATGACCGGCGAGTTCGATTACCTGCTGCGTCTGGTGGTCGCCGACATGGCGGACTTCGAGCGCATCCATCGCCAGCACCTCGCCACGCTGCCGGGCGTCGCCCGGGTGCACTCCAGCGTCGCTCTGCGCACGGTGCGGCGCACGACGGAGCTGCCCATCCCCTGAACTTCTCCTGAGGCCCTCGTGCCGGCGGCATCTACTTATTGGTCCGGCCCGGGACCGGCGGTAGCGTGGAAGCGAGACCCGCAGGCGGCCGCTCGCAGACTGCCTCTTGCAGATAGCCCAGGGAGGTCGGGATGACAGACACACCCCGCAGCCGGCTCGTGACGCTGGATGTGTCGCGCCCCGTCTGGGAACGCTGCTTCACGGTGGCGCCGCTGGTACTGGTGGGCACCCGGGACGAGGACGGCAGCCCGGACTTCGCTCCCAAGCACATGGTCAGCCCAATGGGCTGGGAGAACTACTTCGGCTTCGTCTGCACGCCGTCCCACAGCACCTACCGCAACATCCGCCGCACGGGCGTCTTCACGGTCAGCTACCCGAGGCCCTCTCAGGTCCTGTTCGCCGGCCTGGCCGCCTCGCCGCGATGTGACTCCGGGGAAAAGCCGGTCCTGGATGCTTTCACCACGTTCCCGGCGGAGACTATCGACGGCGTGTTCATCGAGGACGCATATCTGTTCCTGGAATGCGAGCACCACCGGACCTACGATGACTTCGGCGTCAACAGCCTGGTCACCGGTCGCATCGTCGCCGCAAGGATCGATGCCGCCGCGCTGCGCACCTCCGACCGCGACGACCAGGAGCTCATCCGCGACGCGCCCCTGTTCGCCTATCTCCACCCCGGGCGCTTCGCGAGCATCGACGCGTCGAACGCCTTCCCGTTCCCGGCCGACATGAAGAAATAGGCCATGGACCGGCTGCGTGGACCCGAGATCCTGGCGCAGCTCGAGACCGAGCGGGACCGGCTCATCGCTTTCCTGCGCGACCTGGTCGAGGCGGAATCCCCCTCGTCCGTGCCCGAGACCCAGCGGCGCGTGCGCTCCGTGCTCGCAGCCGGCCTGGAAGAACTCGGCTACCACACGCAGCCGCTGCACGGCCATCGGACCGGGGGTCATCTCTATGCGCGGCCTCGCCACCGGCGCCGCGGCGCCGGCGTGCAGCTTCTGATCGGCCACTACGATACGGTCTGGCCCGTCGGCACGTTGGCCGAGCGGCCGTTCGAGGTGGACGGCAACGTCATCCGCGGGCCCGGCGTATTCGACATGAAGGGCGGGCTCGCGCAAATCGTCTTCGCGCTGGCGGCCCTGCGCGCCCTCGGTCTCGAGCCGCCCCTCACGCCGGTGGTGTTCGTCAACGCGGACGAGGAGATCGGCAGCCGCGACTCCGGCCGCCACGTCCGCCGGCTCGCGCGCATCGCCCGGCGCGCCTACGTGCTGGAGCCCTCGCTGGGCGCGGAGGGGCAGCTGAAGACGGCGCGCAAGGGAGTGGCGCGCTACACCGTGACCGTGCACGGCAAGGCGGCTCACGCGGGACTGGACCCGGAGGGCGGCGCCAGCGCCATCCTGGAACTCTCGCACGTCATCCAGAAGCTGTTCGCGCTGAATGACGGTGAGCGCGGCGTCTCCGTGAACGTGGGGACGGTGGACGGCGGCATGCGGCCCAACGTGATCGCGCCGCTCAGTCAGGCGGTGATCGACGTCCGCGTGCCGACCCATGACGATGCGCAGCGCATCGATGCGGCCATCCGGGGTCTCGAGCCGGAGACGCCGGGCGTGCGCATCCGCGCCGAGGGCGACTTCGGCCGGCCGGCCCTGGAGCCGACGCCCCGCAACCGTGCCCTGTGGGAGACGGCCCTGGCCCATGGCGAGGCGCTCGGACTCCATCTCACCGAGGCCCGAGCCGGCGGCGGCTCCGACGGCAATACCACCAGCCTGTACACCGCCACCCTGGACGGACTCGGCCCGGTCGGCGACGGCGCCCATGCCGAGCACGAGTTCCTGTACCTCGACCGCACGCTGGAGCGCACCGCGCTGCTGGGCTCCCTGCTCCTCGCGCCGGACATCGCCGGGGGAGGCGAGGCATGACCGGCCTATTCCTCGGTAGCCTGACCCGCATCGCGGACCTGGACGTGGAGCCGTTCGCCATCGAACGCCTCCCGCATACGGCCTGGGCGGGAGGCGACTACGTGGTGGGCGCCGTGACCGGTACGCCCGGTCCGTTGTACGAGATCGAGACCGCCACGGGCCGGCACGTGCGGGTGCTGCCGGGCGATCTCGTGGTGGGCGCCTTCGGCAACCGGGAGGCCACGCTGGAAGGGGTCGGCAGCTGGCGCGACATAGAAGGCGACGAGATGCATGCGATGACCGGCGCCGGCCTGTTCGGGCGCTTCGTCTCCCTCTCGCTCATATTGCCCCGGCCGCTCACGCTGGAGTACCGGGGGCATGTGCTGCGCGACGGCCGCAAGCTCGCGATGGGGGACTTCGTCGAGCCGGCCGAGCCGCAGCCCCTCGAGGTCCCGGTGGTGCTGCTGTACGGCACCTCGATGTCGGCCGGCAAGACGACCGCGGGACGCGTCATCGTCCACGAGCTCTCGACTGCCGGTCTCGACGTGGTCGGCGTGAAGCTCACGGGAGCCGGCCGCTACCGCGACGTGCTCAGTTTCCAGGACGCAGGTGCCGATGCGGTGTTCGACTTCGTGGACGCAGGCCTGCCTTCCACCGTGGTACCGGAGGACGTATTCCTTGCAGCCATCCGGCCGCTGCTCGGGCGCATCGCGCGGCGCCGGCCCGACGTGGTGGTGGTGGAAGCCGGTGCCTCGCCACTGGAGCCCTACAACGGTGCCGCGGCCATTGCCGAGCTCGGCGAGCGGATCCGCTGCGCCGTCCTGTGTGCCTCCGATCCCTATGCGGTCACCGGCGTCGAGCATGCCTTCGGCCTGCGCCCGGACGTGGTCATGGGGCCGGCCACGAGCACCAGCGCGGCGATAGCGCTGGTGCGCAAGCTGAGCGGCGTGCCGGCCATCAACGTGCTGGACCCGGCCTCGCTGCCGGCGCTGCGCCGGGTGCTCGCGGAGTGCCTGGGCGTCCGCTTCCGCTGAACCCGCGCCGCCGGTTATGGCATAGTGACCTACCCCATCCGCCCGGCCATCCGCAGGGCGGAAAACCGGTTAGCACAACAAAGGATGGATGATGAAGATGTCCGCCAGACTGCTGTTCGCATCCCTGTTACTCCCCCTTGCCGTCTTCGCGGCTGACGCGACCGACGAGGAGGTCGAGCCGGGACTCAACGCAGCCACCCTGGAAGGGCTGGAGCTCCGCAACGTCGGGCCGGCCTTCATGTCCGGGCGCATCGCCGACATCGTGCTGCACCCCGAGGACCCGAGCGTCTGGTACGTGGCGGTGGGCAGCGGCGGCGTGTGGAGGACGACGAACTCCGGCACTACCTGGGAGCCGATCTTCGACGACCAGAGTTCCTATTCGATCGGCTGCATCACCCTCGACCCCAACGACCCGGACACGGTCTGGGTGGGCACGGGCGAGAACGTGAGCGGGCGCCACGTGGGCTACGGCGACGGACTGTATCGCAGCCGGGACGGCGGCGAGACCTGGGAGCGCATGGGTCTCGAGCGGTCCGAGCACATCGGCATGATCCGCATCGACCCGCGGGACTCGGACGTCATCTGGGTGGCCGCTCAGGGCCCGCTCTGGTCCGCCGGCGGTCAGCGTGGTCTGTACAAGTCCGTCGACGGCGGCGAGACCTGGGAGGAGCTGCTCGGCGACGACGAATACACGGGCGCGAACGAGGTGCACCTGGACCCGCGCGACCCGGATGTGGTCTACGCGGTGACCTGGCAGCGCTATCGCAACGTGGCCGCGCTCATGAACGGCGGTCCGGGCAGCGGCATCCACAAGTCCGAAGACGGCGGCGAGACCTGGCGGGAACTGAGCGAGGGGCTGCCCGAGGACGACATGGGCAAGATCGGTCTGGCCATCTCGCCGCAGGATCCGGATGTCGTCTACGCCACCATCGAACTCGAGCGCCGCACCGGCGGTTTCTGGCGCTCCGCGGACGGCGGGGAGACGTGGGAGAAGCGCAACGACTATCTCTCCTCCGGCACCGGTCCCCATTACTACCAGGAGCTGTTCGCGAGCCCTCACGCCTTCGACCGGGTCTACCAGATGGACGTCTATCTGCACGTCACCGGCGACGGCGGCGCCAACTTCACGAAGATGGGCCGGGATGCCAAACACGTCGACCATCACGCGATGGCATTCCGCGCCGACGATCCCGACTACCTCATCGTCGGCACCGACGGCGGCATCTACGAGAGCTTCGATCTCGGCGAGACCTGGCGCTACGTCTCCAATCTGCCGATCACGCAGTTCTACAAGGTCTCGGTGGACTACGACGAACCCTTCTACAACATCTACGGCGGCACCCAGGACAATTCGACCCAGGGCGGTCCGGCACGCACGGCGAATATCCACGGCATCAGTAATGCGGACTGGTTCGTGGCCCTCGGCGGCGACGGACACGAGCCCGAGGCCGATCCGACCAACCCGGACATCGTCTACGTGCAGTGGCAGAGGGGTAACCTGAATCGGTACGACCGGCGCACCGGCGAGACGGTCTATATCCAGCCCCAGCCGGGCCGCGGCGAGCCGGAGGAGCGATTCAACTGGGATGCGCCCATCCTGATCAGTCCGCACGATCCGGCACGGCTGTACTTCGCCAGCCAGCGGCTCTGGCGCAGCGACAATCGCGGCGACGAGTGGCGCTCGCTGAGCGGCGACCTCACCCGCGACATCGACCGGCTGCGCCAGCCGATGATGGGCAAGCGCTGGAGCTTCGACGCCCCGTGGGACCTCTACGCCATGTCCCAGTACAGCACCATCGCCAACCTGGACGAGTCACCGCTGGTCGAGGGTCTGATCTACGTGGGCACCGACGACGGGCTCATCCAGATCACGGAGGACGGCGGCGAGACCTGGCGCGAGATCGACTCACTGCCCGGCGTGCCGGACTACTTCTACGTGAACGACATCAAGGCCGACCTGCACGACCCGGACACCGTCTACGTGGCGGTGGACAATCACAAGGCCGGCGACTTCCAGCCCCATATCCTGAAGAGCACCAACCGGGGCCGCAGCTGGCGCAGCATCGCCGACGACCTGCCTGACCGTCACATTGTCTGGCGGGTGATCCAGGATCACGTCGACCCGGACCTGCTGTTCGCGGCCACGGAGTTCGGCCTGTTCTTCACCGTGGATGGCGGCGGCAACTGGACCGAGCTGGACGGCGGCATCCCCACGATCTCTTTCCGGGACCTCGAGATCCAGCGGCGGGAAAACGACCTGGTTGTCGCCAGTTTCGGCCGCGGTTTCTTCGTGCTCGACGACTACTCGCCGCTGCGCGACCTGAGCGGGGAGACGCTCGCCGAAGAGACGGTGCTGTTCCCCGTGCGCGATGCCGCCTGGTACGTGCCCCGTGACCCCCTCGGCTGCGGCGCCCCGGGCTGCCAGGCATTCCAGGGCGCGAGCTTCTACGTGGCGCCGAATCCGCCCTTCGGCGCGGTCTTCACCTACTACCTGCCGGAGAAGATCCGCAGTCGGGAGGAGCAACGCCGGGAACGTGAGAAGAAACTGGAGCTCGAGGGGGCGCCGATCCCGTTCCCGGACTGGGATACCGTGCTGGACGAGGAACTGGAGGATACGCCGGCCGTGTGGCTGACGGTGCGCGACGCGGCGGGAGAGGTCGTACGCCACATCGAGGCGCCGGCCGAGGCCGGTTTCCACCGGGTGGCATGGGACCTGCGCTACCCGGACCTCAATCGCTGGGAGCCCGAGAGCGAGGAGGAGCCCTCGCCCTGGGAGATCCGTCACGGCGTGCTGGTGGAGCCCGGCGAGTATTCGGTGGCCCTGGCGCGGCGCGTCAACGGCCGCGTCGAGACCGTGGGTGCACCGCAGAGCTTCCGCGTCACCTCCATCCGCGAACCCGTACTCGCGGGCCCGGCCCAGAGCGAGCGTGTGCGCTTTGACCGCCGCGTGGCGGAGCTCGGCCGCGCGGTCAGTGCCGCCGTGGCGAGCGTGGAGGCGCTGACGAGCGAGACCGGCGCCATCAAGGAGGTGCTGACCCGCTCCACGGCGGATCCGGCGCTCTACGCCACGGCCCAGGACATCGAAGAACGCGCCAGGAGCCTCGCTGTGCGTCTCAGCGGCCACGGGGAACGCGCCGAGATGGGCGATGCGCAGCCGGTCTCGATCTCTCGCCGCCTGAACGTGGCAGGTTTCGGGAATACGAAGAATGCCTATGGCCCGACCGCCACTCAGCTCAATAGCCTCGAGATCGCGGAGGCCGAGTTCGCGGAGGTGAAGCAGGCGCTGGATCAGCTGATCGAGGCGGAACTGGCGGGTCTGAAGGAACGCCTGGACGGGGCCGGCGTGCCCTGGTCACCAGGCCGCGGCGTGCCGCTGCGCTGACACCGCGCTTTTCTTTCCTGGCCGGTCCCCCCTCTATTGTGGCCGCCCTGCGGGGGTATCCATCTTGCTCCCGACAAAAGGTCGCGGCGATGGATACCGCCGCATGACGGGCCTACGCCAAAAGAATAACGGGTCGGGCCTGAAGGCCCTCCCACCCGTCAGGCGGCCTTGCCGCCCTCGAACTGCTCCTTGTTCGCCAGCACCCGCTCGGTGAGGAAGTCGGAGACGGCGCGGATGCGGGCGCTGTGACGCAGTTCCTCGTGAGTGAGCAGCCACATCGGCGCCTCGAACAGGTTCGTCCCGGGCAGCAGCGGCACCAGCCCGCGCTGCAGCATGGCGACCCAGCGGTGTGAGAGTACCGCGATCCCGTAACCGGCCCGGGCGGCGGACATCTGCGCCGCCGCACTGTTGGTGGTGAAGACGAAGCGCCCGGTCGGCAGATGGGCGAGTTCGTCGCCGGGCACGAGGTGCGCCTGGCTGCCGGCCTGTTCCAGGCCGATCAGGTCGTGGTGCGCGAGATCGTCGAGGGACTCGAGCGGCGGCGCGTGCTGCAGATAGGAAGGTGCCGCGTACAGGCCGAAGCCCACGGTGACCAGCCGGCGGCCGATGAGTTCGGGCTCTTTCGGTTCGCCGAGGCGCAGCGCGATGTCGGCTTCCCGGCGCAGCAGATCCATCGTGCGGCTGTCCACACGGATGTTGAGCGTGATATCCGGATAGCGCCGCCGGAATTCGGTCAGCTCCGGCGGCAGCCATTCGGTGCCCGTTCCCTCCGTGGCGGTGATCACCACCTCGCCGGCAAGGCCTTTCGACTGCACGTCCACGGCGCGCTCGATGGCGAGCATCTCCCGTTCCATGCGCCGCGCGTTCTCCAGGATGGCACGGCCCGTGTCCGTGAGCTGCATGCGCCGGCCCGTGCGCACGAACAGTGGCACCCCCATGCGTTTCTCCATCGCCGCGAGGCGGCGGCCCAGCGTCGGCTGGGATACGGACAGGTGTTCGGAGGCGGCGAGCAGGCTGCCGTGCTCCACGATAGCGAGGAAGAGGCGGATGTCACCCCAGTCCCGCAACGACGTCTTGGTATTCATTAATGAATAGTAATTATATTTTTTCTTTATTGCTATGCGTATGTGCAATCCATACCGTATGTCCACGGTTCATCGAGAGGAAGATACCCATGAGCATCGCAATACAACTGGCCGCACTGGCATTGACACTGACCGGCGCCCTCGGCGCCACGGACGCGGCGGCGGCGGGCCTGGAACTGCAGACGACGCCGGAGTTCGTACACCGCGCCGAGGTGGCGCTCGCGGCCGGCAACACGGAGCGGGCGGTCGGCCTCATCGCGCCGCGCATCGATCGGCTGCGTGGCGAGTACGCCCGCAACCGGGCTTACGCGACTCTCTGCAACGCCCACCTGCGCCAGAAGGACTACGACCTGGCGGGCGAGGCCTGCAGGCTCGCCGCGGAAAACCGCTACGCCACCTGGAGTGACCACAACAACCTGGGTGCCTGGCACTACCTGACCGGCGATCTGGAGGCGGCGCGGGAGCAGTTCGAGAAAGCCGCGGAGCTGGCGCCGGGCCGGGAGGCGGTCGCCATGAACATCGAGGCCACCGTGGCCGCCCCGGGCAGCCAGGACCGCTGAGACTCGCGGCCCCTGCGCCGGACAGGATGCGGTCCAGCCTCCCCCGGATCGGATCCGCGCCCCTCGTCGTGCGCCGCAGCCGGGCCAGCAATGGCCCGGCTTTTTTGTTTTCTACGGCGCCAGCGGCCTTTCCGGCAGCAGCCCGCGCCGCTCCAGCAGCGGCTCGATGACCGGATCGCGCCCGCGGAAGGCCCGGAACAGCTCGAGGCCCGGCTTCGTGCCGCCCTTCGACAGGATCTCCTCGCGGAAGGCCGCAGCCGTCTCCCGGTCGAACAGCCCCTGCTCCCGGAAGGCCTGGAAGATGTCGGCGTCCATGACCTCGGACCACAGATAGCTGTAGTAGCCGGCGGAATAGCTGCTGGAGAATATGTGCCGGAAGTAGGTGCTGCGGTAGCGGGGGATGATGTCGTCGATCAGGCCGATGCGCTCCATCTCCGCGCGCTCGAACTGCTCGGGCACCACCTCCGCGCCGGGCTCCAGCATGTGGTAGGCCATGTCGAGATAGGACGCCGCCATGTACTCCACGGTGCGGAAGCCCTGGTTGAACTTCGCCGTCGCCTGGATCTTCCGTATCAACTCGTCCGGCAGCGGCTCGCCGGTCTCGTAGTGACGGAAGGTGTTCAGCATCTCCGGTTCGCCGAGCCAGTTCTCCATCACCTGCGAGGGCAGCTCCACGAAATCGCGCGCGGTGCTCGTTCCGGCCAGTGACGGATAGCGCACCTCGGAGAGCATGCCGTGCAGCGCATGGCCGAACTCGTGCAGGAGCGTCTCCGCCTCGGAGTAGCGGAGCAGGGCGGGCTGGCCGGGTGCCGGCGCCGGGAAGTTGAAGTTGTTGGTCACTACCGGGGTGACGAATCCGTCCAGGTCCGACTGCTGACGCAGCGCGTTCATCCAGGCGCCGCCGCGCTTGCTCTCCCGGGCGAACCAATCCATGTAGAGGATGGCGAGATGGGAGCCGTCCGCGTCGAATACCTCGAACACCTGCTGGTCCGGATGCCAGCGCGGCAGGTTCGGGCGCTCCTCGAAGGTCAGGCCGAACAGCCGGCCGGCCAGCTCGAAGGCTGCGCTGCGCACTGCGGAGAACTCGAACCAGGGCCTGAGCGCCTGTTCGTCGAAGTCGTAGCGCTGTTTACGCAGCTTCTCGGTGTAGTAGCGCCAGTCCCAGGGCTCCAGTTCACCCTCGATACCGTCGGCACGGAGCATCGCGGTCAGCGCATCCCGTTCCCGCTTCGCCATGGCCAGCGCCGGCTCCCAGACCTCGTCCAGCAATTCGTACACGCGCTCCGGCGTCTGCGCCATCCGGTCCACCAGCACCGAGGCGGCGTGATTGTCGAAGCCGAGCAGCCGGGCCCGCTCGGCGCGCAGCGCCACCATCTCGGTGACCAACGCGTTGTTGTCGGCCTCGTTGCCCCGGTCGCCGCGCAGGGCGTAGCCCATGAATATCGTCTTGCGCAGTTCACGGTTCGGCGAGTACTCCAGGAACGGCTCGATGCTCGGCCGCTGCAGCGTGAAGACCCAGCAGTCCTCGCAGTCGTGCCCGCGGCGCTCCGCCTCCGCTGCGGCGGTGGCCACCAGGCTCGCCGGCAGCGCACCGAGGTCGGCCCGGTCGGTGACCAGCAACTCGAACCGGTTGGTTTCCTCCAGCACGTTCTGCTGGAAGTCCTCTTCGAGCACGGCGAGGCGGCTGTTGATCTCCTTCAGCCCTGCGCGGGCTTCGTCGTCCAGTGCCGCTCCGGCCAGGACGAACGCCTTGTGCGTCTCCTGCAGCAGCCGCAGCGCCTCGGCATCCAGCTCGAGACCTTCCCGGGCCTGCCAGAGCGTGTCGATGCGTTCGAACAGGGCCGGGTTCAGCAGGATCTCGTCGTCGTGGGCCGAGAGCTCCGGCGCGATGGTCTTCGCCGTCTGCCGGATGACGTCGTCCGAATGGGCCGAGTTCACGGCATAGAAGACCCGCGCCGTGCGTTCCAGGGACGAACCCGTACGCTCCAGTGCCTCGACGGTGTTCGCGAATGTCGGCGGCTCGGGGTTGGCGACGATGGCCTCGACCTCCGCGCGCTCCCGGCGCATGCCCTCGCGCAGGGCCGGCAGGTAGTGCTCCGCGCGGATGCGGTCGAAGGGCGGCACCCCGTGGGGCGTGTCCCAGTCGTCGAGCAGCGGGTTACCGACGGCGGGAGGTTCGTCGTTGTCCGCGGCCGGTGCCGTGCCGGCTCCGGTGGCGGTGCCGGAGTCCTGGCCGCAGGCCGCGATCATCAGGGTCGTGAATGCGAGCAGACCTCGTGTGTACATGTTGCCTCTGCGGTGTCCGTGGGTGATAGGGAAGGCCGCGTCCCGCCGTGACGCGGCGAGGTCACGTCGTTCAGGCGTCCGCGAATACGATGTTCACGCGCCGGTTGTGCCGGCCCTTCTTCTCGATCTTGCTGACCCGAATGGGCCCGATCTCGCTCGTCCGCCGCACGTGGGTGCCCCCGCAGGGCTGCAGGTCGACGTTCGGGATCTCGAGCAGCCGGATGTGCCCGGCATCCATGGGCGGTGAGACCGACATGGTGCGCACGAGTTCCGGCTGATCGCGGAGCTCCTCGCCCGTGATCCAGCGCGACTGCACCTCGTGATCCCCGGCAATAAGGGCATTCACCGCAGCCGTTACTGCCTCCTTGTCCAGCGTCTCCTCCATGTCGAAGTCGAGCCGGCTCTTGGCGGCGCTGATATTGCCGCCGGTGACGCCGTGGGGGATCACGGCGCCCACCAGGTGCAGGCAGGTGTGCATGCGCATGTGCCGGTAGCGCAGCTCCCAGTCGATCACGGCGCGCACCTGCTCGCCGGGGGAGGGGAGTGCGGTGTCCTCGGCCGGGACGTGGCGGATGACACCGGCCTCCCCCTTGCGGGTATCGACGATGCCGATGCGCTCGCCCGCGGCCGTCTCCAGCCAGCCCCGGTCGCCGGGCTGGCCGCCGCCGAGGGGATAGAACACGGTGCGGTCGAGCACGATCCCGTCCTCTTCCGCCGCAACGACGGTCGCCGTGCAATCCTGCAGATAGGCGTCCTGCTCGAACAGTCTTTCGGTCATGAGGTCTCCGGTCCGGCGACGAGGCCGCCTCTTCCTGGTTGTGGCTTGGGGGCAACAAATTCGGCCGCCGGGTGGGGATGCCCGCCGGCCTGCCCGTCGGCCTTGTCTGAGTATTGTACATAAACGGAATCCGTAGCTGGCAGGTGGTCCAATGCCGCCGGAATTACCGGGTAACGCCTGAATGCCGTCCTCGCATCCACCGGTTTGTTGCAACAATCCGACAATTTTCTTGACCGCATCGAACGGCCCTCGCTATGCTTGATTCGCAGCCGGCGTCCGGCCACGGCCGATAGCCGCACTGCGCAAGATCGCGCGCCGGCTTCGGCACGTGCAGACATCAGAGGGGGAGAAATCGTGAAACATGGAATAACCGGTATCGCCCGGTGGGCGACCGCAGTGTTCGCTCTCGCCGCCATGACCGGCGCAGCAACGCTTGCGCAGGCCCAGTCGACCAGAGATGCCTTCGTCGAGGAGATCGTTGTCACGGCGACCAAGCGGGCAGGTGGCCAGGAAGTGCAGGACGTGCCTGTCGCTGTTACAGCGCTTGGCGAGGAACAGATCGACGCGCTCTATCTGCGTGACCTGAAGGCGCTCGGTTACGGCGTTCCGAACGTGCAGCTCGAGGATATCGGCACCACCCGGGGGGTCGCGAACTTCTCGATCCGCGGTATCGGCATCAGCAGTTCGATCCCGTCCATCGACCCGACCGTGGGAGTATTCGTCGACGGGATGTACTACGGTATTCCGGCGGGAGTCGTATTCGATACTTTCGACCTGGCCTCCGTAGAAGTTCTTCGTGGGCCGCAGGGCATTCTGTTTGGCCGGAATGTAACCGGCGGTGCCGTGCTGCTGCAGACGACCCGGCCGACCGAAGAACCGTCGATGAAGGTCAAAGCCGCCGTCGAGACGGGCAACAACGTTATTACTTCAGGCGTATTCTCGGGGCCGCTGAACGACTCGAAGACGCTGCTCGGTAAATTCGCCGTCTACCACAACAAGGACGGTGGCTGGCACACCAACGATTTCGATGGCAGCGATTTCGGTGAAGCCGATACCACGATAATCCGTACCGGCCTCACGTGGCGGCCTGCGGAGGCTGTCGAGTTTCTCCTTCGTACAGAGAACGCGCGTTCGGACGGGGACGGACCGGCGGGGCAGAACGGGGGCCTCTTCAGTCGTGATAGTTTCGACTTCGCCATCGACTTTCCGGGTTCCTACGATAACGAGTGGGACCAGGCCATACTCGAAACTTCGGTGGATGTCGGTTTCGGCAACGGCGAGATCGTGAATATTCTTGCGTGGCGCGAGTACGAGAACGCATCGACCGGCGACATAGATGCAACGCCGAACTTCCTCTTCCATTCCGAGGCGCTGACACAACAGGATCAGCTCTCCAACGAGCTGCGCTACTCAGGCAGCTTCGGCACTACTTTTGTGACCAGCGGCGTCTATTACCTGACACAGGATCTCGACTATCGCGAGGTCCGCAATTTCGGTCCCGCAGTTCAGGCAACGGGCGCGCCGCCTCGTATCGTCGGTGGCGGGCTTCAGGAGCAGACGACCTGGGGTGTGTTTACCCAGTTGGACTACCAGTTGTCAGAGCGCTGGACACTCACCCTGGGTGGCCGCTACAGCGCGGAAGAGAAAGAAGTGGATATTGCAACGCTCGGCCTGGGCCTCGCGCAGGGCTCACCAGCGTGCACTATCGCGGATGGTTGCACGTTCTATAACTTCGTTGATGATGAAGACTGGAGTAGCTTCACGCCCAAGGTCGGGTTTCAGTTCCGGCCCGATGACACGATGCAGATCTACGGTTTCTATACCCGTGGGTTCCGGAGCGGCGGCTATAACATGAGAAATACCGATCCTGACTTCCCGCCAGGACCGCTTGATCAGGAGACGCAGGATTCTTTCGAACTCGGTGTGAAGGCCGATCTCCTCGGCGGCATGATGCGCGTGAACGCCGCGGTTTTCTACAACACCATCGAGGATCTGCAGCGAGAGATTAATGAGCAGGCGCCAACCGGTGTTGTTCAGACGTTCGATAACACCGCAGACGCCACGATCCAGGGCTTCGACCTTGAAGCCTGGATGTTCGCCACCGACACGATCACTGTATCGGTGAATGCGGGCTACGTGGACGGTGAGTATGATGAGATTCGGGCTGACCTAACGGGTCCTTTCGGCCCCCCGTCGTCGAACGGCGTCGTCGATGAGGCGGATTTCGCACTCGATATCCCGCGACTCGCTCCTTGGTCTTATGGCGCCAGAGTGATCTATGACCGGGATATCGGCAACGGTATGGCCGTCAACGCTCAGGTCAGTTTCAACCATCGGGACCAAGCCCCCTACAATGACAATAACCAGGGCCAGCTGAAGGAGGCCGACATGCTGGATGCCAGCGTGTCGCTCTTCATGATGGACCGGGCTCTGAAACTCTCAGCGTTCGGCAAGAATCTCAAGGACGAGGCAACGATCGGCGGCGATACGCAGCTCGGTTTCTTCCCGGGCGCCACCTTCTCGCCGCTGAACAAGGGCCGGATTATCGGCTTTGAGGTCGAATACAACTACTGATCATCCAGCTCGGTAATAAGCGAAACAGACAGGAGGCCCCTGATCGCAGGATCAGGGGCCCTTCTCTTTCCGGAGACTGCCCATGCGAGTCAATGCGGACTTCGCCGCGCCGGCATTCGAGCGGACCAGCGAGATGGAGTGGGTCCCGTCGCCCACGGTCGGAGTGGAGCGGCGCATGCTCGACCGGGTCGGCGACGAGGTCGCTCGGGCCACCAGCCTGGTGCGCTACGCAGCCGATAGCCGCTTCCCCGAACACACCCACGGCAAGGGCGAGGAGTTCCTGGTGCTGGAGGGCGTGTTCGCTGACGAACACGGCGAGTACCCGGCCGGCACCTACGTGCGCAATCCGCCGGGCTCCTCCCACTCGCCTGCCAGTCCCGAGGGCTGCGTGCTGCTGGTGAAACTGCGCCAGTTCGCCGACGACGACCTGGCGCGCGTGGTGGTCGATACGCACCATGGCGCCTGGGAAGCGACCGGCGTCGAGGGTGTCGAGCGCCTGCCTCTGCACGCCCACGGCAGCGAGCGTGTGGCACTCTACCGCATGGCCTCCGGGTCCCGTATCCCGTCGCATGAGCACCCCGGCGGCGAGGAGGTATTCCTGATCGAGGGCGGGCTCTCGGACGGCGAGCGGGAATACGTTGCCGGCGACTGGCTGCGTCTGCCGTCCGGCAGCGGCCATGCCGTGCGTTCCGGCACCGGCGCCGTCTTCTGGGTGAAGAGCGGGCACCTGCCGCCGGCGGACGCCGCGGGGTGAGCCGTCGTCAGGCGGCGCCCATGCGGAAGGTGCCCGTCTGCATGTCGGGGTCCGGCGTCGCGATCTGCACCTGGTTGCGCCCGCCCGCTTTCGCGGCGTAGAGCGCCTCGTCTGCCATCTGAATGAGACCCTCCGAGCTGCGACGGTCGGCGGCGGGCTGGGTCGTGGCGACGCCTACGCTGACGCTCAATCTGGCGGGCCGGCCATCTACGCGGTGCGGGATGCCTAGCTGCAGGATGCTCACCCGGATGTGCTCGGCGAGTTTCGCGGCGTACTGCTCGGTGGTGCCCGTGAGCAGCACCACGAATTCCTCGCCGCCGTAGCGGGCCGCCATGTCGGTGGGCCGGCGCACGGCGGTACGCACCATCTTCGCCACGGTGATGAGCGCCCGGTCGCCGGCCTGGTGGCCGTACTGGTCGTTGTATTCCTTGAAGTGATCGACGTCGATCAGCAGCAGGCCCAGCCGGACTTCGTCGGCCGACGCCTTCTGCCAGGCGGAGCGGTAGCGCTCGTCGAAGGCGCGCCGGTTGCTCAGCCCGGTGAGCTTGTCCTGCCCGGCGACACGCTCCATCAGGTTGGCCTCCAGGAAGCTCCGCCGCCGGCCGCGCTCCAGCGAGTAGGCGCCGAAGATGCCGATGAAGTTCGTGAACAGGATGTACAGCCCGTTGTACATCAGGTCCACCGTGACGCCCTGCAGCGCCAGGCTGAGGCCGACGAAAGTGAAGAGCAGCGTGAGCGCCGTGGCCGTGGCGTAGTAGAAGCCGAGGCCGAGGAAGAAATAGATGTAGACCGTGATGGTCATGAAGCCGGAGAAGTAATAGGGCGTGCCGAGGTCGGCCGCCAGTGCGCCGATGGCGAGCGAGCCCAGGCCGGCGATGATCGCCGCGATCATGGTGAACAGCTTGATGATGCGTTGGGCAGGCTGCCAGTAGGAGAGCAGCAGGACGCCGAGGACCGCCGGGATGATGACGAAGAGCCGCACGGGGTTCGAGATCCGGGCATACTCCGGCGGCATGAAATAGTGGTCCACGGCTATCAGCGCGCATAGCAGAACCAGCCCCAGTGCCAGGCCGGCACGGGTCTGCAGGAGCGTCATCGACAGGTGATGCTGCTGGTACTCCGCTTCGAGCCGGCGGTCGAAGCGCAGCCACCGGAACCCGGACGCCAGCTGTCGGGCGTAGGGATTGTCGAGTACCGGCGAGTAGTCCGTCACCTGGATCTCCGCGGCCCCCTGGGCCTCCATATATTATGTCAAGCACGCCGGATGCGGCAGCGCCCTCGCTGTGGCCGGCGGCGACGGCACAGGCCGCTCCAAGCCCGATTGCACCGGAAACGCGGCCGGGTTGCCCGGGTGCAGGTCACAATCCGGCCGATCCATCAGTCGGTCCGTCTGCCGGCCCGACGACGAATACGGGCCGCGCGGGTTCGCTACAATATGGCGGTCCGCACAACGTCGAGCGCGGAAACGGAGGGGAGCATGAGTACACGTCGTCTGTGGATCGTCATCGGTATCGCCGCACTCTCGGCGGGTTGCGGCCAGCCGCCCGAAGGCGGCTCGGCCGACGACTCCGCAGAGCCGCCGGATACGGCGTATCAGGATCAGCTCCTGCAGGAACTTATCGAGGCCCGGCCCGGCGACGTCATCGAGATCCCGCCCGGCGTCCACCGCATCACCCGCAGCCTCACGCTGAACGCAGACGGGGTCACGATCCGTGGCGCCGGCATGGACCGCTCGGTGCTCTCGTTCGCCGGTCAGGTCCAGGGCGCGGAGGGGCTGCTCGTGAACGCCAGCGACTTCCTGATGGAGGACGTGGGCATCGAGGACACGGTGGGCGATGCGCTGAAGGTCAACGAGGGCCGCAATATCGTCATCCGGCGCGTGCGTGCCGAATGGACGGGCGGACCCGACACGGACAACGGCGCCTACGGCCTCTATCCGGTGCAGGTGGAGAACCTGCTGCTGGAGGATTGCGTGGCGATCGGCGCATCGGACGCGGGCATCTACGTCGGCCAGTCCCGCAACGTGGTGGTGCGCAACAACCGCGCCGAATTCAACGTGGCCGGCATCGAGATCGAGAACACCATCGGGGCCGACGTCTACGGCAATCTCGCCACCAACAACACCGGCGGCATCCTCGTCTTCAACATGCCGGACCTGCCCCAGCCCGGCCATTCGACGCGGGTCTACCGCAACCGGGTGATCGCCAACAATACCGGCAACTTCGCGGCCGAGGGCACGGCGGTGTCCGGCGTCCCGGCCGGCACCGGGGTACTGATCAACGCCAACGACCGTGTGGAGATCTTCGACAACGACATCGCGGACAACGAGACGGCCAACGTGATCGTCTCCAGTTATTTCTCGTCCGGCTTCGAAGGCATGATGGAGGTCGCCGAGGACTACGACCCCTATCCGGAGACCATCTACATCTACGGCAACCGTTTCTCCGGCGGCGGCGACTCGCCCGATACGCTCGCGCTGAAGACCCTGAAGGTGGCCATGTTCGGGCTCCGTGGCTCGCTGCCGGATATCCTCTGGGACGGTTACGCCAACCCGCAGAAGACCGACGAGACCGGCACGCTGAAGCCGCCGTACGCGATCTGCGTGGACAATGAGCCGGCCCTGGTGCTGAACGCCGACATGGGCAACGGCAGCGAAGACGTGACCACGGACATGACGGGCCACCGCTGCAGCCACGACAAGCTGCCGGCCGTGGAGCTGGCGCTGGCCGACGGCGAGGCATGAACCGGGGCCGCTCACTCGCTGCGATGGCAATCGCCGTGCTGGCGCTGGCGCTGGCCGCCGGCTGCAGCCAGCGCCAGGCACCCGCCTTCCACGAGTCGCCGCCCGAGCGTCTGAGCGAATGGGGGCTCGTGCTGGCCGACGGCGACCGGCTGGTGCCGAACGAGCGGGTGCTGCCCTACACCCTGAACACGCCGCTGTTCTCCGATTACGCGCAGAAGCTGCGCACGGTCTGGATGCCGGAAGGCCGCGCGGCCCGCTACCGGAAGACCGGTGACTGGGACTTCCCGGTGGGCACGGTACTCACCAAGACTTTCTACTATCCGGTCGCAGGGCCGGGCGCGGTCTACGCAGAGGCCAGGCAGCGCCTTTTCGACGGCGCCGCGCTGCCGCTGGAGGGAGTGCGCCTGGTCGAGACCCGCCTGCTCGCGAAACAGGCCGACGGCTGGGAGGCCTACCCCTACGTCTGGAACGAGGCGCAGACGGAGGCGACGCTGCGGCCGGTGGGCGACATGCTGGCGCTGCGTCTGGTCGCCGCCGACGGGCGCGAACGGCCGTTCACCTATGTCGTGCCCGATGCCAATCAGTGCGGCGGCTGCCATCGCCCCGACCACACCAGCAAGGAGCTCCGGCCCCTCGGGCCGAAGACCCGGCACCTGAACGCTGTCGGCGTGGACAGCGCGGCAGCCCCCGGCGGCGATCAGCTCGCCGCCTGGACGGATGCCGGCTATCTCACCGGGGCGCCGCCGGGCGAGCAGGCGCCGCGCCTCGCCCGCTGGGACGGGTCAGACGCTGGCGACGTCGCGGCGCGTGCGAGGGCTTACCTGGACGTCAATTGCGGCCATTGCCACAACCCCCGCGGTGCCGCGGATACCTCCGGCCTTTTCCTCGATATCGATACCGCCGGCCCTCGGCGGCTCGGCCGCTGCAAGCCGCCGATCGCGGCCGGCCGCGGCTCGGGCAACCGGCGTTACTCCATCGTGCCCGGCGATCCGGACGCCTCGATACTCGTCTACCGCATGGAGACCGGTGATCCGGCCGCCGCCATGCCCGAACTCGGCCGTGCGCTCGTGCACGAGGAGGGGGTCGCCCTGATTCGCGAGTGGATCGCCGGCATGCGCGGCGAGTGCAGCATGGTGCTAGCCGGGCAGCGCGACGAAGAAACCCTCTGATTCGACGAGCCGGACGGCCGTGCCGTAGAGATCGCTGAGCCGTGCCGCGGTGAGCAGTTCCGGTTTCGGCCCTTCCGCCACCACGCGCCCCGCCTTCAGCAGTATCACCCGGTCGATCTCGGGCGGGATTTCGTTCACGTGATGGGTGACCAGCACAATGGTCGTGCCCGCCCGGATCAGAGCGCGGATGCGGGCGAGGAAGGAGAACGCCGCCTCGGGATCCAGACCGGCCGTAGGCTCGTCCAGGATCAGCGCCTCCGGGCTGTGCACCAGCGCACGGGCCAGCAGACAGCGGCGTTGCTGGCCTGTGGAGAGCGAGCGGAATGGTCTGTCCTCGAGTCCCGTGAGTCCCAGTTCGGCCATCACCTCCCGGGCGCGCGCAAGGTGCTCCGGACCCGGCTCGAAGGGAACGCCCGCCAGTCCCTGGCTACCGGCGAATCCGGACAGCACGGCCGTCGCGAGCGGCACGCGGTCCATGGTCTCGTGCTGCAGGTCGTCGGAGACGAGCCCGAGCCGCTTGCGCAGGTCGCTCACCACCTGCAGGCCGTGTCCCAGCACGCGCACCGCGGGCTCGTCCCGCGCCTCCGGGTAGAGCTCGCGGCTCACGAGTTTCAGGAGTGTGGTCTTGCCGGCCCCGTTCGGTCCGAGTATCGCGGTGTGCTGCCCGGACTCGATGACGAGATCCAGGCCGTCGAAGACCCGTGTGTTGCCCCGCCAGACGACAGCATCGCGGATTTCGATCAGTGGGGGGAGAGGCGGCATCGCGGGAGCATGCCCGGCAGCCTGCAGGCGGTCAAACCGCCGTGCGGCACGGCCCGCGTGCCGGCGGGGTCTGCCCGCGAGCGTACGAGTGCAGTATGGTAACCGGGTCCGGACCTGGAGAGGCACCGCCATGACGATCGCAAAGAATCTGCCCGGTTTCCTGCGCCACCAGGGTTTCTGGGACGGGGAGTACCGCCACCTCGACGCCCGGGGCAGGATCGTCGAACGACACCACTCCACGGTCGAGGTGCGCTTCCCGAAGGACGGCCCCTGGGACTACGTCCAGAAGAACCGTTGGGTATGGCCGGACGGGCGCTCCAAGTACGCGGAATTGCCGGGCACTTACCGGGACGGCAGGGTCCACTTCGACAACGACATCCTCACCGGCGTCGCCTGGCAGGGGGCGCCGAACATCGTGCTGCTCACCTGGACCCGTCACGAGAATCCGGGCACGGAGTTGTTCGAGTTGATCGTGATCAACGAGTACGACGACCGCCGCTCGCGTACCTGGCACTGGCTGGAGGAGGGGGTCTGCGTGCGCAGGACACTGATAGACGAGATCAAGGTCGGCCCATAGTCCGTCCGCCGAACACAGGGAGAGAGTCATGACCGCCGAGAACAGCGACAGAACCATACTGGTGACCGGCGCATCCGGTTTCATCGCCATGCACTGCATCCTGCAGCTGCTGCAGGCCGGTTTCCGGGTGCGCGGCACGCTGCGCTCGCCGTCCCGGGAGACGGCGCTGCGTGGCACCTTCGCGAAGCACGTCGACGCGGACGACCGGCTCTCGTTCTTCACCGCGAACCTGATGGACGACGAGGGCTGGAGCGAGGCGATCGCTGGCTGCGACGCGGTTTTGCACGTGGCCTCGCCGCTGCCGCGCACGCCGCCGAAACACGAGGACGACCTTATCGTGCCGGCCCGCGAGGGCGTGTTGCGGGTGCTGCGTTTCTCGTCCGAGCTGGGCGTTCGGCGCGTGGTCATGACCTCGTCGGTGGCCGCCGTGCTTTACGGCCACGAGCGCGACGGCAGCAAGGTCTACGACGAATCCAGCTGGAGCATCCCCGAGAAGACCGCCGGCGCCTACGAGAAGTCCAAGACGCTGGCCGAGCGCGCTGCCTGGGAGTTCATGGAATCGCTGCCGGAGGACAACGCGCTCGAGCTGGTCGCGCTCAACCCGGGCCTCGTCCTCGGCCCCATCCTGGACGAGGACTACGGCACCAGTGGCGAGGCCGTACGCAAGCTCATGCGCCGCGATCTCCCCGGCTGCCCGCCCATCGGCTACGCGCCGGTGGACGTGCGTGACGTCGCGGATGCGCATCTGCGCGCCATGGACGTGCCGGAGGCCGCCGGCCAGCGCTTCATCCTGGCCATCGATCATGCCTGGTTCGGCGAGATCGCCGACATACTGGACGAGCACCTGCGCGAGCTGGGCTATCGCATCCCCACCCGCAGGCTGCCCGGCTTCGTGCTGCGTCTCGCCGCGCTGTTCGACAAGACCACGCGGCTGGTGGTCCCCGAGATCGGCCTGCGCATGGACATCTCGAACGAACGCGCGAAGCAGGTCCTCGGCTGGCAGCCGCGCTCGCTCCCGACCATGGTGAAAGACATGGCCGACAGCATGATCGAATTCGGTGTCGCCTGAGGGCATCGGCCCTCGTAAGCCGGAGCCTCAGCCCTTGTGTGCCAGCTCGTAGCGCGCCACCAGCTCGCTGTTGTCGTGCTGCCAGGGATGGAAGCCCCTGCGCAGGAACGAAAACCAGGCCGGCACGATGCGCCGGAGCGTGCCGGGCCGGCCGAACAGGAACTGGAAGCCGTCCCACCAGGTGCGCCAGCGCCATAGCTGACCGTCGCGCTTCAGCATGATGCGCGCGTTGCGGAAGGTGTCCTTCAGGAAGAAGACGCTGGACATGACCAGCGCGTGCCGGCGTTCCTTCACCGTGCCGCCCACCAGTTCGTGGACGTCGAAGGCGACGGCCTTGTGCTCCGTCTCCTCCACCGCGTGCCAGCGCCAGAGTTCGGCGATCTCCGGGTCGGCACCGGTCAGCACGTCGTCGTGGGAGAGGAGGTCGTGGGCCATGATGGCGGTCAGGTGCTCGTTGGCCACCGTGCCGGCCAGCAGGCGCCGCTCGTTGAAGTGGCCCTTCGCCCAGGCGATGCGGCGCCGGACCGGGCCCTCGAACGCCTCCAGGTCGTAGCCGCGCACCTCGCACAGCGCCTCGTTATAGCGCTGGTGCTCGCGGCGGTGGACGGATTCCTGACCCTGGAAGGCCCGCACCTCGGCACGCAGATCGTCGTCCTCGACGCGGTCCGACCAGGCCCGGACGCTGTCGATGAAGAACTTCTCGCCGAGGGGGAAGAGCATCGACATGGCGTTGAACCAGGCCGTGCGGAAGGCGCTGCCGCCGTGCCAGTCCCGCGCCAGAGCATCCTTCAGCTCGAAGCGCCGCTGGCGGGGGCGGAAGCCGCCCTCCGGTCCGTGGTAGGTGTCGCGGAGCAGGGTCATGATGCGGTCCGGTCGTCGGTTGCCTCAGGCGCCGATCTTAACCCGTCGCGGACGGCCGGCACAGGACGCACGGTCCGTACGACGGTTCCTCGAGTGCTAGCATGCCGCCCATGAGTACCGAACTGATTCTCGTCCTGATCTTCCTGGGCGCCGGCGCGATCTACCTGGTGACGTACATCCGCCAGATGATGCGGCGCAGCGAGGCGCAGTGGCGGGCCGCGGACAAGGACAAGCTGCGCACCTGGGACGACGAAGAGGACGAGGAGCGGGACTGAGCCGGGCCGTTCCGGTGTTATCCTTGGGCCGTCTGCAACCAGGGGCGGCCGCGCTGGTCCGCCCTCACAGGAGAGAGAGTATGACCAGTTCCGTTTTCTGTCGCTTTGTCACCGGCATCGTCGCCGCCGCCCTGCTGTCGTCCGGTTTCTCCGTCAGCGCCTCGGCCGGGGTGATCTCCACCGAGCAGGCCGCCACGGTCGCGGAGCGTATGGAGCGTCTCGATCGCGTGTCCTCGTTCCTGGCCCGCCAGGACGTGGCGGCCGAACTGGAGCGCTTCGGCGTCGATCCGGCCCTGGCCGCGGAGCGGGCCGCCGCCCTGTCCGATGCGGAACTGGCGGAGCTCGACGGTCGCATCGCCGACGCGGCGGCCGGCGGCGATCTCCTCGCTGTCATCGGCATCGTCTTCGTGGTGCTGCTGATCCTGGAACTCGTGGGCGTCACTAACGTCTTCAGCCGCATCTGAGGCAGACGCTCTGAGGCACTCCAAGCGCCGGGCGCCGATGCGCCGGCTGCAGCGGCTTGCAGTCTGCGTGGGCGTCCTGGCGCTCGGGGGGTGCGCCGCACCCGGCGTGCCGGTGGCCGACATGACGTCGGCGCCGCTCGAACTCGAGGACACGCCGTTCTTCCCCCAGGAGCGCTACCAGTGCGGTCCCGCTGCACTGGCCACCGTGCTGTCCGCCTCCGGCGTGGCAGTGGCGCCGGAGGCGCTGGTGGACGAGGTCTTTCTGCCCGGCAGGCAGGGTTCGCTGCAGGCGGAGCTGATCGCCACCGCGCGGCGCCGCGGCCGCGTGCCCTACCGGCTGCCACCGTTCCAGGAGGCCCTCGCCGCCGAACTCGCCGCGGGACGGCCCGTGCTGGTGTTGCAGAACCTCGGCGTCAGCGCCTTCCCGCGCTGGCACTATGCCGTCGTCGTGGGCATGGACCCGGAGCGGGATGCCTACGTGCTCCGTTCGGGTACCGAGCGGCGCCGTGTGACCGGCCGCGGCGTATTCCTGCGCACCTGGTCGCGCAGCGGGAACTGGGGGCTGGTGATGCTGGACCGCGCCGAGTTGCCGGCAGCCGACGACCCGGACGGCTATCTGCGCGCCCTCGCCGCCGTGGAGGCGACGGGCGGCATCGCGCTGGCCCGGGCCGGTTATCGCGCTGCGCTCGGGCGCTGGCCCGGCAATCGGCTCGCCCGGCTGGGCCTCGGCAATATCGCGCTGGCAGGGGGGCGACCGGAGGAGGCGGCATCTCACTACCGGGCATTGCTCGACGACGACCCCGACGACCTGGTCGCCCTGAACAATCTGGCAGAGGCCCTCGGCCGGGCCGGCAGGCCGCCGGAGGCGCTGCGATACATCGAGCGGGCGCTGGCCGCGGCCCCGCCCGGCCACCCGTTGCGGCCGGTGCTGGAGCAGACCCGGCGCGATCTCGCTGGCGCCGCGCAGAACTGACTGTCGATCAGTCTTTGCGGCGGTCGGCGCGGATCAGGGACTCGAGTTCCCGGGCGGCGTCCCGGGTGGTCTGCACCAGCTCGTCCATGTCATGGGCCACGGCTTGCTGGCGGCGGAGCGTGGCCTCGTCGTGTTCGGCGAACATCGCCACGATGCGCGCCGCCTCCTTCTCGCCGATGCCGTAGTCGTGCAGCAGGCGCTCGCTCATCACCAGGCTCGAGTGCAGCGTCTCGCGGATGATCACCTGCACACCGAGATCCATGAGCGCATAGGCGTGCAGGCGGTTTCTGGCGCGCGCCAGGATCGTCACTTTCGGATAATGCTGGCGGACGTAGCGAGCGAGCTTCACGGACTTGTCCACGTCGCCGAGCGCCAGGACGAAGAAGCGGGCGTGCTCTATCCCTGCCGCTTTCAGCAGATCGGGCCGGGAGGCATCCCCGAAATGCACGACGTTACCGAAGCGCCTCACCGCGTCCAGCCGTTCCGGGCTGTTCTCCAGGGCGGTGAACGGGATGCCGCGCGAGCGCAGGATGCGGCCGATGATCTGTCCCACGCGGCCGAAGCCGGCGATGAGGATGTCGTTGTGCTGGGCCGGCATCCGGTCGTATTCGGGTTCCGGCGCCAGGGGCGCCGTGCGCCGGCCCCAGGCCTCGTTGGCGATGTAGAGCAGCGGCGTCACCGCCATGGACAGGATCACGGCCACAATCAGCAGCTCGGAGGTCGCACGGTCGAGCACGCCGGCCGCGACGGCGGCCGTGAAGATGACGAACGCGAACTCGCCGCCCTGCGGCAGCACCAGCGACATGGAGCGGGACTCGTTATTGCCCAGGCCGAACAGTCGGGCGAGCGCGTAGATGACCGTGGCCTTGACCAGCAGGAGGGCGACGACGATGCCGAATACGTCCCCGGGCCGCGATGCGATGAGTCCGAGATTCACCGACATGCCGACGGCGATGAAGAACAGTCCGAGCAGCAGGCCCTTGAACGGCTCGATGTCAGCCTCGAGCTGGTGCCGATACTCGGAGTCGGCCAGCAGCATGCCGGCCACGAAGGCTCCCAGCCCCATGGACAGGTCCGCCACCTCCATCAGGGTGGCCGAGCCGATCACCACCAGCAGCGCCACGGCCGTGAACAGCTCCTCGATGCCGGTGCCGGCCACCCAGCGCAGCACCGGCCGCAGCAGGTAGCGGCCGCCGAATACCAGCGCCAGCAGGGCGGCGATACCGAGCAGCCAGCGGCCCGCCCCGGTGCCGCCGTCCGGCGCGGTGGTGGCCAGCAGCGGGACCACGGCCAGGATCGGGATCACCGCGAGGTCCTGGAACAGCAGGATGGAGAACGCCGAGCGGCCGAAGCGGCTCGTCAGCTGCTGCTTCTCGGCCAGCAGCTGCAGCACGAAAGCCGTCGATGAGAGGGCGAGGCCGCCGCCAGCGACCACGGCGGCCTCTGCGGGCATACCCGCCGCCCAGGCCAGCCCGCCGATCAGGACGCCCGTCACCAGCACCTGGGCCGCACCCAGCCCGAACACCATACGGCGCAATACCCAGAGCCGCGAGGGCTGCAGTTCGAGGCCGATCACGAACAGGAGGAATACGACCCCGAGTTCGGAGAAGTGCAGGATATGGTCGACCTCGGAGATCAGACCGAGCGCCCAGGGGCCGATCGCCAGCCCGCCCAGCAGATAGCCGAGCACGGAGCCGAAACCGAGTCGCTTCGCCACCGGCACCGCGATGACGGCCGTGATCAGGTAGACGAGCGCTTCGTGCAGATACCCCACGTTCTTCTTTCCCGGGCGGTCGGCGGTGGCGCTAGTGTGTCATCCGGTCCCCCGACCGGCAACAAGCACCGGCGACAAGCCCCGTCGACACGCTCCGGCGGCGATTGCCGACAATTGCCGGCGATTGCCGGGAACGAGCCGCGGCAGCCCGTTTTTGTTTACACTTCGGGCATGGTTATCTCAGTTCGCCGGTTCCTGCCCGCCTCCTGGTTCATCGTCGCAGCACTCGCCCTGATGTCTGCCGCCTGCGGTGGCGAGGGCAGCAATGGCGGCAATGGTGGCGCGGGGGGAGTCTCTCCGCCGTCCGGTGACAAACCGGCCGCTTCCATGAGCCGCGAGAACGTCGATGCCATGTCCCGGGAGCATGCGGATGACGAGGCGGTGCCGAGCGGTGCCGCGGGCGCGGCAGCCGGCGGCGTGGTAAGCGAGGAGCTGCCCTACGCCGACGTCGACGGCAGCCTGGTGCGCGGCTACTTCGCCGCCCCCGGGGACATGGTGGAGCCTCTGCCGGCGGTCATCATGATCCACGAGTGGTGGGGACTGAACGACAACATCCGGGCCATGGCCGATCGTCTCGCCGCGGCAGGCTACATGGTGCTCGCCGTCGACCTGTACGGCGGCCGGACGGCCGCCACGCCGTCGGATGCCCGCACGCTCATGATGGAGTTGCTCGAGAACCAGGAGCAGGCGGAGGAGAATCTGCGCCAGGCCTATGCCTTCCTGCAGGAAGTGGGCGCTCCCGGCGTGGCTGCCATCGGCTGGTGCCTGGGCGGCCACTGGTCACTGCGCACGGCGTTGCTGTTCCCGCAGCGCCTGGATGCGGCGGTGATCTATTACGGTCAGGTCATCCTGGACGAGGAGGAGCTCGCGCCGCTGGAGGTACCGCTGCTGGGTCTGTTCGCCGAGGAAGACACCGGCATCAGGCTCGAGTCCGTGCAGGCGTTCCGCGCGGCGATGGACGAGCTGGAGAAGGATCTGACCCTGAAGATATATCCGGACGTCGGCCACGCTTTCGCCAACCCAACGGGTAACAATTTCGATCGGGAAGCGGCCGAGGATGCCTGGGCGCTGACCCTCGACTTTCTCGCCGATCATCTGCCGGCGGGATCCTCCGGCGGCTGATCCGCGCCCGGGCACCAGTAGGAGACGTCCACGTCGGTGCTCGCGTAGAGCAGGCGCGAACCGCGTTCCGCGTGACTGCAGCGCGCCGATGCCGTGCCGCTGAACGCGCCCCGCAGCAGCTTCAGGGAACCTTCCGCGGCCTCGGTGTCCGAACAGAGCAGACGCCGGTTGATACCCTGTAGCTGGCGGGGCGAAACGGCCAGTGTCAGCTCCATGCTGTCTTCATCGTCCAGACTGGCGGGGTCCGGCGTAAGTCGGGTATCGGCGATGGATACGGACAGCGAGGCGAGCTTCTCGTCCTCGCCGCAGGCGGCCACGAGCCGCAGGAAAAAGCGCACGGGCTCACGTTCGCCGAGCAGCGGCGCCGCGCCGGATCCCTCGAGCGCCTGCTTCAGTTCGAGCACGCCGGCGCGGCCGGGCACAGCGCCGAGGCAGAGACAGGCCATTAGCAGAATGAGTCTTCGCATGGGGCGCAACGATAATCCGGACGCATATTGATGCACAATATGTGCGCTTGCCTCGGGCGGGCAGGGAGTCCTGAATGATCAAGAACGCCGCCAAAATCACCTACAAGGCCGCGAAGCGCACCGTGGTCTTCGTGGTGGGCGTCACCGTCGCAATCACCGGCGTGGTGATGCTGGTGACGCCGGGGCCCGCGTTCATCGTCATCCCTCTGGGCCTGGCCATCCTCAGTATCGAGTTCGCGTGGGCGCGGCGCTGGCTGCGCCGCATCCGGCAACGTATCAGCGACACGGCGTCCGCGAGCCGTTCGCGCCGGGCCGGTCAGCGCCGCAGCGCCGCCGAGGCGCAGGGCGGCCAGGGAGACGAGGAGAAAAGAAAACAGGGGCCGGAGGCATAACCGGCGTTCAGCAGGGGGGCATCCGACTCGGATCACCCTCCGGCCCCTGATGGTCGACACCGGCGGGGGAACTGGTGCCGACGGACCCGCAGCGGGTCCTGAGAGCCCGGCTTCGCGCCGGGGTTTTTGTCGGCGTCCGCTGCCGGCGGCGGGGGAGAGAATGACCGGCCGGGAAGGGACGCCTCGAAACACGTTGTCGGCCGGGAGGCTCGGGCCTGTCCGGCATTCGTGGCTTCCGTTGCACGGACCGTGCCAATTCAATTTTTCTCCGCTGGACAAGCAGTTAGCCCGGAAGCAGGTAGGCACGGAATTTCGTGATTTACGAAAATTCGTGATCTATTTGACGGAATTCCGTATATTCCGGTCATGGACGTAGCACAGGGATATCGGCGGTTGTTGCGGCGCGTGCCGGTGCTGGGCGCTCTCCTCGACGAAGAGGGCAAATTCATCGACGTGACCGACCGCTTCTGCGAGCGGCTCGGCTACGAGCGCAGCGACCTGGTAGGCCGGCGGCCGCTGGACTTCACCACGGTCAGCTGCGCCGCGCGCATCGAGCGGGAGATATTGCCGAAGCTGAGACGCACCGGGCGGGCGGTGGACGAACCGGTGGAGTTCCTCTCCGTCTCCGGCGAGGAAGTCTTCCTGGTATCCAGTGCCGTCATCGAGCAGGAACCGCAGAGCGGCTATATCCGCACCGTGGCGTTCTATCAGGAACTCGGCGATTCGGGGAAGGTGGAGCGCAAGTACCGTCAACTCTACCGGGCCACGCCGGCCATGCTGCACATCGTGGATGCCGAGGGGCGTATCACCCAGGTAAGCGACCACTGGTTGAAGACCATGGGATACCGGGCCGAAGACGTGCTCGGGCGTTCCATACTCGATTTCCTGTCGGAGTCCTACCGCTCCGAGCTCGGCGGCGGCCGGCTGCAGCGGGTGATCAGCGAGGGCAACGTAAGCGGCCGCGACCGGCAGATGGTGACCCGGGACGGGCAGGTGATCGACACGATCATGTCCAGCGTGTCCGAACGCGACGCGAAGGGACGTGTGGTGCAGCTGCTGGTGGCCTCCACCGACGTCACGGAGCGCAACCGGGCCGAACAGGCGCTGCGCGAGACGCTGGCCGAGAACGCCCGGCTGCGCGAGGAACTGGAACGCGAGCGCGACTACCTCCGCGAAGAGGTGAATGTGGCCATGAACTATGGCCGCATCGTCGGCGAGAGCCCGGTGCTCAAGGCGATGCTGGGCCGGCTCGAGGCCGTGGCCGGGACACCGGCGAACGTCCTCATCGAGGGCGAATCGGGCGTGGGCAAGGAACTCGTGGCGCGTGCCATCCACGCGCGCAGCCCGAGGGCCGACGCGTCGCTCGTGAAGGTGAACTGCGCCACCATTCCGGAAGAACTGTTCGAGAGCGAATTCTTCGGCCACGTGAAGGGGGCCTTCACCGGTGCGCATCGCGACCGGGTCGGGCGATTCCAGCTCGCCGATGGCGGCACCATCTTCCTCGATGAAGTGGGGGAGATTCCCGTCGAGCTGCAGGGCAAGCTGCTGCGGGTATTGCAGGAACGCGAGTTCGAGCGGGTGGGCGACGACGTCACCCGTACCGTGGACGTGCGCGTGATCGCGGCCACCAACCGGGACCTGCGCCAGGACGTGGAGCAGGGCCGCTTCCGCGAGGATCTGTTCTACCGGCTCGGGGTGTTCCCGATCGAGGTGCCGCCCCTGCGCAAGCGCGGCGACGACGTCGTGCAGATCGCCCAGCATTTCCTGGAGCAGGCCTGCCGCGAGTTCGGCCGCAAGCCGCTGACGCTGAGCACCGCGCACGTCGAAGCCATCCGCGCCTACGACTGGCCCGGTAACGTGCGCGAGCTCAAGAATGTGATCGAGCGGGCCGTGATACTCTCGGCGGGGAACGTTCTGCGGCTGGACCTGTCTCTACCTGAAGGAGAGGCATACGGCGAGCGAAAGCGCGACGCGCCGCTGCGCAGGGAGGCGCCGCGCGCTTTCCTGACGGAAGCGCAGATGAAGGAGCGCCTGCGGGAGAATGTCGTCGCCGCTCTCGAGCATGCTGACTGGAAAGTCTCCGGTCCCGGTGGCGCCGCCGAACTGCTCGGTGTGCGGCCGACGACGCTGACCGACCGCATGCGCGCCATGGGCATCCGCCGGCCCGAACGGCGGGGAGCGGCCTGACGCGGAGGGCAGCGATGACGGCAACGGGGGTGAAGGTTGTCACGACGGTGAAGACCACGGCCGTGGCGGCGGGTCTGGCGTTCATGCTGGCAGCCGGCTGTGCCGCCGTTCCCGCCCAGCGCTCCGCGCCACGCCTGGCACCGGTTCCCGAACCCTACCTCAGTCGCGTCGCTGCCGTGCGAACGCCGCCCAGCGCCGAGGACATCCTCGACCTCACGCCCGAGATGCTCGGCTATCTCGAGACCCACATCGACGATGGCTGGTTCCGGACCCACAAGGTCCGCTCCCTGTCGCGCCTGCTGCTGCATCCCGGGCTGCTCGGCATCGACTACGATGCGCGGCGCACCGGCACCGCCGCCGAGACATTCCGCACTCGGGCGGGCAACTGTCTCTCCCTTTCCATCCTGTTCGTCGCCATGGCCCGCGAGCTCGGGCTCGACGCCCGCTTCCAGCAGGTGGAGGTGGTGCCCGAATGGGACATGGAGGGCGACATCCTGTTCGCCGCGCGTCACGTGAACGTCTACGGCCGCCTGCGCGGGTGGGGCGATTACGTTATGGATTTCTATCCGTTCCCGGAGGAACCCCGCGGCCGCCGCAGGATGCTGACCGATGGCGAGGCGATAGGGCAGTTCTACAATAACCAGGGCGCGACGCGGCTGGCGGCCGGCGACTATGCCGGTGCCTGGGTGTACTTCCGCGCGGCCATCCGCGAGGCATCCCGCTGGAGCGACACCTGGTCGAACCTGGGTCTCCTGTATCAGCGCCTCGGCGATGACCGCAGCGCGGAGGACATGCTGCGCTACGCCCTCGTCCTGGAGCCGGACAACACTTCCGCCATCAATAACCTCGCCGTGCTGCTGCACCGCCAGGGCCGTGACGAGGAGGCGGGGAAGTGGCTCGACGAGATCCAGCGGGTCCGCAAGAGCAATCCCTATTACTACTACGCGCTGGCGCGGCAGGCGGAGGCGGACGGCGACTACGGGCGGGCGCTGTCGCACATCGAACGCGCCATACGCATGAAGCGCGAAGAGTCCCTGTTCCACCGCAAGGCGGCCGAGCTCGCGCGGCTGCTCGAGGACGACGGTACGGGCGAGGCGTACCGTACCACCGGCGACGCCCGGACCGCGCCCGGCGAACCGGAGCCCGCCCTCCTCTGAGCCACGTCGCTCTACCTCTGTACAATGACATGCCCGGCGCGCGCGGCCCGGCTGGGTATGGTCCGGCTCGTAGGATCCGGCCGACACGAGCAACAGGAGAGAGCATGAACGACGTCAATCGGCAACTGGTACTCGCCACGCGTCCCACGGGCATGGTGGGCGACGAACACTTCGAGTTGAAGGAGTCTCCCGTGCCCGAGCCGGGCGACGGCCAGGTGTTGCTGCGCACGCTCTGGTTCTCCTTCGATCCGGCCCAGCGAGGCTGGCTGAACGACGTGCGGAGTTACGTCCCGCCGGTGCAGATCGGCGAGCCCATGCGTGCCGGCGCGGTCGCCCAGGTGGTGGCGAGCCGCCATGCGGACTTCGGCGAGGGTGAGCTCGTGCAGGGCATGCTGAGCTGGCAGGACTACGTGGTGGCGGACCCGGAAGGCCCGCTGCCGCTGACGAAGATCCCGGCCGGGGTGCCGCCCACCTGGTTCCTCGGCGTACTCGGCATCACCGGCATCACCGCCTATTTCGGACTGCTGGATATCGGCCGGCCGCAGCCGGGCGACACGGTGGTGGTCTCGGGCGCTGCCGGCGCCACCGGCTCGGTGGCGGGCCAGATCGCGAAGATCAAGGGAGCGCGGGTCATCGGCATCGCCGGCGGCGAGGAGAAATGCGGCTGGCTCACCGACGAATTCGGTTTCGATGCGGCCATCGACTACAAGAACGAGGATGTCGGCGCGCGGCTGGCGGAGCTCTGCAGCGACGGCATCGACGTGTTCTTCGACAACGTAGGCGGGCCGATGCTGGATGCGGTCCTGGCAAACCTGGCGCAGCACGCCCGCATCGTGCTCTGCGGCGGCATCTCCACCGGCTACGGCACCGACCAGCCGCCGGGACCGAAGAACTACATGCAGCTGGTCGTGCGCTCCTCGCGCATGGAAGGCTTCATCGTCCTCAACTACCGGGAACGCTTCCCGGAGGCGGTCGAGGCGCTCGGCGGCTGGCTCGGCGAAGGGAAGATCCGCGTGAAGGAGGATATCCAGGAAGGCGGGATCGAGGATTGCCCCGCGACCCTCCAGCGGCTGTTCCGCGGCGCCAACCGGGGCAAGCAGCTGTTGAAGGTGGCGGAGCCACCGCTGCCGCAGCCCTAGGCGGGCCGACTATCGACCGCTTGTCGCCGGCGCGCGCTCAGCCGGCGCTGGCGACGACCAGCAGCGGGCCGTCCGAAACCACCACGCCGCCCGGCTGCTCGCGGGTGATCGCGAACGCCTGGGGATCGATAACGCCGAGCTTTGCCCGGATCGGCACGATCACCTCGCCGGTACCGGCCGGGATGTCGAAGACGCCGCCGTCCACCGGCTGCTCGTCCCGCTCGGGGTCGACGATCCAGAGCTGGTACTGGGAGCGCGCCGGGTCGTTGGCCGGCATGCCCGCGAGACGCAGATAGCCTTCCTGCTTCTCGTTGTTCCAGACCACGTCGCCGCTGACGCCCGCATAGTCGTCGATGTCCGGCGGACTCCAGGGCAGCACCATCGTGCCCGGCTCCTCGCGGATCAGCTCGGCACGGGTCTCCACCGGAATCGCGCCGCCCGGCTCTTCCGGCAGCGGACGATTCACGACCAGCAACGCCACCAGCAGCATCGCCGCCGCCGCCCAGCCGAGTCGATTGAATGTGCTGCCGGCGAGACCGTTGTTGCCGCTCCCGCCGCTCTTCTGCGTGTCTTCGCCCTTGCGCGTCCGGCTGCCGATGTCGGTGACTGTGGCCGATGTGCGCGGCGCATCGCCGCCCGCGCGGGCGCGGGCGTCCGCCAGCAGACGCTCCTTCAGTCCTGCCGGCATCTCCTCGCCGTAACCGGCGCCGGCGGCGAAGGCATTTGTCGCCGCGGCGGCCGCGAGCTCCATGTCTTCCGGGTCCGTCTCGCTGTCGGCGGCTGCGAGCAGCCGGTCGAGCTCCCGCTCCTCTTCCGGAGACAGCCCCTCGGTGGCCCTGGCCACCAGGAGGTCCAGCATTTCTTCGTTGCGTGCGTTCATGACAACGCCCCCCCGTCGGCGGCGCCAGTCTCACCGAGTTGCTCCCGGATCTGCAGCAGGCCCCGCCGCAGCAGACTCTTCACGGTGCCGAGTGGCATGCCGGTCTCCGCGGCGATGGCCGAGTGGGACATGCCGAGCCAGGTCGACATGCGGATCACCTGCTGCTGTTCCGGCTTCATGTTGTTCAGGACCTCGACCACTATCTCCGTCTCGGCCGAGGCTTCCAGGGCCCGATGGCCGTCGCCGGACAGCGCGTACTCGACGTCTTCGAGATTCTCCCGGTCCGGTTCGCGCCGGTGCTTGCGCAGTCGGTCGATGAGACGCCGCCGGGCGATCATGCTGATGTACGTGGCTTCCGCCGATTTGGATGGATCGAAACGGCCGGCCGTGTTCCAGATCTCGACGAAGATCTCCTGCACGGCGTCTTCGGCATCCGCCTCCACGGCGATGAAACGACGGGCCAGCGACCACACCAGCCCGCTGTAGCGCTCCACACACTGCGCCACCGCGGCCTGGTCGCCGCTGCCGATCCTCTCGAGTAAGCTTGCTTGCCCCGTCACCTGCCGTCCTGGTTGTCGAACTGGTTGCCTGCCGGTTCGGCGTGCCGGCTCGTTGTTGCGATAGCGCTGTGCCGCATCCGCGGCGGCATTGCCGCCGCGGACAGCGCGTAGCTGCACGCCGGCACTCACGGGAACCGCACTCCCGGACCGGCGATCACGGGGCGCAAGCTTAGCAATCTTTGCCGGTCCAGCGTAGCCATCCGCCGGCCGTGCGGGCACACGCCGGCACCGGCGTGGTCGCGGACAGGACGGGTGCCGTGCGGTTTCGTGGCGATGTTCAGGGTGATACTCATGTTCTGACCTCTGCCGGTGCTCCTGCGCCGGCTGGCTGTCAGAACCGGTTTTCGCCGTGGCACGGGCTTCGGATGCAGGATCTGCGCAGCCTCCCGGCACGCCGGGCGGTGTGATTGCTCAGGTATAATCCGCCCGTGGCCAATCTCATAACACTCAGCCGGTTGCTGCTGCTCATTGTGGTGGTCGCCATCGCCTACCAGCCCGAGCACCCGTGGTGGCAGTTGGCGAACGTGCCGCTGTTGATATTCCTGTTCGTCACCGATGGCCTGGACGGCTGGGTGGCCCGGCGCAGGAACGAGACCTCCCTGTTCGGCGCCATGTTCGACATCGCCGGCGACCGTATCGTCGAGCTCACCATGTGGATCGTGCTGGCGGACCTGGACCTGGTGCCGGTATGGGTGCCGCTGGTATTCGTCATCCGCGGCACGGTGGTGGATACCATCCGCGCCAATCAGGTGACCAGCGAGGGCAAGTCGCCGTTCAGCATGATCCGCTCGCCGCTCGGGCAGTGGCTGGTGGGCGGGCGCTTCATGCGTGGCTTCTATGCCGTGCTGAAGGCCACCGCCTTCTGCTGGCTGCTGCTGCTGCAGCCGCTGCCGACACTCGTCCCGGCCCTCTGGTCCGAGTGGTCGGGGGTGCTCGAGACGGTCGGCGCGGTCCTCGTCTATCTGGCGGTGCTGATCTGCATCCTGCGCGGCCTGCCCGTCGTCACCGAATTCGTCTACGAGGAACGCGACAGCCTGATCCCTGGATCGGGTCATGAGTCCGACCGACAGGGAAGGCGCTGATGCAGCTGGCAGTGTTCGACATCGACGGCACGCTGGTGGCCGGTCCCAGCACGGAGAAGCGCTTCTTCCTGTGGCTGCTGCGCCGGGGCAGGCTGGGCCCGCTGGGGCTGCTCGCCTTCCTGTTTTTCAATCTGCGCTGGCTGGCTCGCTATGGCCGGCACGTGGCGAAGAAGAACAAGGCGTATCTCCGCGGCATGGAGGCGGCAACGCTGGAGCGCGAGGCCCGGGCCTTCGTCGCCAGCGAGGTCGAGCCCGCCCTGCACGCACCCGCGGTCGCCAGACTCCGCCGCCACCGCGCGGCGGGCGACGGCGTGGTGCTGCTGTCCGGCACGCTCCAGCCCATCGCAGACGAGCTCGCCCGCCGACTCGGGGCCGACGAGGCGATCGGTTCCGTTTGCCTGGAGAGACGCGGACGCATCACCGGGCAGCCGCCGGCGCGTCATCCCTTCGGCGCGGACAAGTGCGCGCTGCTGGACGAGATCTGCGCCCGCCGTGGTGTGGCGGTCTCAGCCGTTGCGGCCTACGGTGATTCCCGCTGGGACCTGCCGCTGCTGGAGCGCGTCGGCACGCCGGTGGCCGTCCGTCCGGACCCGGAGCTGCAGGCGGCGGCCGAAGCGCGCGGCTGGGAGGTGCTGTCCGAAGACGCAGGCGGGGGCGTCGGACGCGCCAGCCAGGACACCGTCTGACCCGGTGAGCGGAGCCGGAAAAACCGGCGCCCGGCGCCGTCTCGTCGTCGGCGGGCTCTTCCTCACGGCAATGATCGTGGCGGTCTGGACGCTGCCGCTGGACGTCTGGCTGGATGCGGCCGCGGTCTGGATCGCGGAGCACCCGACGCTGGGTCGGGCCCTGTTCGTTGCCGGTTTCACCGTGGGCACCGCCCTGATGGTGCCGGGGTCGGTGCTGACCATGAGCGGCGGTTATCTTTTCGGACTCGCCGGCGGGGTGCCCCTGGTCTCGCTCGGCACGGCCCTCGGCGGCACGCTCTCCTATCTGGTCGGCCGTACGGTGGCGCGGGAATGGGTGCAGCAGAAGGTGGCGGGAGACCGCCGCATCGCGGCCCTCGACCAGGCCATCGCCCACCGGGGCTTCGTGGTGGTCATACTCACGCGCCTGTCACTGCTGCTGCCGTTCAATCTGCTGAACTACGCTTACGGACTCACCCGCATCCGGCTGGTGCCCTATTTCTTCGCGACCTGGATCGGGATGATCCCGGCCGTCACCCTGTACGTGTATCTCGGCTCCATCGCGAAGAACGTGGATCAGCTGGTGGACGGCGATGTGGAGACCGGCATCGCCGGCAAGCTGCTCTTCGGCGCGGGACTGCTCGCCATCGTGGCCGTCACCTGGATCATTCACCGCACGGCCACGCGGGCGTTGCGCCGCGAGATGGGAGAGGACCTGGAGTGAACCTTCAGCGACGGCCGAGGCGCAGCATGAATGTGATGTCCGGCGAGGTCTCCACGTTGATGTCCTCGGTAAAGCCGAGCTGCAGCCGATAGTGGTGGCCGATGTCGATGCCGGCACCGAGCCCCAGCATGAGGCTGCCGCCCCAGGCGTCCAGCCCGCTGTCGATCGGCGAGCTCGCGGCCTGCAACTGGCCGAGCAGCTCGATGCGTGGCGTCAGCCGCCAGCCGACGCCCGCCTGCGCCCAGCCGCCGAATTCCCGGGTAACGATCGCCGGCAGGTCCGTCTCGCCGAAACGGATGACGCCGGCCATGACATGTGCGCTCCAGCGGCCGGACCGGTCCGCCGTATCCCGTTCCCACGCGATACCCAGGGAATAGTCGGCGGCCCCGTTGCCGGTCAGTTCGTCCTCGTCGCCGGTGGGCAGTTCCACGGCGGCCCGCAGGGACAGCGAGCCGGTCGCGTCCTGGCGGAGCCGGTAACCGGCGCTAAGGCGGATGTCGCCCAGGCCGCCGCTGCTTGCTGTCAGGTCGAGCACGTCCCCGGCGCCGTTCCGGTAGGCGTAACGCAGTTCGTCCCGCGGCACCTGGTCGCGGATGCCGTCCGGCAACCCGAACAGGGCATGCCAGTCGTCGATGAGGCTGTCCAGGCTGCCGCCGCCGTGGCGGAGCCAGGGCACCTCCACGCCGAACTCCCAGCGCTCGCGGAAACGGGCCCGCAGGCGCAGCGCGGTGCGCCAGGTCTCGCCGTCCAGCAACAGTTCCTCGCCGGCGGCGGCTTCGCTGATGGAGTGGCTGGAGCCCTGCACGAGGAAGTCCAGTCGCCAGGATTCTCCCGGCGCCAGCGCAACGGACTCGCCGGGAGAGGGCAGGCCGAACAGCCCGGTGAGCGGACCGCCGTGGCGCACGTCCAGTTCCGTGGCGCCGGCCGGTTGCAGGACTGCGCAGGCGATCAGCGCCGCGATTGCGCCAAAGCCATTTGAACGTCGTCCGGATTTGCCCACACAATGCGCCATGCGCTGCTCCTCTCCGACGGTGACTGGAATGACCGCAACGGCTCGCGAAACCAGGCCGGAGTTTAACCGATGCTGATTGCTGTCCGGATTGTCGTCCTGGTCACCGCTCTTCTCGCGATGCCCGCAGCGGCGGCCCTGCCGCCCCGGGTGCAGGCCGTGCTCGACGGTCATGGTCTGAACCCGGACGACCTCAGCATCCACGTGCAGGCGCTCGACAGCGGCCGCGAGGTGCTCGCTCACAACGCGGATACGCCGCGCAATCCGGCCTCCGTGCTGAAGCTGCTCACCACCTTCGCCGCCCTCGACGAACTCGGGCCCGCGCATACCTGGAAGACGGAGGTGTACCTGGACGGCGGTCTCGAAGACGGTGTGCTCGATGGCGACCTGATCCTGCGCGGCGGTGGCGACCCGTACCTGGTCCAGGAGCGATTCTGGCTGCTGCTGCGGGAGTTGCGCCGCCGTGGCCTGCAGCGGATCGAGGGCGACCTGATCGTCGATACGGGCTATTTCCAGCCCGCGCCGGAGGATCGCGGTGCGTTCGACAACCAGCCCCTGCGCGCCTACAACGTCACGCCCCATGCGCTGCTGGTGAACTTCAACGTCGTGCGTTTCTGGTTCGAGCCGGCCGCCGAAGGCGTGCTGGTGGACATGGAGCCGCCGCTGGCCAACCTGCGTGTGGACAACCGCCTGCAACCTGCGGCGGGCCGTTGCCGCGGGTATCAGCGGGGCATCGCCGTGCGAGCCCGCCGGGACGAGCGTGCGGTGACCTTCTCCGGCGAATTTCCTGCCGCCTGCGGCCGCTACTCGCTGGCCCGCAGCGTGCTCGGGCACGAGGACTTCGTGTTCGGGCTGTTCACGGCCCTGTGGCGGGAGATGGGCGGCGAGTTCGGTGGCGAGTTCGGCGGTGGCCTGGTGGTGGCGGAGACGCCGGCCGGCGCCGAGCGGTTCTTCACCATGACCTCTCTGCCGCTGGGCGAGGTGATCCGCGCCATTAACAAGTACAGCAACAACGTCATGACCCGCCAGCTCCTCTTTACGCTGGGTGCCGAGCGTTACGGGCCGCCGGGCACGGAGGAGAAGGGACGCCGCGCGGTTGCAGAATGGCTGGACGGGCGCGGCTTCCGCTTTCCGGAGCTCGTGCTGGAGAACGGCGCCGGCCGTTCCCGCGAGGCGCGGATCACGGCCCGCCACATGGGCGAGCTGCTGAGCGCCGCCTGGGCCAGCCCCTGGATGCCGGAGTTCGCCGCCTCGATGGCCATCTCCGGCATGGACGGTACCTACGGCCGCCGGCGCGGGGGCTCCATCGCCGGCCGGGCGCGCCTGAAGACCGGATCGCTCGACCACGTCAGCACGCTGGCAGGGTACCTGCAGGCCGGGGACGGCGCCCGCTATGCGGCGGTGGTGCTGCACAATGCCGGCGACGTGCACCGGGGGCCAGGCGACGAGCTGCAGGATGCGCTGCTCGAATGGCTGAACCAGTTCTCACTTTCGGACGAGACGCCGTAGTAGACTGCCGCCGCATGGGATTATGTCACGCACAGGGCCGCTGGCCGCGGCGGTACGGTCGGGTGGCGGCGCTGCTCGCGCTGCTGGCGCTGGCGCCGCCGTCGTGGGCGCAGACGGCCTACGTGACCGATAACCTGCGCCTGGGCCTGCACCGGGCAGAGGACACCAGCGACCGTGCGTTCCGCACCCTCGAGAGCGGCCAGGAGCTGACCGTGCTGACCCGCGGCCCGCTGTATGCCCAGGTGCGGCTGCCCGACGGGACCGAAGGGTGGGTGAAGGCGGGCTTTTTGGTGGACGACAAGCCGGCGCGACTCATCGTCGATCAGACCCGGGCGGAACTCGAGCGCGTCAAACAGGAACTCGCCGACACCCGTGAGGCCTTCTCCGGCTCTGCCGGGCGCATCGCGGAGCTGGAGGGCACGACGGCCGCCCAGGCAGAGGAGCTGGCAACCGCCAGGGCCACCCTGGGCGAGCTTCGCGACGAGAACGAGGGTTTTCGCCGCAGCATGTCCCTGTACCAGTTCAGCCTGCCCTGGCCGATGGTTCTGGGTGCCGCCGTCGTCTCCCTGGCGCTCGGTTTCGTGGCGGGCATGTGGTGGATCGACCACCGCAGCCGCCGCCGTCACGGCGGCTTTCGTATCTACTGACGCGTCACCGGGTCATTCAGGCGGCCGCGGAATAGCCGTCCGCGCAGCCGCCCCGCAGCGGCAGCTCGATCTGCTCGAACAGCGCGTTCACGGCGTCCTGGTCCGGCGCGGCGAGGCAGCGGTCCACCAGACCTCCGGTCAGGTGCGGGGCGAACAACAGCATGAACTCCCGCATGTAGCGCTTCAGCACGGTGTCGCGGCGGAAGCCGATCCAGGTGGTGCTGCGCGGGAACAGGCCGGCCGCGTCGATGGCGACCAGGTCCGCCCGGTCGGCGCAATCGTGGGCCATGGCGGCGACTATCCCGACACCCATACCCATGCGCACGTAGGTCTTGATCACGTCCGCGTCGCGGGCGGTGAAGACCACATCGGGTTCCAGCCCTTCTGCGGCGAAGGCCCGCTTCAGGGATGATTCGCCGCTGAAACTGAAGACGTAGGTGACCAGCGGATAACGGGCGAGATCGCGGATGCCCGGCTTGCCGGCCCGCCGTGCCAGCTCGTGGTCCCGGGGGGCGAGTATCGTGCGGTCCCAGCGATAGCAGGGCAGGCAGACGAGATCCGAGAACAGATCCTCGCCTCCGCTGGCGATGGCGAAGTCGATGTTGCGGGCCTGCACCATGTCGGCGATCTGCTCGGAGGTGCCCTGGTGCAGCTCGAGACTCACGTTCGGGTAACGCTCCCGGAAACGCCGGATCACCTCCGGCAGGACGTAGCGTGCCTGGGTGTGGGTAGTGCCGATGGCCAGTGTGCCCTCGGTCTCCCGGTGGGCGTTCGCCGCCACCGTGCGTATGTTCTCCACCTCCTGCATGATGCTGCGCGCGCGGACCACCACTTCCTGGCCGCCGGCGGTAAGACCGGCGAGACTCTTGCCCTTGCGCACGAACAGCACGAGCCCCAGCTCCTCCTCGAGCTGGCGGATCTGCTTGCTGACGCCGGGCTGGGAGGTGTGCAGCCGCTCCGACGCCGCGGTGATGTTCAGGCCGTTGTCGACGATGGCCAGCAGGTATCTCAGCTGCTGCAGTTTCATGGCTCGGTCCGTTTCCGTTTCCCGTACTCTATATAACGACCGGGCATAAGCGAAGAAAATTTCATTATTTTTGGTGACTTGCTCCGGGCCGTTATAGTCTCGGACCTTATTCGCAACCGGATGCGACGATGATCTACGACAGCATACTCGACACCATCGGCGACACGCCGGTCGTGCGGCTGCACCGCACGGGCCCCGACCACGTGACGCTGTACGCGAAAGTGGAATCCTTCAACCCCATGGCTTCGGTGAAGGACCGGCTGGCCTACGCCATCATCATCGACGCCGAGCAGCGCGGCGTGCTGGAGCCCGGCCAGACCGTGGTGGAAGCCACCTCGGGCAATACGGGCATCGCGCTGGCGATGGTCTGCGCCGCAAGGGGTTATCCCTTCGTCGCCACCATGGCCGAGAGCTTCTCTGTGGAGCGGCGCAAGATCATGCGCGCGCTGGGGGCGAAGGTCATCCTCACGCCGGCGTCGGAGAAAGGCACCGGCATGGTGCGCCGCGCCGAGGAACTGGCCGAGGAGCGGGGCTGGTTCCTGGCCCGCCAGTTCCAGAACCCGGCCAATCCGGCCTTCCACCGCAGCACCACCGGCCCTGAGATCCTCCGCGACTTCGCCGGCCGCCGGCTCGACTACTGGGTGACCGGCTATGGCACCGGCGGCACGATGACCGGCGCCGGCGAGGTGCTGAAGGCCGCGCGCCCGGATCTGCGTATCGTGGCCACCGAGCCCGAGGCTGCCCAGCTGCTGGCCGGCAAGGAGTGGCATCCGCACAAGATCCAGGGCTGGACACCGGATTTCCTGCCCGACGTTCTGAACCGGGAGATCTACGACGATCTTATCCCGATCGACGACGATACCGCCGCGAAGACCTCGCGGGCGCTGGCGACAAACGAGGGCATCTTCACCGGCGTTTCCGGTGGCGCCACGCTGGCGGCGGCCCTGAAGGCGGCGGAATCCGCGCCGGAGGGCTCGGTGCTGCTCGCGATGTTGCCCGACACCGGCGAGCGCTATCTCAGCACCTTCCTGTTCGAGGACATCACCGAGGGCTCCGACGACGAGTGGCTGGCCGGCCTGCCGTGAAACCCCGGCCGCGGGGGTGTGCCCGCGCCGGCAGTGGCGCCTCGCGATCGCCCGGCCGACGGCTCTGACCGCCCGGGCAGCGCTGCGACGGGGATCACAGACAGCGCACCCCTGATTCCGCAGCATTCAGGCTCGGGGCGGACTATCGCCGGCGGTTGCCGGCAGGCCGCCGTACGCACGGAACGCGAATGGAAGCAACGGGGACAATCTCTGCCGGCGTCGATTTCCGCGCGGTCGGGGACGCGCTGTCGGCCCTGCTGCCGGAGGCGTGCCGCATCGACTTCTACGGTGATGACGGCCAGTTCGTCTGGAGCAGTGCCGGCGGACCGGACCGGGACGTGACCGGCGCTCTCCTGTCCCTGCCCCCCGAGTTGTTCTATGCGGCCTCGACGCCTGCAGAGCCCCGCAAGCTGACGCTGGCCGGCGGCGACGCCCTGCACGCATTCCCGCTGGACGATACCGCCGGCCGACGCGCCGGCGTGCTCGCCTGCCGCTGGTCCGGGGGCGGCGCCGGAGACTTCGGGCCGGTGGCTGTCGTCTCCCGGGCCCTGCCTCTGCTCGCCGGGCTGTTCGCCGACCGCGCTTCCGGAAGCCAGCCGGACGTCGCCGGCGCCCACGCCGAACTGGACCTGCTCTACGATCTGGAGCAACAGCTGGAGGAGGCGCCGCACGGCCAGGCGCAGCTCGCCGGCCTCGTGCGCGCGTGCGGACGCCACCTTGACGTGGGCTACAGCGTACTGATCCTGCCGTCGAAGCAAATCCGCATCGGCGCCACCCATCGCAGCTGGAAAGGCGCCGACCGGCGGGCGCTGGACGAGGTGATCGTGCGGCGCTTTCTGCCCCGCCTCAGCCGCCGCCGCACCCCCAGCGTGCTGGACATCGCGACGGTGCCCGACGGCGTGCGTCAGGCCGGTGACGGTGATAATGACGGTTACCAGTTGCTGCTCTGCCCGGTGCGCGAGCGCGGCGGTCGCGTGAGCGGCGTCTTCGCGCTGGCCGGACGTACCGACGGCAGCAGCTTCGGCGAGCGCGAGCGGCGTTTCGCGAGCCTGATCGCGAGACGCGCCGAACGGGTGATGGAGAGCTATTACGACGGGCTCACCGGACTCGTCAACCGGGTCGGTTTCGAGGCTCACTTGCGCGAGAGCTACCGGGAACTGGCCGCGGAGGACGACAGCCACGCGCTGGTAATCTTCGACCTGGACAAGCTCCAGCTGGTCAACGACAGTTTCGGCCACGATGCCGGCGACGATATCCTGCGCCGCTTCGCCGCAGAGCTGCAGAAGGCCGTCCCCCATGACGGTGTCGCGACCCGTCTGTCGGGCGACAACTTCGGCGTCCTGCTGCACCACTGCGACGTCGAGCGGGCGGCCGCCTTCGCCGAAGAGGTGCGCCGTCGTGCCCGCCGGCTCTCCTACCTGCGCGGCGACAAGGTCGTCACCATCACGGTCAGTGCCGGGGTGGCGGCGTGGCGCCAGGACTCGGGCGGCGCCGCCGCGGCCCTGGTGGCACCGAAGGTGGCCTGCACGGCGGCCAAGGAACACGGCCGCGACCGGGTCGAGATCTACGACCAGGACGACCGCAGCATCATCCGTCGGGCGGACGACATCCGCATCGTGGCGCACCTGCAGAACGCGCTCGACCGGGACGAGTTCGAGCTCCTGGCCCAGCCCATCGCGCCCCTGAACGGCAACGGTTCCGCTTACCACGAGGTCTTGCTGCGCATGCGCGGCGAGGGTGGCGAGTGGCTCGCACCCGAACAGTTTCTCTCCGCGGCCGAGCGCTACCAGCTCATGCCGCGGCTCGACCGCTGGGTGGTCGGCCGCGCCCTGGAGCAGGTCGCCGGTGCGCCCGTCGACGCGGGCCACGTCTTCGCCATCAATCTGTCCGGCCAGTCGCTGGGCGACGACGAGTTCCTCGGCTACGTCCGCGAGCGGGTCGAGGCGAGCGGCGTGCCCCCGGCCGCGCTCTGCTTCGAGATCACGGAGACGGCGGCAGTGGCCAACATGGATCGCGCCGCTGCATTCATCGCCACCATGCGCGAACTCGGCTGCCGCTTCTCGCTGGACGATTTCGGCGCGGGTCTCAGCTCCTTCGCCTACCTGAAGGACTTCGACGTGGATACGCTGAAGATCGACGGCAGTTTCGTCCGTGACGTCACCGCCAACCGGGTCTCGGAGGCGATGATCGCCGCCATCACCCAGGTGGCCCGGGTGATGGGACTCGCCACGGTGGCGGAGTACGTCACCAGCGATCCCATCCGGCGCAAGGTGCGCGAACTCGGCGTCGACTACGCCCAGGGCTATCACATCGGTGAGCCGACGCCGCTGACCGACGTCGTGGCGGGCCTGGCCGACGCGGAGCGCGTTGCAGCGACCGCGACCTGAGCGGACGGGAAGCCAGTCAGAATACGCCGGCTTCCAGCCCGGCGGCGACGGTCATACCCAGCTCCTCGCATTCGGTCAGGCGCGCCTCGTCGAATTCCCCGGCGATGACCAGCGGGGGCTGGATCTCCTTCAGCGCCAGTCCGGCGACGATGCGCTGCACGCTGCTAACGGCGCCGGTGCCGTCGTTGCCGGCACGCACGAACAGCGCGTACGGCTTGCCCTCGACCTTCTCGAGGCAGGGATAGTAGACCCGGTCGAGGAAGACTTTCAGCCCGCCGCTCATGTAGCCGAAATTCTCCGGCGTGCCGAGGATCAGCGCATCGCTCCAGAGCACGTCGTCGGCGCCGGCGTCGAGCGCGCCGAGCACGCGCACGGTGACGCCGTCGATGTCCTCGTGCCGGGCACCGCGGATCACGGCCTCGGCCATACGCTCGGTGCTGCCCGACTGGGAGTGGTAGACGATCAGCAGGTGTTTGTCCGCCATCTGTGCATGGTCGTCCAGCACCGGCGCCGCTGCAACCGCCCGCCGCTCGGGCTACACTGCCGACATGCCGGCGGACGCCCTCATCCGGACATTGTCACCCGCCATGGAGGCCGATCTGCCGGCGTCGCTGGCGGACGATCTCCATGCGTTCCTGAAGTCGCTGGATGCGCCTGTAGACGAGGTCGCCCGTGCCCTCGAAACCGCCGGCAGCGTGGCCGTCGCCGCGCGCGTGCTGGCGGCCAGCGAGTTCGTCCGCCAGACACTGCGCGCCGACCCGGCCGGGTTCGCGGAGATGATCGCCGGCGGTGAACTGGGCCGCCCGCGGCAGCCGGGCGAGATCGCCGCCGCGGTCGCCGCTGCCGTCGAGGACGGATCGACGAACGGATCGGCGAACGGATCGGCGGACGGGCCGGCGCGCCGGCTGCGGCGGCTGCGACGGCGGGAGATGGCGCGCATCGCCTGGCGCGACCTGGCCGGTCTCGCCACCCTGGACGAGACCCTGCACGAGCTGAGCGACCTGGCCGATGCCGCGGTCATCGCCGCCATCCGTCACGCCGGCGAAGTGCTGTCGGAGCGTCACGGGGTGGTGCGCGATGCCGCCGGCGAGCCGGTGTCCCTGATCGCCATGGCCATGGGCAAGCTGGGCGGGCGCGAGCTCAATTTTTCGTCGGACATCGATCTGATCTTCGTCTACCCGGATGCCGAGGACAGTGACGGGCCGAAGCCCTTGTCCGCGCCGGAATATTTCGGCCGCATGGTGCGCCGGGTGGTCGCGCTGCTGGGCGAGGTGACCGCCGACGGGTTCGTCTTCCGCGTCGACATCCGGCTGCGGCCGTTCGGCGACAGCGGTCCGCCGGTGGTGAGTTTCTCCGCCATGGAGAACTACCTGCTGCAGCACGGGCGAGACTGGGAGCGCTATGCCTATGTGAAGGCGAGGCCGCTCTCCGACGAGGCCGGCATGGCTGCCTGGGGCGAGCTCGAGGCGAACGCGCTGACACCGTTCGTCTACCGCCGTTATCTGGACTACGGGGTCTTCGAGTCGCTGCGCTCCATGAAGGCGATGATCCGTGCGCAGGTCGAGCGGCGCGAGATGCACGCCAACGTGAAGCTCGGGCCCGGCGGGATCCGTGAGATCGAGTTCATCGCTCAGTCCTGGCAGCTGGTCCGCGGCGGCAGCGATCAGGCTCTGCAGAGCCGGGAATTGCGTGCCGCGCTGACGGCGCTGGCCGAGCGGCGTTACCTGCCGGCGGAGAGCGTCTGGGAACTGCTCGACGCCTATCGCTTCCTGCGCCGGCTGGAGAACCGGCTGCAGGAGATGCGGGACCGCCAGACCCACGACCTGCCGGCGGGCGAGCTGGACCGGGCCAGGCTGGCGCTGGTCATGGATCATTCCGACTGGGAAAGCCTCGCGGAAGCGACGCAGCGCGTGCGCGCCGTCGTCGGCGGCCACTTCGAGGAGACCGTGTTCCGCGCCGGCGAGGACGTGCGGGCCGAGCGGCCCGCACTGCAGGCGTTGTGGGAATCCGCCGATGCCGACGGGCTGGAGGAGCGTGTGGCGGCGGCGGGCTACGCACAGGCGCAGGCGTTCGCGCGGGTGCTGGGCCGCCTGCGCGCGGACATCGAGACCCGCCGGCTGGACGAGATCTCCCGCCAGCGGCTGGATGAACTCATGCCGCCGCTGCTGGAACGGCTGCGGGCCCTGGACGAGCCCGACGTCGCGCTGCACCGGCTGACGGGGATACTGGGTGCGGTGCTCCGCCGCAGCGCCTACCTGGCCCTGCTGCTGGAGAATCGGCAGGCGCTGGAGCGGCTGGTGGAGCTGGTTTCGAAGAGCGCGTACCTGGCGACGGAGCTCGCCGCGCACCCGCTGCTGATGGACGAGCTCATCGATCCGCGGATCGCGGACCGGGAACCCGGCGCGGCGGACCTGCGGGTGGAATACGAGACCCGGCTGTCCGCGGTGGGCGCCGAGGACTCGGAGGCCGCGGTGGAGGAGCTGGCGCGCTTCCAGCGGGCGGCCACCTTCCGCGTGGCGGTGGCGGATTTCAGCGGCCGCCTGCCCATCATGAAGGTGAGCGACCGGCTCACGGAGATCGCCGAGATGGTGGTCGCCAGCGCCCTTTCGCTGGCCTGGAAGGACCTGGTGGCCCGCCACGGCCGGCCCTGGTGCACGGTGGAGGGGTTGCGCCGACGCGCCGGCTTCGCGGTGGTCGGCTACGGCAAGCTCGGCGGCATCGAGCTCGGCTACGGTTCGGACCTGGACCTGGTGTTCGTCCACGACTCCGCCGGCGACGATCAGGAGACCGATGGCGACAAGTGCGTGGACAACGCCGTCTTCTTCGGCCGGCTCGCTCGCCGCCTGGTGCACTTCCTCACCGTGCAGACGGTCTCCGGCGCGCTGTACGAGGTGGATACGCGGCTGCGCCCCAGCGGCCGCTCCGGTTTGCTGGTGAGTTCCGTCGGCGCTCTCGAGCGTTACCAGCGGGAGGATGCGTGGACCTGGGAGCACCAGGCGCTGCTGCGCACCCGGGCCGTGGCCGGCGATGCGCGCGTGCGCCGGACCTTCGAGAGCCTGCGGGTGGACATACTGCAGAACGCCGTACGCCGTGACACCCTGCGGGACGAGGTCATCGGCATGCGCGAGCGCATGTGGCGGGAGCTCTCCTCGGCCGAGTCCGGGACCTTCGACGTCAAGCGCGACCCCGGCGGCGTCGGCGACATCGAGTTCATCGTCCAGTACCTGGTGCTCGCCCACGCCGACCGCCACCGTTCGCTGCTGCACTACACCGACAACATCCGCCAGCTGGGCGTGCTGGCCACCTCCGGCATCCTCGACGGCGCCACCGCGCTGGAGTTGCAGGACATCTACCGGGCCTACCGCCGCCGGCTCCATCACCTGGCCCTGGATCACCAGGACTCGACCGTACCGGCCGCTGCCTTCGCCGCCGAGGCCGCCGCCGTGCGGCGGATCTGGCGGCAGACCTTCGGCTGAGGCGGTTGCTATACTTGCGCGGATTTCCGGCCCATGCCCGCAAGGGTCCAGAGAGGGAAGCAGCGATGAGAAGATCCGGCACCGTCGATCAGGAACTGATCCGGCCGAACGCCGAACACCGCTACGAGGTGACCAGGGCCGACCTGCCGCTGTCCTGCCCCATGCCGGGTATGTATCTGTGGAATTCCCACCCCAAGGTCTATCTGCCGGTGGAGCAGACCGGCGAGGCCAAGTGCGCCTACTGCGGCGCCGAGTACTACCTGCGCGACGCGGCCAACGAAGACGAGGCAGCCAATGACGCCGATGAAGCCGAGGAAGCCTGAGCAGGGCCCGGTCGGGGAGGTGCATCCTTGATCATCGTCACCGGCGGAGCCGGGTTCATCGGTTCCAACCTGGTGCGCGGGCTTAACCGCGCCACCGGCGAGGACATCCTGGTGGTCGACGACCTGACCGACGGCCACAAGTTCGAGAATCTCGCCGACCTGGACGTGGCCGACTACATGGACAAGGACGAGTTCATGGCAAAGCTCGAGACGGGCGGCTACCGACGCCGGGTCTCGGCGGTGTTCCACCAGGGCGCCTGCGCCACCACCACCGAGTGGGACGGCCGCTACATGATGGAGAACAACTTCCGCTACTCCCGCGAGCTCCTGCGCGACTGCCTGCGTCACAATACGCCGTTCATTTATGCCTCGTCGGGGGCCGTCTACGGCGCCGGCCCCGGCTTCAGCGAGACGGCGGAGCACGAGCGTCCGCTGAACGTGTACGGCTACTCGAAGCTGCTGTTCGACAACTATGTGCGCCGTCTGCTGCCCGAAGCCGGCAGCCAGATCGTCGGCCTGCGGTATTTCAACGTCTACGGGCCGCGCGAGCAGCACAAGGGCGGCATGGCGAGCGTGGCCTGGCATTTCCACAACCAGGTGGCGGAGTCCGGCGAGGCGCGTCTGTTCGAGGGCAGCGAGGGCTACGGGCCGGGTGAGCAGGAGCGGGATTTCGTCTACGTGGACGACATCGTCGACGTCAATCTCTGGTTCCTGCAGCACCCGGAGGTGAGCGGCATCTACAACGCCGGGACCGGCCGGGCACAGACCTTCAACGAGGTGGCCCGCGCCGTCATCGACTGGCACGGGCGCGGCGAGATCCGCTACATCCCGTTCCCGGCCGGCCTGAAAGAGGCCTACCAGAGCTATACCCAGGCGGACCTGACCCGCCTGCGCGGCGCCGGCTACAGCGGTGAATTCCGGCCGGTACAGGCCGGCGTAGCGGCGTATCTGGATCGTCTGGGTGCGCCTTCGGAGGGCGGCTCTGGCTGAGGCGTCCCACGGGCCCGTGCTCATCGTCGGCCCCTCCTGGGTGGGCGACATGGTCATGGCCCAGTCCCTGTTGCGGCTGCTCGCCGCACGCCACCCGCACGTCTCCCTCGACGTGCTGGCGCCGGGCTGGTCGCTGCCCATCCTCGCGCGGATGTCCGAGGTCCGCGAGGCGATAGAGATGCCGGCCGGCCACGGCGAGCTGCGCCTTGGCGAGCGGCGCCGGCTCGGCCGTGCGCTGCGCGAGCACGGCTATGCGCAGGCCATCGTCCTGCCGCGATCGCTGAAGGCGGCACTCGTGCCGTGGTTTGCCCGCATCCCGCGGCGCACCGGTTTCCGCGGCGAGCATCGCTATGGCCTCGTCAACGACATGCGGCCCTTCGATGCCGCCGTGCTGGACCAGACGGTGAAGCGATTCGCGGCGCTCGGGCTCGAGCCCGGCGAGCCGCTGCCCGACGTGCTGCCCCGGCCGGGCCTGCGGGTGGATACCGGCCGCCAGGCGCAAGCCATCGCGCGATTGCGTCTGGACCCGGCAGCCGACCCGATCGCGTTCATGCCGGGCGCGGAATACGGGCCGGCCAAGTGCTGGCCGCTGGAGTACTACGCCGAGCTGGCCGCACGGCTCACCGGTCGCGGTCACGCCGTGTGGGTATTCGGTTCGGCGAAGGATGCCGCCGCCGCGCGAGCGATTGCCGCGGCCGCGCCGGTGCAGGACCTGTGCGGGCGGACGAGCCTGGAGGAGGCCATCGACCTGCTCGCGGCCTGCCGCGCCGGCGTCACCAACGACTCCGGGCTGATGCACGTCGCGGCGGCAGTCGGACTGCCGGTGGCGGCGTTGTACGGCTCGTCGTCGCCGGCCTTCACGCCGCCGCTGACCGACCGGGCGGTGGTGCACTATCTCGGTCTGGACTGCAGCCCCTGCTTCGAGCGGGAATGCCCGCTCGGCCACTTCCGCTGCCTGCGGGAGATCATGCCGGAGGAGGTTCTGAAGTCGCTCGATGAGCTCGCCGCCTAGGCGGCCGGGGCCGCGCCGCCCAGCACCTCATCCAGCCGCGCCTCGACCGTGCCAGCCCGGATCAGGTCCATGGCTGCCGGGTCGCGCACCCGCCGACCCCACGCGATCTCGCTTACCGGCCTGCCGAATTCCTGTCGTACCGCCTCCGGGTAGGCATTCACGACCAGGTGGCGGCTGAGATACGGGCCGGTACGATCCGGATTGGAGGTGGCATAGAGGCCGATCACGGGCGTCGCCGCGGCCGTGGCCATGTGGGCGGGGCCCGAGTCGGGGCAGACGACGACGGTGGCGCGGCGGATCAGTGCGAACAGCTGTTTCAGCGTGCTGGCGCCCACCAGGTTGACGGGCGTGTTCGCTGCCGCAGCGGTGATGGCCTCGCCGTACTCTCTCTCCAGCGCCGTCGGGCCGCCGGTGATGACGGTGCCGGCGCCGTGGCGTTCGGCCGCATGATCGACCAGGCGCGCGTAGTTGGCGACGCTCCAGTTGCGGTAATTGCGGGCGCGCTGGGAGCTGCACGGGCTCAGCAGCATCCACGGCCGGCCGGCCGGCAGGTGCCCGACCGCGTACTCACGGTCGGCGTCGGAGACCGGTATGTCCCAGGCCAGGTGGCGCTCCCGCACGCCCAGATACTCGGCGAAGCCGAACAGGCCGTCCATGACGTGCTCGCGGGACCGGTGCGGGATGCGCTCGTCGGAGACCAGCCACTGCAGGTCCCGGGCCCGCTCCCGGTCGAAACCGATGCGCCGCCGTGCCGGGATCAGGCGGCTGGCGGCGTTGGCGCGCAGCGAGGCGTGCATCATCAGCAGCACGTCGAAGCGGCGCCCGGCGAGACGACGCCTGAGTTCCCGATAGCCGGCCAGGCCGGCCGACTTGTCGAAGGTGATAAACTCGAACTCCGGGATGTCCGCCATCAGGGACGCTTCGGTGCGGCCGATGATCCACGTGATGGCCGTCTCCGGCCAGGCGGCTTTCAGCGTCCGCAGCACCGGCAGGGTATGGCAGGTGTCACCTATCGCGGACAGGCGCACGGCGCAGAGCGAGCCGGGCGGAGCGCTGTTGTCTATGGGATTCGCCAATACCTCGGAGCCGACTAGCGTGGAAGAAAGGATCCTGCCCAGCGCGGACGGCGCCATCCTATACGATCCCCGTATCTTCAACCAATTTGAGCCGGCCTGGCTGGAACCCGGCACCTGGGACGCGCAGAGCGACGTGCCCGATGCGCCCGGCCGGGGTGCCGTGAGGTTCGTCACCGGCGAGGCGGGCGACTTCGCGCTGCGTCACTATTGTCGGGGCGGGCTCGTGGGCCGCGTCCTGGACGACCAGTTCCTGTGGCTGGGGCAGGCGGCCACGCGGCCGTTCCGTGAGTTCCGGCTGCTCGCCCGACTGGCCGCGGCCGGTCTGCCGGTGCCGGCGCCCGCCGCCGCGGGCTATCGGCGCAGCGGCCGGGTCTACCGCGGCGATATCCTGACCTGCCGCCTGCCTGATGTCCGCTCGCTGGCCGGCGTGCTCGGCGAACGTGAGCTGGAGACGGACGAGTGGCGGCGCATCGGCGCCACCATCCGGTGGTTCCACGACGCAGGCGCCTGCCACGCCGACCTGAACGCGCACAACATACAGCTCGGCGCAGACGGCGCCGTCTGGCTGCTGGACTTCGACCGCGGCCGCCTCCGCCGCCCGGGTGCCTGGCAGCGGCGCAACCTCGCCCGGTTGCTGCGGTCGCTGGACAAGCTCCGCGCAAGCGTGCCCGGGTTCCGCTACGAGGCCGGCGGCTGGCGGGAGCTCGTGGCCGGCTACAAGGCCGGTCGCGGCACCGACGTAACCGACCGATACGACCAATCTGCCGGCTGATTCAGACGTCGTCGTAGTGCGAGGGATCGCCCTTGAAGCGGCGGTGGACCCAGTAGTACTGATCGGGGACCGCACGGGCGTGACGCTCCACCACGGCATTCAGCCGCGCCGCATCGGCCACCTCGTCGCCGCCGGGAAAGCCCTCGAGCGCGGGCTCCACGGTGATGCGGTAGTGCCCGTCCGGCGCCCGTCGTCCCGCCACCGGCAGTACCGCGGCACCGCTCCGGGCGGCAAGCCGGGCAGGGCTGCCGGTGGTCGGTGCCGGCAGTCCGAAGAACGGCGCCAGCACCGGTCGGGTGCTGGTCTGGGCCTGGTCCACCGCCATCCACAGCGTACGGCCCCGCGCCAGTGCATCCAGGATGCCGCGCAGGTCGAATTTGGAATAAACATGGTCGACGGCTCGCAGCCGGCCGCGGATGAGCTGCCGGTCGAGGGCCGGGTAGCCGAACGGCCGCTGGATGCCGTCGTAGTCGACGGCGAGACCGAGCAGCCGACAGGTGATATCCATGGTGGTGAAATGGCCGGCGACCAGGATGACCGGTCGACCGGCCGCACGTGCAGCCTCGAGATGCTCCAGGCCCTCCAGCTCGACCATCGCGAGCAGACGCCGGTCGCTGGCCCACCAGGCCATCCCGAGCTCCATCAGGCCGATGCCGAGCGAGCGGAAGTGGCCGCGCAGCAGGCTGTGCCGCGCCTCGGCCGTGAGCTCTGGGAAACAGAGTTCCAGGTTGCGCGCCGCGATGCGGCGCCGACGCCTTGCGAGGCGGAAGGCGATCGCGCCGAGGCCGCGCCCCAGCAGCCGCTGCGCGGGCCATGGCAGCAGGACGAGGACGCGCTGAAGTGCTAGCGCGGCCCGGATCAGGGCCTCGCGGCCGCGCGACTCGCCTGCCGCGGACCGCGCGCCGGCGTCATTCATCGGGAAAACCTCGCTGCGGCGAAGGACATTACTGGGGAATTGTAGCGCCGCCGGCGGGTCATATTCGGGCTCCGGCGCTTGAATCGGCCGCCGGCGGACCCATTATCGATCGTTCTGCAGGGGTCTGCAGAGCATCGGGCTCGTACTGCCAGGAGTAGTTCCTATGAAGAGAATCCTGTTGTTCGTGGCGACCAACGTCGCGGTGCTGGCCGTCATCAGCATCGTATTCCGGGTCTTCGGTCTGGAGAGCATCGTCTCGGAGACAGGTGGGCTGAACCTGACGTCGCTGCTGATCTTCTCGGCGGTGATAGGATTTGCCGGCTCGTTCATCTCTCTCGCCATCTCGAAGAAGGTGGCGCTCTGGACCACAGGCGCGAAGGTCATCTCGCAGCCGTCCAACTCCACCGAGTCCTGGCTGCTCGCAACCGTGCAGAACCAGGCCGGGCGTGCCGGCATCGGCATGCCGGACGTTGCGATCTACGACGCGCCCGAGGTGAACGCGTTCGCCACGGGCATGAGCCGCAACAAGGCGCTGGTCGCCGTCAGCACCGGGCTGCTGCGCAACATGAGTCAGGCCGAGGCCGAGGCCGTGCTCGCCCACGAGGTCTCCCACGTCGCCAACGGCGACATGGTGACCATGACGCTGCTGCAGGGCGTGCTGAATACCTTCGTGATATTCCTCTCGCGGGTGGTCGGCTTCTTCGTGGACCGGGTGGTGTTCCGCAACGAGCACGGTGCCGGTATCGGCTTCTTCCTGACCAGCCTGGTAGCCCAGATCATCTTCGGTATCCTGGCGACGATCATCGTGCACTGGTTCTCTCGGCGGCGGGAATTCCGCGCGGACGCGGGCGGCGCCGAACTGGCGGGCCGGGAGAAGATGGTGGCGGCGCTCGAGAAGCTGCGCGCGACCTACGAGCCGAGCGAGCTGCCGAAGCAGCTGTCGGCCTTCGGCATCGCCGGCCTCGGCGCCCAGGGGCTGAAGAAGCTGTTCATGACTCACCCGCCGCTGGAGGAGCGCATTAACGCGCTGAAGGCGCGCGGCTACTGATCGCCCGCGCCGGTGCCCGGGGCGTCGGCCTCCCCGGCCGGCTCTTCGTCGCCGCGGGGCTCTGACGCGGCCACCGACGCTTCCTCGGCTGGCTGCTCCGGCGCCGGCTGGACATCTTCCTCCTCGCCGAGGCTGCTGCCGGCTTCCGCCGGCGCGGCCTCGGCGGTCTTCGGCTCGGGTCGCGGCAGCCCGATATGGAAGGCGGCGTAGCCGGGCATGACTACCTGATTCAGCGCCATGCCGATCACCCGGCCGCCCGTCGGCGCATAGATGTTGGTCCTGGCGTTGGTGATGGGGTCCGTGATCGTGCCGAGCAGGTCGCCGGCGCTCACGCGCCGACCGAGGTCTACCTCCGACAGCAGGATGCCGCCCCGGTTGGCGCGTACCCAGGTGGAGCGGTAGTAGACGGGCTCCGGGTCGCCCCAGAGGCTCACCTTGCGCACCATGCCGAGCGTATTCAGCAGGGTCTCGATGCCCTTGACGCCGTGGCTGACCTCCTCGGTCTCCAGACGGGAAGGCCCGCCCGCCTCCAGCGTCACCGTGGGGATGCCCGCATCCGTGGCCGCCTGTCGCAGCGTGCCGTCGGCCGGGATGCTGTTGATGATCACCGTGGCGCCGAAGCCCTGGGTCAGCGTGACCACACCCGGGTCGCGCAGGTCGGCGCGCAGCTGCGGCAGGTTCGCCCGGTCGAAGGAGCCGGTGTGCAGGTCCACCAGGGCGTCGCAGTGCCGCACGATGCTGGTGAAGAACGAGTGGGCGATCCGCGAGGCGGCACTGCCGTCCGGGTTACCGGGGAAATAGCGGTTCAGGTCCCGGCGGTCCGGCAGGTAGCGCGAGCCGCGCCGGAATGCCTGCAGGTTCACAATGGGCACGCCGATGACCGCGCCGGAGAGTTTCTGCGGGTCCAGGTCGTGGAGCACGCGGCGCACGATCTCAATGCCGTTCAGCTCGTCTCCGTGCACCGCCGCGGTGAGGCAGAGCACCGGGCCGGGATAGCGGCCGTTCATCACCAGCACCGGGGTGTCCACCGGGATGCCCTCGAAGAGCTCCGTGGCCGACCAGGAGAGGCGCTGGTAGCTCGCCGGCGGCACTGCGCTGCCGAGAATCTCGAGTGCCTCCGCGTCGGATTCGCGGACCCGGCCCCACTCCACCGGTGCCAGCGTGGTTATCGGGCGCTCGGCCTGCGGCCGTTGCCGAGCGCTGGCTTCGGGTTCGTCGTCGTCATGCTGCTCCCGGGCATCCTCCGGGTTGTCCACCACCTCTTCGGTGGCGCCTATGCCCGGGCCGGCGGCGGCGCCCGCGACGGCAAGCAGCAGCACGGCCGCCATCGCCATGGCGGCGGGGGCTGCTGCGGTGCGCCTGTTGTCCATCTCGGTATCCATAGTCGACATCCGGCGGCCTCGAGTCCGACCAATAGCCCGGCCAATATCCCGTGGGCTGCGGTCCATTGCTTCGGCAGGCGCAGCGGCCCGGGGTTCCCTTCCGCGGAGCCACCGCCCGCAAGGTTACGTAAACTATACGGAAACCGACAGCGAATCTGTGACCTGTTCTCGATATGCCGGATTTCGCTCTTTCTATCATTGATGCCATTGCCGCCGCCCGGAGGCCGCCCGCCATGCGCCGTGCCCTGCACATCCTGCCGCTGCTCCTGCTACCACTGTTCGCCGGCTGCAATGCCGGCGCCGACGACAAGGCCCTCGTCCGCGGTTATCTGCAGACGCTCGTCATCGAGGGCCGCTGGGAAGACTGGGACCGGTACTTCGCGCCCGGCGCCACCGTGAACGGCTCCCGCCATGCCCGCGAGGTACTCTCCTCGATCGGGCGCGGCCTGCACGGTGCCTTCCCCGACCTCACGCTGGAAGTGCTGGAGCAGATCGCCGAGGACGGTCGTGTTGCCACGCGGGTCCGCTTCAGCGGCACGCACGAAGGCGTGTTCGATGCGACGCCGCCGACCGGCGCCCGCGTGAGCTTCGAGGGCCTCCTGCTCGACCGCATTGAGGACGGGCGGGTCGTCGAGAGCCGGCAGCAGCTGGACATGCTGGGACTGAGCCGCCGGGTGAAAGGCATCGCCGCGGGTCGCGGCGGCGGCTGATGTTCGGCCACTGGCCGCTGGTGCCGCCCGTCGTCCTGCTCGCGGCGGCGGCCGTCGTGATCCTCGAGGCGGAGCACTACGGCCCCCACGCGCTGCCGAATCTGCTGCCGCCGGCACTCACGCTCGGCCTGCTGCTCTACGCCCTGGCGCGCGCCGGCTGGCGCTGGCGCAAGGCGGACTGGCGCTGGCTGCTGGGAGTCCTCGGTTTCGCCATTCCGGCGCTCGGACTCTCTCTCTACCTGCACCTCGGCCTGATGCTGGACTGGGGCGGCATGGCGAGCCGCGCCCGCACGCCGGAACTCCTGTTCCGCTTCCTGCCTTACTACACGACGGGTGCAGGCGCGATCGGATTCGCCATCGGCTGGATCATCGGCCGCAATGTGGACGGCGAGCGCCGGGCGCCGGGCGGGCGCCGACGGCGGGAATGAGACGGGTTTGTCTGTTACCGGCGCCGGCATTAGCATAATCTCCGCCCTCGGGGAGCCGGAGACGCGGTGACGATGAGCGGGAAGAGAGGACAGAGCATGCGACGCCGGATGCAATGGCACAGGCCGGGACGGAGGCGGCAGGCGGCGCTCTCGCCGGCGCTGTCAATCGCGCTCGCCGCGCTGGCCGTGCTCGCGCCGGGCGGGGCCGAAGCCACGCTCGAGGTCGCCGACAAGGTGGTGGTGGAGAAATCCGACCGCAAGCTCCTCCTGCTGAAGGGCGAGCGTATCCTCGCCAGCTACGAGATATTCCTGGGCATGGAGCCGGAGGGCCACAAGCAGGAGGAAGGCGATTCCCGCACGCCCGAGGGCCTCTATTATCTCGACCTGCGCAACGAGAACAGCGATTTCTTCCTCTCCATCCGCATCTCCTATCCGAACGCGCGGGACCGGGAGCGGGCGCGTCGGCTCGGTGTGGATCCGGGCGGCCAGATCATGATCCACGGCTACCCCAACGAGCCCCGCTATACCCCGGAGTTCTACCGCTCCGGTGACTGGACCGACGGCTGCATAGCGGTGTCCAATGCCGCCATGGTGGACATCTGGCTGATGACCCGCGAGAACACGCCGATCGAGATCCGCCCCTGAATCCGGCGCGCCCGACGGCGCTCACCCCCGACAGGCGAACAGCATGGATATCGAAGTCTCTCCGGAGGGCAGCCTCGAACTCCTGTCACAGGAGGAGGTGAACCGGTTGCGCAACCGCGGCGAGGGTGGCCTCTACGGGCTGCTCAGGCGCTGCGCCCTCGCGGTGCTCACCTCAGGGTCCATGACGGACGACACCCGGGAGCTGCTGGCCCGCTACCGGGATTTCGAGGTGGGCATCATCCAGCAGGACCGCGGCGTGCGGCTCGCACTGCGCAATGCGCCCGATTCCGCCTTCGTGGACGGCCGCATGATCCGCGGCATCCGCGAGCTGCTGTTCTCCGTGCTGCGCGACGTGGTGTTCGTGGACAACGAGCTGCGCGAAGGCGGGCAGTTCGATCTCGCCCGCTCGGACTCCATCACCAACGCGGTCTTCCATGTGCTGCGCAACGCCCGCATCGTACGGGCGCCGGCCGACACGAACGTGATCGTATGCTGGGGCGGCCATGCCATCAGCCGGGAGGAATACGACTACACCAAGACCGTGGGCTACGAGCTGGGCCTGCGTGGCCTGCAGGTGTGCACCGGCTGCGGCCCCGGCGCGATGAAGGGGCCCATGAAGGGCGCGACCATCGGCCACTCCAAGCAGCGCATCCGCGACGGCCGCTACATCGGCATCACGGAGCCCGGCATCATCGCGGCGGAGTCGCCGAACCCTATCGTCAACGAGCTGGTGATCATGCCGGACATGGAGAAGCGGCTCGAGGCGTTTGTCCGGGTCGGCCACGGCTTCGTGGTGTTCCCCGGCGGCGTGGGCACGGCGGAGGAGATCCTGTTCATCCTCGGCGTGCTTCTGCACCCCGACAATGCCGACACGCCGTTCCCGCTGGTATTCACCGGGCCGGCCGGCAGCGAGGACTATTTCCGCCGCATCGACGAGTTCGTCGGCGCCACCCTGGGCGAGGCGGCGCAGCAGCGCTACCGCATCATCGTCGACGACCCGGTGGCCGTGGCGAGGACGATCCAGGCCGGACTCACCGAGGTGCGCGATTTCCGCCAGCGCCACAGCGATGCCTACTACTACAACTGGCGGCTGAAGATCGATCACGACTTCCAGGTGCCCTTCCGGGCGAGCCACGAGTCCATGGCCTCTCTGGCACTGCATCCCGAACAGGCCCCCGAGGAGCTGGCCGTCAATCTGCGCCGGGCCTTCTCGGGGATCGTCTCCGGCAACGTGCGCGAGGACACCATCCGCATGATCGAGGAGCGGGGCCCGTTCCGCATCGAGGCCTCCGGGAAGATCATGCCGCTGCTGGACGATCTGCTCCGCGCGTTCGTGGCCCAGGGGCGGATGAAACTGTCCGGCAGTTACAGCCCCTGCTACGAGGTGGTCGCCTGATCCGTCCGGGGCGCGCTGCCGTCCTTTTTCCCTAATCGCCCCACTTAAGTCAAAAAGCCCGCAGCGTGGGGGCCGGCATCGACCGTTAAGTCAAATAGGGTGGCTGAACCCGCTGATTTAGCTGTCTTTTTTAACGCTGATCATTGTGATGCAGTTCCTCGCTGTGGCACCCCCCGCCAGCGTAAGGTTCGCTCATCTGCTGGGAGTGGGATCAGCCATGCCTGACGACAAGGACATCCGCTGGGCCGCGGGCCTGGAAGAGGACGCGGACCATGACGAGACGGTGGCCGCGACCGACCGGGACGACGGCCGCGACGGCGAGCCCTGGGACGCCTACCGCAAGTGGCTCTCACGACGCGGCGACCGCCCGCGCAGCCGCGGGGCTCTCGATCCCTCGCTCTACACCTGGAAGGGCTACCGCAACTGGGCGGAAGAGGTGAAACGGAACTGGAGCGATCGCAACCGCAGTGACCGTGACGAATCGTGAGGCCGGCCCGGGCAACACGAACCGACTGACAGAAGAACAACGGATTCTCCCCAACTCTCGATCTCGAAAGCTATGGCCAAACCGAAACCGTGCGCCGAAGAGCAACTGGCGCTGTTCAAGACCGAAGAGACCCGCGAGCGCTGGCGCTGGGTGCACGAAGCGATCGCCTACGCCAAGGAAGCCAATCGCACGGCGATGCTGATGGCGGAGGATCCGCCCCCGGACAGCCGCCCCGTCCTGCGGCGGGTACGCTGAGGCATCCGGACCGCCTGTGCCCCAATCTGCCATCTTATGGTCCAATTCACACCGCTGACACGAAGAAAGCGCTAGAATGCATTGATTGCTGAGGGATTCGGCGGAAGAGAAGATGGAACGGCTGCTGCAGTATCTGGATGATATGGACGACTTCGTCTGGTCCATGCCGTTGCTGTGGGAGCAGGTCCGCCGTCTCCTCGCGCGCCTCGTGGCGCTGCTGGCGGGCGCCCTCATCGGCGTGGGACTGGCTGTTGCAGCCGCGACCCTGCCGCTGGTTGCCGGCGCCTTGCTGGTGGCCGGCCTGATCGCCGCCCTGGTTGCCGCCATGTCCTGGCTGGTCCGTCAGCCGGCGGCACGCTGGACCGCCCGCCACTCCTGAGCCGTACCCGCACCGCGGGTTGAAAACACCGCGAACGCCCCCACACTCCGACCTGCCCGGCGGCCGGCGACGCGCCTTCGTGCCGCAGGCGGGCAAGGTACGGATTCCATCGAGGGGAGGGCGACATGACAGAGACCCGGAGCGCGGAGACGCTCGGTTTTCAGGCGGAGGTGAAGCAGTTGCTTCACCTGATGATCCACTCGTTGTACAGCAATCGGGAGATCTTCCTCCGCGAGTTGATCTCCAACGCTTCCGACGCCGCCGACAAGCTGCGCTTCGAGGCGCTCGCCGACCCGGCGTTGATGGAGGATCAGCCCGAGCTCCGTATCGACGTGGACTTCGACGCCGAGGCCGGCACGCTGTCGGTCAGCGACAACGGCATCGGCATGAACCGGGACGAGGTGATCGCCAATCTCGGCACCATTGCGAAGTCGGGCACGGCGGAATTCCTGCAGTCGCTGACCGGCGATACGCGCAAGGACTCGCGCCTCATCGGCCAGTTCGGCGTCGGCTTCTACTCCTCGTTCATTGTCGCCGACCGGGTGGAGGTGTACACGCGGCGGGCGGGCCAGCCGGCCGACACCGGCATCCACTGGGAGTCCGAGGGCCAGGGTGAATTCCGCATCGGCTCAATGGAGCGGCCCGAGCGGGGCACGCGCGTGGTGCTGCACCTGCGCGAGGACGCGAAGGAGTTCGCCGCCGCCGAGCGGCTGCGCCACCTGATCCGCCGTTACTCCGATCACATCGCGTTCCCGGTCACCATGCCCGCCGGCGACGGCGAGCGGGAGACGGTGAATGCGGCCACGGCGTTATGGACGCGACCCCGCGCGGAGATCGGCGACGAGGAATACCGGGAGTTCTACAAACACCTCACCCACGACCCGGCGGACCCGCTCGCCTGGTCGCACAATCACGTGGAGGGCAAGCGCCAGTACACCAGCCTGCTCTACATCCCCGGCCGCGCCCCTTTCGACCTGTGGAACCGGGAGTCGCCCCGCGGACTGAAGCTCTACGTGCAGCGGGTCTTCATCATGGACGACGCCGAACAGTTCCTGCCGCTGTATCTGCGTTTCGTCCGCGGTGTCATCGACACCGCCGACCTGCCACTGAACGTGTCCCGCGAGCTGCTGCAGTCTCATCCCACCCTGGACGCGCTACGCAGCGCACTGACCCGCCGCGCCCTGGAGCTGCTGGAGAAGACGGCCGCGGACGATCCCGAGACCTATCAGAAAATCTGGGACGAGTTCGGCGAGGTGCTGAAGGAGGGTATCGGCGAGGACCCCGGCAACGCCGAGCGCATCGCCGCGCTGCTGCGCTTCGTGACGACCCGCAGCGAAGAGGCCACCCAGGACCAGTCGCTGGACGACTATATCGGCCGCATGCAGACCGACCAGGAGGCCGTCTACTACCTGGTGGCGGACAGCCTGGAGAAGGCGCGCTCGGCGCCCCAGCTGGAGGTGTTCCGGGACCGGGGCATCGAGGTGCTGCTGCTGCACGACCGGCTGGACGAGTGGATGATCGGTCAGCTGCCGGAGTACAAGGGCAGCAAGCTGAGCGACGTCGCCAGGGGTGGCGCGGAACTCCCGGGCGGCGAGAGCGGTCCGGAACAGGAGGCGCTGGACGAGGAACAGAAGCCGCTGCTGAAGAAACTGCGGCGTCTGCTGAAGGACCAGGTCGAGACCGTGCGCGTCAGCCGCAGACTGGTGGATTCTCCCGCCTGTCTGGTGCTCTCGGAGCACGACGTCGGCCGCCAGATGCGCCATTTGCTGGAGGCGGCAGGGCAGAAGCTGCCGGAGACGAAGCCCGTCTTCGAGATCAACCCCTCCCATCCGCTGGTGCAGCGGCTGTCCGTCGAGAGCGACGAGGGCCGCTTCGAGGATCTGGCGAAGGTGCTGGTCGATCAGGCACGCCTGGCCGAGGGCGGCTCGCTGGCGGATCCGGGCGCCTACGTGCGCCGCATGAATCGGCTGCTGCTCGAGCTCGCCGGCGACGGGGCGCAATGAGACAGGGCCGAAGCGCTAGAATCCATACCCCACAACCGATACCCGGCAATTGATCGGGACTGACAGAGGACACGAGAGCCGATGACGGAAGAAACCAGAGAGGAGTTGCGCGCGCGCCTGGGCGACGAGGCGTACCGGGTGACCCAGCAGAAGGGCACGGAGCCGCCGTTCGCCGGCCGCTACGTGGACCAGAAGGCCGACGGCACCTATGCCTGCGTCGTCTGCGGCGCCGAGCTGTTCAGCTCGGAACACAAGTACGACTCCGGCTCCGGCTGGCCGAGCTTCTGGCTGCCGCTGGCCGGCGACCGGGTCCGCACCGAGCGGGACGCGAGTCACGGTATGGTCCGCGACGAGGTCCTGTGCGCGGCCTGCGGGGCCCACCTCGGCCACGTTTTCCCGGACGGGCCCGAGCCTACCGGGCTGCGTTTCTGCATCAATTCCTGCGCCTTGGACTTCGACGGGGAAGGGCCTCAGGGCGGCTGAGCGGTGCTGCGCTTCCTCGCCTCGTTCCTGGCTGCCTGCGGGGTAGTGGGTGCCATGCTGGTAGTCGCCGTCCAGCTCTGGGGCGGCTTCGAGCGGGCGACCGGGGACGAGGAGATAGCCGTGGACGCGCATCCCCTCGATCTCCTCATCGGCTATGACAGTCTCGACGTTGCCGAGCTGCTGGGCGAGCCGCGCCGCCGCCTGCCGGAACTGGAGGCGCCGCCGCCGATGCTGGAGCCGACGGCACCCGCCGCGGCAAGCGGGCGCGAGCGACGGGGCTTCGTGCAGGTGGAAGTCGAGGTGGATGCCAGCGGCCGGCCGGTGGATGCCCGGGTGCTCCAGGCCGCCCCCGCCGGCGTCTACGAGGACGATGCCCTGGCGGAGGTGCTGGACCAGCGCTACCCGGCGGGCGAGCCCGGCACCCGGATACGGATCGTGGACTTCACCGTCCGCCCGGATACCGTACGCTGAACCGCGTGCCGCTGCGGGGCGTCAGCCGACGTCCGGATTCAGTGTGTAGGTTCCCACCACCCGGGACTCGGCGAGGATGTGCCCTTCCAGTGCCGCCATCACGTCCTGGCCGGTGAATTTCCCCTCGACCGGCACCCGCGCGAGGTCCGTCGCGTAGAGCACGAAGTGGTAATGATGGAGCAGCTCGTCGTTCCACGGAGGGCAGGGTCCGTCATAGCCGAAGTACTCGCCCGCCATGTCGGGATTGCCGGCCATGAAGCTCGTGTAGTCGTTCAGTCCCTGTCTCGCGCCATCGGGTCCCGACGGGTCCTTCTTGCCTTGCGGGGTGACACCCTCGGAGCAGGAGCCCGCGGGTATGCCGGCGATGCCCGGCGGGACGTCCACCATCACCCAGTGATAGAAGTCCACCCGCGGCAGGTCGGCGGGGATGGTGCGTCCTTCCTGGTTCACGTCGTCGGCTTTGCTCGGCACGTCAACGTCGACGCAGAGCAGCACCAGCGAACGGGTGCCCTCCGGCAGGTTTGCCCAGGTGAAGTCCGGGTTGCGGTTCGCACCGAGCGTCATGTGACCCTCGTCCGCCGGATTGCCGAAGCAGTACTCGTCGGGGATGCGTTCGCCATCGCGGAAAGCCGTCGTCGTCAGATTCATGTTTCCGTCCTCCCTGTCCAGGATGTTCCACCGGCCCCGGGCCGGTACTCTGAGATCAATGTGCGTGCCTGCTCCACCCAGTGGTCGCGCTCGATGCGGTCCGGGAAGTCCTTCAGGGCCGCCTGCACCCGCTCGACATCGTCCGGGCCGAACTCGGCGATCTGCTGCAGCCGGTGGATGCCGAGATCGTTCAACAGGCGCTCGAGGACCGGGCCGATGCCGCGGATGCGCTTGAGGTCGTCGCGGGGCCGATTTACCGGCATCGTGCGCTCGCCCCCATCGCCCCCATTGCGGCGGTCACTATCGCCAATAGCGTCGCCATGGCCATAGCCAATTCCATCGCCAATTCCATCGCCATCTCCATCGCCAGTGACGCCGCCGTCCGCGTCGGGCGGCGGGTCGGTGAGCGGCAGAATGCGCGTGCGCAGCGTGTCCTCCAGCTCCCGCGCCCTGGCCCGCTCCATGTCCAGCGCCTGGTGGGCGGCAGTGGCCTCCCGCGCCTTCTCGCGGAATCGATACACCAGGGGCGGCAGACGCTCCTGCCAGCTCTCGAGTTCCCGGCTGAGCGTGAATATCTTCTCGTCCTTCGCCCGCGAGGCCGCCATGATCTCCCGGCTGCGCGTGAGCAGACGCTGCAGCTGGGTATGCAGTTCGTCGCGCTTGCGATTGGTTGCCGCCAGCGCCACGCGGCAGTCGGTGAGCGCGCTGGATGCCTCGTCCGCCGTGGCGGCCGCCCCGGCGAGTTCCCGCTCGGTGCGGGCCAGGCGCTGGCGCGCCTCGCGTTCGGCCCGGCGCGCGCTGTCCAGCCGCTCGGCCAGGCTGCGTATCTGCTTGCGCAGCCGCTCCTTGGCCAGTTCCTCCGCCTGCAGCTTCTCCTGCCAGGTAGCAGCCGTCGTCAGACGCTGGCGGCGATGGCGCTCGGCATGCAGGTACCACCCGAGCAAACCACCGGCCAGTGCCGAGAGCAACGCCAGGCCGATGATGATGATGGGTGGATCGGACATGCTCGGGCTGCTCCTGCTGCGCGTGCGTCACGACGCCTTGCGCAGATGCTCCATGTCGGCCAATACCTCGGCGATGCACGCCAGTGCCCACTGCAGCTGTTCCCGGGAGATGGACAGCGGCGGCGCCAGCCGTACGACGGTCTCGTGGGTCTCTTTGCTGAGTATGCCCTTCTGCATGAGGCGCTCCACGACGTCGCGGGCGCTGCCCTTGTCCGGGTCGATCTCCAGCCCGACGAACAGGCCCTGGCCGCGCACCTCCCGCACCAGCGGGCTGTCGATGCGGCGGAGCCCTTCCAGCAGGAATGTGCCCATCGCCTCGCTGCGCGCCGCCAGGTCTTCCTCGACGATGATATTCAGCGCTTCCAGCGCGACGGCGGCGGCCAGCGGGTTGCCGCCGAAGGTACTGCCGTGGTCGCCGGGGCGGAACACGTCCATGACGTCACGGCGGGCGAGGAACATGGACACCGGCAGGATGCCGCCGCCCAGTGCCTTGCCGAGTATCAGCCCGTCCGGCACCACGTCGTCGTGCTCCGAGGCGAGGAAGCGGCCGGTGCGGCCCAGGCCGGTCTGGATCTCATCGCAGATCAGCAGCACGTTGTGGCGGCGGCAGATCTCCCGGCATGCGGCAAGGTAACCGGGCGGCGGGATCACGATGCCGCCTTCGCCCTGCATGGGTTCCACCAGGAAGGCAGCGGTATTCGGTGTGATGGAAGCCTCCAGCGCCTCCGCGTCGCCGAAATCGACCAGTCGGAAGCCGGGCGGGAACGGGCCGAAGCCTTCCCGATACGACTCCTCGCTGGACATGCCGACGAGGGTGATGGTGCGCCCGTGGAAGTTGTTGCGGCAGGCGATGATCTCCGCCTTGTCGCGCTCTACCCCCTTGACGGTATAGGCCCACTTGCGGGCCGCCTTCAGCGCGGTCTCCACCGCCTCGGCGCCGGTATTCATGGGCAGCGCCCGGTCCTGCCCGGTCAGTTCGCAGACGCGTTTCAGGAACGGCCCGAGCTTGTCGGTGTGGAAGGCCCGGGAGACGATGCTGAGTTCGCTCGCCTGGCGGGTGAGCGCCTGGATCAGGCGGGGATGCGCGTGCCCGTGGCTGACTGCGGAGTACGCGCTCATCATGTCGAGATAACGGCGGCCCTCGTCGTCCCAGACGTAGACGCCCTCGCCGCGGCTGAGCACCACGGGCAGGGGGTGATAGTTCTGCGCGCAGTAGGTGTTTTCGAGTTCGATGCGCTTGTTGGGCACCATGTGGCTCCATTCCGCGGCGGCGTCTTGCGCCTGCCGTCGATTTCGGTCCGTAAATCACTAATTTTACGGTATTTAGGGCATCGACGGCCAGAAAATGGGCGGCGGCCCGGGCCGCCGCGGCGCGGCGTGCCCGCTGTTGCGGGCCGCGGGCGCGGCCGTTACCGTACGCGGCTTGTTCCTGTCGAGCATCCCCGATGCCTGAAGATCAGATCGTCCTCGTCATTGTCGGCGTCGTCGCGCTGGGCGTTGCAGCGCAGTGGGTGGCGTGGCGCCTGCGTCTGCCGGCCATCGTGTTGCTGGCCGGGTCCGGGCTGATCGTCGGCCCCGCGCTCGGCTGGATCAATCCCAGCGAGGAACTCGGCGATCTGCTGCGCCCGGTCATCAGTCTCTGCGTTGCCATCATCCTGTTCGAGGGCGGCCTCAGCCTCAGGCTGGCCGAGCTGAAGGAGGCGGCCCGTGGCGTCCAGCGGCTGGTCTATCTGGGGGCGCCGTTCGGCTGGGCGGCGGCCACCCTGTGCGCCCACTACATCGGCGGCCTGGACTGGGCGGTGTCGCTCGTGTTCGGCGCCATCATGGTGGTGACCGGGCCGACGGTGATCATGCCGCTGCTGCGCCAGAGCGCACTGAACCGGCGCACGGCCTCGTATCTGAAGTGGGAAGGCATCGTCAACGATCCCATCGGCGCGTTGCTGGCGGTGCTGGTGTTCCAGTTCTTCGTCTTCAGCGGCGAGGGCTCGGGGCTGGCGGAGGTAATGCAGGGCGTCGGCCTCGCCATCACCTCCGGGCTCGTGTTCGGCGGCATCGGCGGCTGGCTCACCGGGCGGGCGTTCCGCGCGGGGATGGTGCCGGAATATCTGAAGAGCCCGGTGATGCTGGGCCTCGTGCTCGTCGTATACGAGGCGTCCAACCTGATGCAGCACGAGGCGGGACTGCTGGCGGTCACCATCATGGGTATTGTGGTTGCGAACATGAACCTGCCGGGCATCGGCGACATGAAGCGGTTCAAGGAGTACATCACCATCATGCTCGTGTCGGTGGTGTTCGTACTGCTCACCGCCGATCTGAACGTCGAGTCCCTCACCTCGATCGGCTGGCGAGGCGCCGCCTTGATCGCGGCCATCATGGTGATCGCCAGGCCCGCGGCCATCATGCTGGCTACGATCGGCGCGAATATGGAATTCCGCGAGCGCCTGCTGCTCTCCTGGATCGCGCCGCGGGGTATCGTCGCCGCCGCCACCGCCGGTGTCATGGGGCCGCGGCTGGTCGACGCCGGCTATGACGCCGACGTGCTTCTGCCGCTGGTGTTTGCCGTGATATTCGCCACCGTCTTTGCCCACGGTCTGTCGCTGAACTGGCTATCGACACGGCTCGGGCTGTCGTCGCGCCATCGTGACAGTGTGGTGATCGTCGGTGCCTCGCCCTGGACCATCGAACTGGCACGCACGCTGCAGGGACTGAAGGTGAACGTGCTGGTGGCGGATTCCTCCTGGCACAATCTGCGCGCGGCCCGGCTGGCCGGCGTGCCCGTCTTCTACGGCGACATCCTCTCGGAGTTCGCCGAGGAGTCGGTGGAACTCGCGCACGTGCGCACGGTGCTGGCGGCCACCAGCAATGATGCCTACAACGCGCTGGTTTGCACCCAGATTGCGCCGGAGGTGGGCCAGCGCCACGTCTTCCAGCTGCCGATGGGGGCGGAGACCGAGGACGATCCCAAGTCGATCGCGCGGCCGCGCCGGGGCAACGTGGCATTCGACAAGGATGCGGTGTTCGAACGGCTCTGGCGGCTCTATGTGCGGGGCTGGGCCTTCTACAAGACGAAGCTCTCGGAAAACTACAGCTACAGCGACTTCCTGAGCGAACGGCCCGAGGACGCGATGCAGGTCATCCTGCTGGATTCGGACGGCGACGTGGATCTCTTCTCCGTGCAGCACGAGCTGGAACCCAAGCCCGGCGATACCATCGTCTACTTCGCGCCGGGCAAACCGAAGAAGGCCGCTGCCGAAGAGGGCGCGGATGCGCAAGCTGCCCCGGCGTGAAGAGGTGATGATCCCGGGTCCCGCCGGGGATCTCGAGGCGGAGCTCGAGCTGCCGCCGGCAGGCGAGCCCGCCGGTTACGGCGTCGCGTGCCATCCCCATCCCCGGCACGGCGGCAGCATGAAGAACAAGGTCGTGCACACGCTGTGCCGCGTGTTCAACGAGCAGGGTCTGGCGGCGGTCCGCTTCAACTTCCGCGGCGTCGGGGCCAGCGAGGGCAGTTACGACGAGGGGATCGGCGAGGTGGACGATGCGCTGGCGGTAATGGACTGGGCCGCGCGGCGTTTCGGTGGCGAAGCATGGCTCGCGGGGTTCTCGTTCGGCGCGGCGGTGGCGCTCCATGCCGCCGCCCGACGGACACCGGCGCGGCTGATCACCGTGGCGCCGCCCGTCGGTCGGCTGCCGGTGGCCACCGAGCGTCAGCCAGAGTGTCCGTGGATCATCGCCCAGGGCGAGGAGGACGAACTCGTGGATGCCGACGGCGTCGTCGACTGGGTCAACGAGCTTGCGCCGGGCCCGGAACTCCTGCTGCTGCCGGAGGTCGACCATTTTTTCCACGGTAAACTCACCCTGCTGCGTGAGCGGCTCGGCGAGCTGCTCCACGGCGAGGGGAAGGACGCGGACTGATCATGCTCGATGCGCTGGCGCGAAAACTCGAATCATTACTGGACGGTTCGGAGGAGGGTGCCTCGGCGCAGGACGAGGAGCACGCCATACGCCTCGCGGCCGCAGCGCTGCTGGTCGAGGTGGCCCGCGCCGATTTCGATTTCGACGCGGAGGAGGCGCTGGCCCTCGAGGAGCTGCTGCGCCGCCATTACGAGCTCACCGAAGAGGAAGCGGCGCTGCTGCGCGAGGAGGCCAGCGAGCGGGTCGAGCATTCTGTGTCGCTGTTCGAGTTCACCCGCACGCTGCACGAGCGGCTCGACGAACAGCAGAAGTCGGAGCTGATGGGCAGGCTGTGGGCCGTCGCCTTCGCCGACGGGCGGCTCGACAAGTACGAGGACGCGATGGTGCACAAGATCGGCGAGCTGCTCTACGTGCCGCGTTCCGAGGTCATACGGCGCAAACTGATGGCCCGCCCCGACGAGGCATAAAAAAGCCGGGCGGCTGCCCGGCTTTTCCGATCCCTGTCACGCGGACGTGACTCAGACCATGTCTTTCAGACCTTTCAGGGCCGTGACCTTCACCGTCTTGCTGGCCGGCTTGGCCTTGAACATCATCTCCTCGCCCGTGAACGGGTTGATGCCCTTGCGCGCCTTGACGGCAGGCTTCTTCTTGACGGTCATCTTGGCCAGGCCGGGCAGCGTGAACGTCCCGGGGGCGCCACGGCCGCCGAGGTTCTTCTTCATAAGGCCGGTCAGTGAGTCGAAGACCGCGGCGACGTCCTTGCGGGTGAGTCCGGTGTCTTCCGCGATGTGTCTGTAGATCTCCGACTTGGTCGGTGCCTTCTTGGCCGTGGTAGCGGCCTTTTTCTTTGCTGCCATGTATCAACTCCTGGATGGAACGCAAAACCCGGGCAAGCCCGGCTCGATAAAGCGCGGCAACTTACCACAACTCGCCCTGTCGTGACAGGTGGTGAAGTGCATTTCGCAGGGTTTTTTTCGGTGTTTCGTCAATCCGTGAAGAACTGGCGGCGAAACTTCAGCATGGTCGGCTGAGTGGCGCCGGGCGGCCTCGCCTCGATGTTGAAGACCAGTGTCTCCCGATGCGCTACCGGCACCTCGCCGATGTAGTAGGTCGCTTCACCGTCACGCACGCGGCGCATCGTGATGTTCTTCGTCTGCCCGGTGAGGTTCGCCGCCGATACCTCGACGCCGCCCTCCACCGTGTTGCCCGTCGCCTTCTCCACGAAGCTCACGTTCAGCATCGCCCGGTTCTTGGAACGGACGATACCCGTGCTCTGGGCGACCGTCGGCGTGAGCTGATCGGTGGTCATCGCGTTGTAGTGCACGATGTAATCGCCGACCTCGGCGGACGTCTCGCTCGACGGCATCGCCTCGGGCACGTTGCGCTCCGGCTGCCCGCTATCGCCGCAGGCGGAGGACAGCACAGCCGCCAGCGCAAGCAGTATGGTTTTCGTCGGCCTCATAGCGGTCTCCCCGTGCCTTTCCATGAGAGCCCTACTATAAACCATCCGCTTCCCCCGACCCGAACGCCCGGCTGCCGGGTCGCGCGCCGACCGTCCGGCCCTCTCGGCCGTCGCCGTCAGTGCAGTACGCCGGGCAGGCCGCCGCCGACCGCAATGCTGGCGGCCTGCAGCAGGATTGCGACCAGCAACGGCGAGAGATCCAGCCCGCCGATGGTGGGGATGATGCGTCGGGCGGGATCCAGTATGGGGTTGACCAGCTGGCTGAGCAGGCTCGTGACCGGGTTGTAGGTGCCGGGTGCCACCCAGCTCAGTATCACGTAGACGATGATGGCGAAGAAGAAGAAGCGCAGTGCCACCATGACCGTGCGCAGTATCGCGTAGTACAGCAGCCCGAAGCCGTGGGGGCTCATGTTGAGTGCGTAGGCCATGGCGGCGACGAACACGAGCTCGAACAGCAGGATGACCAGCAGCGTGGCCGTGTCGATCTTGCCCATGGGCGGCAGCACCCGCCGCAGCGGGACGATGAACGGCGAGGTGATGCGCACGATCGCCTGCGAGACGGGGTTGCGGAAGTCCGCCCGGAACAGCTGCATGAACAGTCGCAGCAGCAGCACGATCAGGAACAGGTCGGCCAGGGTCCGGAACAGGAAGATCAGCGCGTCGTCCAAGCTCTCACTCCATGCGGTCGCGTCCGGCGGGACTCAGTCCGTCGCGGCATCTCCGGCGAGCTCGCCGGCCCGTTGCCGCGCGGCATGAATGGCGCGCCTAAAGATAGCACGAACGTCTGCCTCCTCGAGGACGGCGAACGCAGCCGCCGTGGTCCCGCCCGGCGATGTAACGCGCTCGCGCAGCACGGCCGGCTCGTCGGCCTCGCTCTCTGCCGTGGCGGCGGCGCCCTTCGCCGTCTGCACCGCCAGGCGGCGTGCCTGCTCCGGCGTGAAGCCGAATTCGGTGGCCGTGGCGATGAGCGCCTCCAGCAGGTAGAAGAAATAGGCGGGGCCGCTGCCGGAGATCGCCGTTGCGGCATCGATCATCGATTCCTCGTCCACCCAGAGCGTCGGACCGGCGGCCGACAGCACGGCCTCGGCGCGGTCCCGGCCGGGCCGGGCACGTCGGTTGGCATAGAGCACGGTCATGCCCTCGCCGACCAGCGCCGGCTGATTCGGCATGCAGCGCACAACGGCGAGTCCGCCGCCGAGCCAGTCGTCGATATCGGCGCTGCGTATACCCGCCGCAATCGAGACGACCAGCGGCGCCGAGGCCTGCACGGTCGCGGCCAGCGGTGGCAGCACGTCGGCCATCATCTGCGGCTTCACCGCCAGCACGAGCACGTCCGCCGCGGCGGCCACGTCGCTGTTGTCCGCGCTCACCCGTCCGCCGGGCAGCAGCGCCGCCAGCGCGTTGCGCCGCTCCGCGCTGGGGTCGGCGACCGCGATACGTTCAGCTTCCACACCCCTGGCCAGCAGGCCGCGGATGATGGCGGTGGCCATGTTGCCGCCGCCGATGAAGCCGATGACCGGTTCGCTCATAGTGACCTCGTCAGCCGTCCGCCGGGCGCGGCCCGAATACGTCGGTGCCCACCCGGACCAGCGTCGCCCCCTCCAGTATGGCCGCCTCGAGATCGGCGGACATGCCCATGGACAGCGTATCCAGCCGATGTCCGCGGGCGTTCAGCTCCTCGAGTATGCCGCGCAGCCGGGCGAATGGCCGGCGCTGGGCCGCCAGCCCCTCGGCCGGCGCCGGTATGCACATCAGCCCGCGCAGCCGCAGGCGGGGCAGTTCGCCCACCAGGTCCGCCAGCGGCCCCGCCTCCTCCGGCGCGCAGCCGCTCTTCGACGCCTCGTCGTCGACGTTGACCTGGATACAGACGTCCAGCGGCGGCGCCTCCTGCGGACGTGCCTCGCTCAGGCGCCGGGCGATTTTCTCCCGTTCGATCGTGTGCACCCAGTCGAATCGCTCGGCGATCGGCCGGGTCTTGTTGGACTGGACGGCACCGATGAAATGCCAGACCAGATCCGTGTCGCCGAGGGCCTCCATGTGCGCGAGCGCCCCCTGCAGCGTGTTTTCGCCGAAATGGCGCTGCCCGGCCGCCACCGCCTCGCGCACCCGTCCCGGCGGTTGACGCTTGGATACCGCCACCAGCGTCACCGCGGCCGGATCGCGACCTGCCGAACGGGCGATGGAAGCGATGGATTCATTGATTTTCCGGAGGTTTTCCGTGACTCCAATCACGTTAATTTCCGATTGCTCCGCTATACTAGCCCATCCGGATTTATGGTAAATCCGGGTGTCTGGACACCTGCAAGCAAGGGATACGCATGGCCGTCGATATCGCGCAGCTCCTGTCGTTCACGGTGAAGAACAAGGCCTCCGACCTGCACCTGTCGGCAGGCGTCCCGCCCATGATCCGGGTCGATGGCGACATCAAGCGGATCAATATGCCCGCCCTTACGCACAAGGAAGTCAACAGCATGGTGTACGACATCATGAATGACAAGCAGCGTAAGGCTTACGAGGAGTACTTCGAGACCGACTTCTCCTTCGAGATCCCGAAGCTCGCCCGCTTCCGTGTCAACGCCTACAACCAGATGCGTGGGTCCGGCGCCGTATTCCGGATCATTCCCTCGGAGATCCTGACGCTGGACGACCTGGGTGCGCCGGCGATCTTCAAGGACATCGCGATGCAGCCCCGCGGCATCTGCCTGGTGACGGGCCCGACCGGTTCGGGTAAGTCGACGACGCTTGCCGCGATGGTGGATTACATCAACGACAACAAGCCCGATCACATCCTCACCATCGAGGACCCGATCGAGTTCGTGCACGAGAGCAAGAAGTCGCTCATCAACCAGCGCGAGGTGCATCGCGACACGCTCGGCTTCTCGGAGGCGCTGCGTTCCGCGCTGCGCGAGGACCCGGACGTGATACTGGTGGGCGAACTGCGCGACCTGGAGACCATCCGTCTCGCGCTGACCGCGGCCGAAACCGGCCACCTGGTGTTCGGCACGCTGCATACGAGTTCCGCTGCCAAGACCATCGACCGTGTCGTCGACGTGTTCCCGGCCGCGGAGAAAGAGATGGTGCGTGCGATGCTGTCGGAGTCGCTGAAGGCGGTGATCTCCCAGACACTGCTGAAGAAGATCGGCGGCGGCCGCGTGGCAGCCCACGAGATCATGATCGGCACGCCGGCCATCCGTAACCTCATCCGCGAGGGCAAGGTGGCGCAGATGTACTCGGCCATCCAGACCGGGCAGGGTGCCGGCATGCACACACTGGATCAGAACCTGGCCGAGCTCATGCAGAAGGGCCAGATCACCAAGGAAGAGGCCCGCTTCAAGGCGGTCAACAAGGAGAATTTCTAGGCCGCAGTGCTCTGACGCGGCCCGGGGGCGGATATGGATCGGGAACAGGCAGTACGACTGACGCAGAATCTTCTGAAGAAGCTGGTGGAGAAGAAGGGTTCGGATCTCTTCATCACCACGGGCTTCCCGCCGGCGATCAAGATCGACGGCGAGGTGCATCGGGCGACGGAGCAGCCGTTGTCCGCGGAGCAGACGTCGATCATCGTGCGCTCCATCATGAACGACAAGCAGGCCAAGGAGTTCGACGCCACCAAGGAGTGCAACTTCGCCATCAACCCCCAGGGCATCGGCCGCTTCCGTGTCAGCGCATTCGTGCAGCAGGGGCACGTGGGCGCGGTGATGCGTACGATCACCACCAAGATCCCTACCTTCGACGAGATGGAGCTGCCGCCCATCCTGAAGGACGTGGTGATGAACAAGCGCGGTCTGGTGATCGTCGTCGGCGGTACCGGGTCGGGTAAGTCGACCACGCTCGCGACCATGATCGGCCACCGCAACGAGCACTCCCGCGGCCACATCATCACCATCGAGGATCCGGTGGAGTTCGTGCATCCCCACCGGGGCTCCGTGGTCACCCAGCGCGAGGTCGGCGTCGACACCGAGAGCTGGCACATGGCACTCAAGAACACGCTGCGCCAGGCGCCGGACGTCATCCTGATCGGCGAGATCCGCGACCGGGAGACGATGGAATACGGCATCCAGTTCGCCGAGACCGGCCACCTGTGTCTGGCGACCCTGCACGCGAACAGCGCCAACCAGGCGCTGGACCGCATCATCAACTTCTTCCCGGAAGAGCGCCGGTCCCAGCTGCTGATGGATCTGTCGCTGAACGTGAAGGCACTCATCTCCCAGCGGCTGATCCCGCGCGAGAGCGGGGTGGGTCGCATCGCGGCCATGGAGATCATGCTGAGTTCGCCGCTGATCGCGGACCTGATCTTCAAGGGCGAGGTGGCGCAGATCAAGGAGATCATGGGCAAATCCACGCGGCTCGGCATGCAGACCTTCGACCAGGCGCTGTTCGCCCTGTACGAGGAAGGGCACATCTCCTACGAGGAGGCCATGCGCAACGCGGATTCGCGCAACGAGCTGCGGCTGAAGATCAAGCTGGAGAGCAAGCGCGAGACGGCGCTGGCGGACCAGCAGTCGACCAGCCTGCGCATCATGGAGGAGGACACCGCCAAGCACTTCTGACGGTGTCCCTGCACCGGTCAGTGTCAACGGGCGCTAACCCATGAACGTCAAACCGCTGTTCAAGCTGATGGCGGAGAAGAGGGCCTCGGACCTCTTCTTCACTTCCTATGCGCCGGTCAAGATCAAGATCGAGGGCAAGATCCGACCGGTGAACAAGCTCGAGCTGACGCCGAAGATGGTGAAGCAGGCCGCTCTGGAGCTGATGAACGAGGAGCAGCTCGAGGTCTTCTCCCGCGAGATGGAGATCGATTTCGCCCTTTCCGAGCCCGGTGTGGGGCGCTTTCGCGTCAACGTGTTCCAGCAGCGGGGCAACGTCGGCATGGTGCTGCGCTTCATCACGGCCGATCTGCCGACCTTCGAGCAGCTCGAGCTGCCGGACGTCCTGGAGGATCTGGTCATGCTGAAGCGCGGCCTGATCCTCATGGTGGGCGCCACCGGCAGCGGCAAGTCGACGACGCTGGCGGCCATGGTGAATCACCGCAACGAGAACACCTCGTCACACATCATCACCATCGAGGACCCGATCGAGTTCCTCCACCCCAACAAGAAGTCCATCGTCAATCAGCGGGAAGTGGGCATGGACACCATCTCCTACGCCCGCGCCCTGAAGAGCGCCATGCGGGCGGCACCCGACGTGGTGCTGATCGGCGAGATCCGTGACCGGGAATCGATGCAGGCGGCGCTCGACCTCGCCGGCACCGGGCAGCTGGCCATCGCCACGCTGCACTCGAACAACGCACCGGAGACGCTCGACCGCATCATCAACATGTTCCCGATGGAGCAGCACAACCAGGTGTTCATGGATCTCTCCCACTACCTGCGCGCCATCATCTCCCAGCGCCTGGTGCGCGACCGGGAGGGCAAGCGCGTGGCAGCCGTGGAGGTGATGCTGAACTCGCCGCACATCGCGGAACTGATCATGAAGGGCGACATCTCCGCGGTGAAGGAGGCCGTAAAGGACTCCAACGAGCGGGGCATGCAGACTTACGACGAGGCGCTGCTGAAGCTCTACCGGGACGGGCGCATCACGCTGGAAGAGGCGCTCGCCAACGCGGATTCCCGCAGCAACCTGGAAGCGAAGATCAACTTCGGCTGATTGCCTTTCTTTCATGGCCGTCCGGCGGGGGTATCCATCGCCGTGACCTTTTGTCGGGAGCAAGATGGATGCCCCCGCATGACGGCCGCCTCGCGGTGGCGTGAAGGCGCTGCCCAACAGCAACGCCTGCTGACTGGTGCCCGGCCTATCGGCTACGGGCCGGTCAGCGGGTGGGTAAGGGTGGCGGGGTCGTCCGGGCCGACTGGAGCCATGACGGCGGGAAGGAGGTCTGGCCGAAGCGAAGGAGGACAGGACGTCCGACCGAGCGTCCCCGCCACCCTTACCCAGCCGATGTCGGGCCAACACCAAGAGAAAGGCGGATCGGGCCTGAAGGCCCTCCTACACAGTTACGCGGGGAAGACGGCGTTGGCGTCGAAGACCGGGCCGTCCACGCACACGCGCTTCATCGCCGGCCCCTCCGCTGTCTCCACCCGCACGGCGCAGCCGGCGCAGCCGCCGACGGCGCAGGCCATGTACTCCTCCAGCGAGACCTGGCAGGGGATGCCGTAGCGGCGGGCGACGCGGGCCGCGGCCGCGAGCATCGGCGTCGGTCCGCAGGCGAACATCTCCACCCCGGCCAGTGCCGACTCGTCCAGGCTCTCCAGCCATTCGCCGGCGAGTTCGGTCACGAAACCCCGGTAGCAACCCTCGAAGCCCGAGCCGCTCGCGAGCCGTGACGGCACGCCGCGGTCTTCCAGCAGGGGCATGACGGAGCAGACGTCCGCCGCGATGCCGGGTACGTCCGCGGTTGCCCGAGCCAGTTCGAAGGGGAACGGTATCTCCGAGCCCATCAGCACCAGCGGCTCCCAGTCGTGCGCGCGGTCCGCCTTCAGCGCCTCTGCGAGGAAGACCATCGGCGGTATGCCGACGCCGCCGCCGACGAGCAGCGCGCGCGGGCGGACCGGGTCCGGATGGAAAGGGCGGCCGATGGGGCCGAGCACGCTGACGCGGTCGCCGGGTCGACGCCGGCTCAGCAGGCGCAGGCCGTCGCCGACGATCTTGTAGAGGAATTCGATCCAGCCCTCCGTGGCGTCCGCGCGCATGATGGAGAGCGGCCGGCGCATCGGCAGGGACTCGTCGCAGGTGACGTGGGCGAAGCTGCCGGGAAGGGCATGGGCGGCGCACTTCGGCGAGCGCAGGCGCATGATGAACTGCTCGCCCGGATAGTGCCGCACCTCCAGCACCTCGGCATCCTCCACGAAGAGGGTGCCCCGGTGGGCGCGGTCGCGGTGATCGTCGCGCGTGCCCTGCGTCGTGGCGGCGGTTTCGCTCTCGGTGTTCATCGCGCCGCGGATTCTACCACCTCGCGGGCAGGCGCCGGCCCGCTCACCGGCGGGCCAGCCATTGTTCGGCAATAATCCGGGCGGACAGGCTGTCGATATCCGCCTTGCTGACGCGCCGGCGGCGCGCACCGCTGCGCCGTTCGCCGGTCAGGCGTGACTGGGCCTCTGCGGAGGAGAACTGCTCGTCCACCAGTTCCACCGGGATGCCGAAGCCTTCGAGCCGCTGCCGGAACCGCTTCAGCGGCTCCTCGAGCACGGAGGTCTCACCCGGGGACAGCGGCATGCCGAGCAGCAGACGGTCCGGCTGCCAGTCGCCGATGAGCCTGGCCAGCACACCCTCGTCGGGCTCGCCGCCGACGGCGGCCAGGGTGGTCAGTGCCGTCGCGCTGCGGGTGACGGCCTGGCCCACGGCCACGCCGATGCGCCGCAGCCCGAAGTCGAAGGCCAGGACGGTCTCGGCCGGTTCGGCAGTCTCGACGGTCTCGGCGTCGTCCGCCGCGCCGGCGCTGTCAGGCGTGTCCGGCATCGCTGGCCAGACGTGTGATGTCGATGCCCAGCTGCCGGGCCGCCGCCTGCCAGCGCTGATCGAACGGGACCTCGAAGACGATGTCCGGGGTGGCCGTAACGTTGAGCCAGGCGTTGGCCATCATCTCGGACTCCAGCTGGCCCGCGTCCCAGCCCGCGTAGCCGAGGGCCACCAGCGAACGGGTCGGGCCGATGCCCGCAGCGATGGCGGCGAGGATGTCCCGTGAGAAGGTCACGCGAATGTCGTCGGACACCTCCAGCGTCGCCTCCCATTCCTGCTCGCCGGCATGCAGCACGAAGCCGCGCTCGTGCCCCACGGGTCCGCCGGCCAGCACCCGGGTATCACCGATCTCCTCGTCCTGCGCCGTGAGTTCGAGCTGGGCGAGCACGTCGCCGAGCCTCAGGTCCAGCGGCCGGTTGATGACGATGCCGAGAGCGCCCTCGTCCGTGTGCTCGCAGATCAGGGTGACCGTGGTCTCGAAATTCGGGTCCTGCATGCCGGGCATGGCGATCAGCAGCTGATTGACGTAATTGGGCTCGCTCATGCGCGTCAGTATCGACATTCGGGCGGGGATCGACAAGCGCGGCCGGGGGGGCGACCGGGGTTGGAGGGGTGGTCGGGCCTGAAGGCCCTCCTACCTGCGCGTGGCTATTCTCGGGCGGGCGCCGTCCTGGTTGAACTGCCACTGGTAGGCGAAGCGCAGCTCGTCGTAATCCTCGCGCAGATCCTCCGGGAACGGATCGAATGGCGCGGCACGACGCAGGATGTTCAGCGCCGCCTGATCGAGCAGCCCGTGCCCCGAGGAACGCCGCACGACAATGTCGGTGAGCTCGCCGTCGGCGTCGATCGCCACTTCGAGCACCGGACTGCCCTGCATCCCGCGCGTGCGTGCCTGCTCCGGGAAGTTCAGGGTGCCGACGCGCTCCACCTTGCGTTTCCAGCGGTCCAGGTAGCCGGCGATGCGGGATTCCCGGGTATCGGCGCTGATCACCAGATGGCGCGGATCGTCGTCGTGGATGAGAAGGTTTGCCTGCTCCTCCACCGGCAGTGGCAGGCTGCGGGGATCACTCGCCGGTGCCGCCTGCACCGTGGTCTGCTCCGTGCTCGGGGCAGGGCTCGTGTCCTCGGGCGCGAAATCGCGGCGGTCCGAGGCCGAGCGTGAGACGACGGTCGTGCGCGGGTCCGTCTCGCCCGGCGCCGACTCCACGGGTGTCTCGCCCGGGATCTCCTCCGGGAACGGCCGGGCCTCGGCAGAGCGGGGCCGGGCGCCGGGGCGCACCTGCTCGGTGGTGTTGCCGCCGCCGCGCTGGTTCGCCTGGGCCAGGTAGTCCGCATCGTCGCTGGGCTCGACGTGCTGGTTCGAGTCCGCGACGATCGTTACCTCGAGTGTCGTCGCTTCGTTGCTGCCGAGAGGCACGGCCTCGAAGGTGACACCCAGAATCACCACCGCATGGAACAGCGCCGCCAGGAAGAGCATGGGCGGCAGCCGGTCCGGCGTCGCCGGCACGGCGGGAAGCATCTCCCTCGTCAAACTCGGCCTGGTTTCTGCCACGTGGCTCCTGCCCCGGTTACCCCTGCCCGCTCCGTCGGACCGGTCCCTGCGACGGATCTCTGCGACCCGGCCGTCCGGCCTGGCGCCATTCTAACCGTTCCCGCCCGCCGCGTAATGAGACGGCGGTCACCGCGTGGCGGGCGCTCAGGCCAGGCGCTTTTCGATGGCGTCGAACAGCAGTCCGGCAATGTTGATGCCGTACTCGCGGTCCAGCTCGCGGATGCCCGTGGGGCTGGTGACGTTGATCTCGGTGAGGTAATCGCCGATCACGTCCAGCCCCGCGAACAGGACGCCCTCGCGCTTCAGCACCGCACCCACCGTCGTCGCGATCTCCCGGTCGCGCTCGCTCAGTTCGCGGCCCACGCCCTTCGCACCCATCACCAGATTGCCGCGACCGTCGGCCTCGGTGGGGATGCGGGCGAGCACATATGGCACCGGTTCGCCGTCGACGATAATCACCCGCTTGTCGCCCTCGGTGATCTCGGGGATGAACTGCTGGGCCATGGCGTAGCGGTGGCCGTGGCCGGTCAGCGTCTCCAGAATGACGTTGGTATTCGGCTCGCCCTTGCGCACCGAGAAGATGGAACGCCCGCCCATGCCGTCCAGCGGTTTGACGACCATGCGCTCCACCTCGTCGAGGAAGGTGCGCATCGTGTCCATGGAGCGTGTGATCACGGTGCGCGGCACGAACTCCGGGAACCAGGCGGTGTAGACCTTCTCGTTCATGTCCCGCAACGCGTCCGGACTGTTCATCACCAGGCAGCCGGCTTCGCGGGCGCGGCCGAGGAGGTAGGTGGTGTAGACGTACTCCATGTCGAAGGGCGGGTCCTTGCGCATGAGGATGACGTCCAGTTCGGCCAGCGGGCGGCGGCTCGGCTCGCCCAGCTCGTACCAGCGCTCGGGGTCGTCGGCGACTTCCAGCGGCTGCATCTCGCCCCAGGCGGTGCCGCAGTCGAGCCACAGCCCGCCCTGTTCCATGTAGCTGATCTCGTAACCCCGCGCCCGGGCCTCGAGCAGCATCGCGAGGCTGGAATCCTTCTTCGGGGTGATGCCAGCGATGGGATCCATCACGACGCCCAGCCTTGTCTTTCCGGCGTTCATATCCGCTCCTGCAGGTCTCGCGGGCGAACTATACCGCCTGCATGACGCGGCGACGATGCCCGCTGACGTCTGCATCGGGCTGCGTGTGTTCCCGATTGCGGGTGTCACCGCCTGCCATTAACATCGGACGAAATCCTCCCACAGGCACTGACTCCATGATCTCCAAGCTCCGAATCACCGCATTGCTCGTTGCCGTCCTCGCCCTGTTGCTCTCGGCCGGTCCCGCCGCCGCGCGCAGCCTGGACGAGATAAGGGAGGCCGGCGTACTGCGGGTGGGTACTTCGCTGTTCACGCCGTGGGCCATCCGCGCCGGCGAGGGGCAGCTGATCGGCTTCGAGGCCGACATCGCCCGCAAGCTGGCGGCCGATATGGGCGTTGAACCGGAGCTGAAGGTCTATCCGTGGAAGGACCTGGTCGACGCGCTGGAGGCGGACGAGATCGACATCATCGCGGCAGGCATGTCCGTGACGCCGGCGCGGGCGCTGCGGGTCTGGTTCAGCGATGCTTATCACGAGAGCGGCATCACGCTGGCGACCAATACGGCGAAGACGGCGGACGTTGCCCGGCTGGAAGACCTGAACGACCCCCGTTACCGCATCGGCGTGGTGAAGGGCACCGTGGCCGAAGACCTGGCGCGACGGGTGTTCGGGGAAGCGAAAATCAAGGTCTACGATCAGGACGACAAGGCATCCGGGGCGCTGCTGGCCGGCCGCATCGACGGCTACCTGGAGAGCTACCCGGGGCCCCAGTTCCTGGCGCTGGAGAATCCGGAGCGCATCGACACACCGCTCGCCAAGCCGTTGCTCACCACCCGTTCAGCGTTCGCCGTGGCGCGCGGCAATGCGGACCTGGTGTACTTCCTGAACGCCTGGATCACGGCGCGGCAGGCCGACACCTGGCTGCCGTCCACCGAGTCCTACTGGTTCCGCAGCCTGCGCTGGAGAGAGCGGCTTGAGGACTGACCTCCGTTTCTGGCCGTTCGCGGCAGCCCTCGCCCTGCTGGCCGCGCCCGGTTACGCCCAGGTGCCCGCGGGCGAGGAGCCCGACGCCGGGCCCGGTCCCGGTGCCGCGCCCTTCGAGCCGGCCCCCCGTGCCGACGAGGACGTGATCGAGGAGATCATCGTCTACGGGCGCCAGGACGAGTGGCGGCTGCCCGACATGGGCGACCGGCTCCGCCGCGAGCGCGAGGAACTGGAGCGGGCGAAGGTGGGCGAGGTCGACTTCGAGTTCCTGCCCTTGTACGACCCGGAAGAGGCCACGCGGGAGCCGGACCTGTTCCGCATGGACGATCCGCTGCAGCGCGTCGGCAAGGTCGAGCTGTTCCGGTTCCGTTTCGGAGGAGACCGGTCCGAGCGCTGAGGGGCGCGCCGGGCCCGGATCGGGGCCCCGTCAGAAGACGATACGAGACACCGGAGCAGGGGCTGTGCCGTTCCGTGCGCTGCCGCGTGGCAGCAGTCAAAACAATATGTTAAAAGTGCCCGGGTTGCGTCAGGGACAGAATGTGCGCTGTTCCACACCTGGTGGGTGGCCGGCGTGTTAGAACGCGATGCGGGGTGCAGGGAGATTTCTCAGGTGGCGAATCCAGAAACGGGCGAGCGGTCGGCCGACCTCAAGGGCCTGAAGATACTGGTCATCGACGACAGCAAGACCATCCGGCGGACGGCGGAGACGCTGCTCAGCAAGGAGGGTTGCGATGTATTCACGGCGGTGGACGGCTTCGATGCGTTGTCGAAGATCGCGGACCACCAGCCGGACATCATTTTCGTCGATATCATGATGCCGCGGCTGGACGGGTACCAGACCTGTTCACTGATAAAGCACAACAAGGCGTTCCGGGACACGCCGGTGATCATGCTCTCCAGCAAGGACGGGCTGTTCGACCGTGCCAGGGGGCGTATCGTGGGCTCGGAGCGCTATCTGACCAAGCCGTTCACGAAGGACGAATTGCTGGGGGCTATCGCGAGCCAGATGCAGGGCTGATGCGCCGCCCGCGACAGGAGAACCGATATGCCGACGGTACTGATCGTTGATGATTCGCCGACGGAGCTGCACGTGTTCCAGAAGATGCTGGAGAAGAACGGGTTCGAGACGCTGCTGGCGACCGACGGCGAAGACGGACTGGAGAAGGCGCGCGCCGAGCGTCCCGACGTGGTGCTGATGGACGTGGTGATGCCCGGCATGAACGGCTTCCAGGCCACCCGCCGCATGACCCGCAGCCCGGAGACCGCCGACATCCCGGTCATCATGGTCACCACCAAGGATCAGGAGACCGACAAGATCTGGGGCATCCGTCAGGGCGCCGCCGACTATCTGGTGAAGCCGGTCTCGGAAAAGGAACTGGTCGCGAAGATCAACGCGGTGCTGGCCGGCTGACATGGCGGAAGCGCAGACACTCGAAGCGCTCCGCGATCAGCCGTTCGAGCTGCTGAAGGAGCTCGAACGGCGCAGCCGCGCGGCCCTGGCCGGGCAGTCGGCGACGACCGGCAGCGCGGAGGAATGGGTCGGGGTGGGCTTTCGCATCGGCAGCGAGAATTTCGTCGCCGCCCGTGATGAGGTGCGCGAGGTGCTGATGGTGCCGGACGCGGTGACCCGCGTGCCGGGAGCGAAGCGCTGGGTGCTGGGTCTCGCCAACGTTCGCGGCCACCTGCTGCCGCTCATCGACCTGAAGATGTTCCTGGGCGGCGGGCGCACGGGCACGGGCCGCACGGCGCGGCTCATCAGCGTGCATCATCGCGAGATGCCGGCCGGCCTGCTCGTGGACGAGGTGGTGGGGTTCCGCCGCTTCATGACGAACGAGTTCTCGCAGGACTGGTCGCCGACCATCCTGCGCTGCGAGCAGTACCTGACCGGGTCGTTCAGTCGGGGGTCGGAGTCCTGGCCCGTATTCGGCCTTCACCTGCTGGTGGAGAGCCCACAGTTCCTGCAGGCCGCCGCGGACTGACCCGCGACTGGCGGGCCTATGGCAGGCAATTAGAAACACGGATTGAGCTGGTATGGCACAGACAACAACTGGATCACGGACGTTCGTATTCCTGGCCGTGGCGCTGCCGGTGACCCTGGTGGCGGCGGGCGTGGTCGCCTGGCTCGCCCTGGGCCCGGCTGCCGCCGGTGCCGGCGGCTGGCAGCCGCCCGCGCTGTTCGCGCTGCTCGGCCTCGCCGTGATCCTGGGGGTCGCGCTGCTGGTCTCCTCCATCCGCGCCTCCCGCCTGGCCAGCTCGGCCATCCTGCAGGCCGACCAGAACGAGCGTAATCAGCAGGCCATCCTGCGGCTGCTGGACGAACTGGGCAGCCTCGCCGACGGCGATCTCACCGTGGAGGCCACGGTGACCGAGGACATCACGGGCGCGATCGCGGACTCCATCAACTATGCCATCGAGGCGCTGCGCGACCTGGTGACCACCATCAACGAGACGGCCATCATGGTGGACTCGGCGGCCAAGCAGACCGAGAGCACAGCCACCCACATGAGCCGGGCCGCGCAGAAGGAGTCCCAGGAGATCAGCGCCGCCACGGAATCCATCGCGGCGATGGCAGCCTCCATCGAGGAGGTTTCGGGCAACGCCGAGCGTTCGGCCGACGTGGCGCGGCACTCGGTCGACGTCGCCCACAAGGGCGGCGAGGCGGTGCGCCGCACGATCGACGGCATGAACACGATCCGCGAGACCATCCAGGAGACCTCCAAGCGCATCAAGCGCCTCGGCGAGAGTTCCCAGGAGATCGGCAATATCGTGGAGCTGATCAACGACATCGCCGAGCAGACCAACATCCTGGCGCTGAACGCCTCCATCCAGGCATCGATGGCCGGCGAGGCCGGCCGCGGCTTCGCCGTGGTGGCGGACGAGGTGCAGCGCCTCGCCGAGCGTTCCACCAATGCCACCAAGCAGATCGAGGTGCTGGTGCGCACTATCCAGAGCGATACCAACGAAGCGGTCGTCTCCATGGAGCGCAGCACCACCGACGTGGTCGGCGGCGCGCTGCTGGCCGAAAATGCCGGCGCCGCGCTGGACGAGATCGAACAGGTCTCCAACCAGATCGCATCGCTGGTGCAGAACATCTCCAGCTCCGCCCGCGAGCAGGCCACGGCGGCCACCGACGTCACCCGGCGCACCAAGGTGCTGCGCGACATCAGCGCCCAGACCGGGCGGGCGACCAGCGCCACGACGTCGTCGATCTCGAAGCTCTCCGATCTGGCCAGCCAGCTGCGCCAGACGGTGGCCGGGTTCCGCCTGCCGGGGGGCGAGCTGCGGGACGAGGCGCCCGCCGGGGAGGCGGACGACGTTCTCGTTTCCGGCACCTATTCCCGGCTCGAAGACGAGGCCGCCAGCGCAGACGAGCCCGAGGACGATCGGCCGCGGCCGGCCGAGCGCGCGGCGGGCCAGGGATGAGGATCGAGGGACGGCGTGATCTCAGGGAGCGGCATCGGCGGTGAGTGAGGCGGCAGCACAGACGGCGCAGGCGCTGAACGTCGTCAGCGACGAGCTGACCGAGACCCTGAAGCAGGCGCGGGTGGCGCTCGAGGAAGCCGTGGAGGGCCGTGGCAGCCGGGAATCGCTGCTGCGGGCCGGCCGGCGCCTGCACGAGGTGGCTGGCGTCCTGAAGATGGTGGAGGTGTACGGCGGCGCGCTGCTGGCCGAGGAGATGGAGGCGGTCTGCCGCTATCTGGCCGATCTGCGCCCGGGCGCGAAGGGCCAACAGGACGGGCTGGATGCGATCACGCGGGCCATGGTGCAGCTGCCGAGCTATCTCGACCGCCTGCTCGGCGGTGGACGGGACATCGCGCTCGTGCTGCTGCCGCTGCTCAACGATCTGCGCGCGGTCCGCGGCAAGCCTCTCATGTCGGAGAGCACGCTGCTGCTGCTGAACCTGACCCCGGGCCAGCGGGTCGGGGTGGCGGACAGGGCCGCGCCGCCGAAAGAAGACATCGCGGAGCTGGCCCGCAAGGCGCGGCCGGCGTTCCAGCTGGCGTTGCTGGGCTGGATCCAGGGCCAGCATCCGGGCCAGCACCTGAAGAAGCTGCGCCAGATCGCGCTGGCGCTGGAGCAGGCGGCCGACCGCGACGAGATCTACCAGCTTTGGTGGGTGGTGGTCGGCGTTCTCGAGGCCCTGGCGGACGGCGGTCTCGAGACCAGCGTCTCGCTGAAGCGCCTGCTGGGCCAGGCGGACCGGCAGCTCAAGCGGCTCATCGACGAGGGCTCCGAGGCGGTCGAGCAGAACCCGCCGACCGATCTGCTGAACAACCTCCTTTACTACATTGCCCGTTCCGCCACCGCAGGCGAGCGGGTGAGCGCCATACGCCGAGCTTTCAACCTGTCCGAGCTGCTGCCCGGCGACGAGCAGGTGGTGCACGCGCGCGAGAGCCTGGCCGCGCCGAGCATCCGGCTGATGGAGACGGTCGGCGAGGCCATCAAGGAAGACCTCGGCAAGGTCAAGGACGTACTGGACATCTACGTGCGCACCGGCATGGACGACGTCGCCGACCTCGCCCCCCAGGTGGACATGCTGAAGAAGATCAGCGACACACTGGGCGTCCTCGGTCTGGGCGATCTGCGGGGCGACATCCAGGCCGAGATCGAGCGCCTGCGTAACATCGTGGCGGAGTCCGTGGCGGCCGACGAGACGATGCTGCTGAAGATCGCCTCGACGCTGCTGCAGGTGGAGGACAGCCTGGACGCGAAGCTGAAGCGTCTGATCCGTCCCGCCGGCGCGGAGGTGGGCGAGCCTGGCGCCGCCGAGGATACCGCGGAGGTGGAATACCGCCAGGTCACCGAAGCGGTGCTGCGCGAGTGCACCGTGAACATGGCGCGGGTGAAGGAGGCCATCACCCAGGTCACTAGCGACAGCGGCGACCCCATGGCCATCGACAACGTGCCGAAACTGATCCGCGGCGTGAAGGCCGGGCTGGTCATGCTGGACAAGGGCCGGGCCGCCGAGGTGGTGGACCGGCTGGGCCGGTTCGTCGGCCGGGCGCTGCAGGCCGGCCGTCAGGCGCTGGCCCCGGAACACCTGGATCGCCTGGCCGATGCGGTGGTGAGCATCGAGTACTACATGGAGACCGTGCAGGCGGGCCGCCGGGACCCCTGGTACATGCTGGACAATGCCGAGGCCTGCCTGGACGCGCTGTCCGGCATCCTCGACGAGATGGAGGGCCGCGCGGCCAGGATCGAGGAGACCCTCGTGGCCAGCCAGCGGCTGCGCGCGATCCCCGAGGCGGAGCAGACGGGCGGCGCCGGAGACGCCACCGAGATCATCCAGATCCCGGTGGTGGCCCACGACGCGGAGCACCTCGACCCGGAGTTGCTGGAGCTGTTCATCGAGGAGTCCAAGGAGGAGATCGCCTCCATCGGCAAGCAGCTGCCGCGCTGGGCGGAGAACGCCGACGACATGGAGGCGCTGATCACCGTACGCCGGTCCTTCCACACGCTGAAGGGCAGCGGCCGGATGGTGGGTGCCGAGCGCATCGGCGATTTCTGCTGGCACATCGAGGATCTGCTGAACCGGCTCATCAACCGTACGCTGACTCGCACGCCGCCGATGGTCGAGTTCATCCAGCGCGCGGCGGCGGCCCTGCCCGAGCTGGTGGAGCAGCTGGAGACGGGCATCGAGCCGACCGTGGATACCCGCCAGCTCGTGGTCCAGGCGAGCGCGTTCGCCGAGGGCGATCCCAATGCGCCGAACCTGACGGCGTCGGCCGTCGAGCCGGAGGAGGAGCCCGCGCCGGTCGAGATGGACCCGGTGCTGCTCGATATCTTCTCGAAGGAGACCGCGGCCCACCTGGGCGCCATCAAGAGCTACATCGAAGCCTGCCGGGAGGAGGAGCCGCCGTATCCGATCCCGGACAACCTGCACCGCGCCTGCCATACGCTGCACGGCAGCGTGAACATGGCCGACGTGGACCGGGGCGTGACCGTCACGGCCAGCCTGAACCAGTACGTGCGCCGGCTCTACGACGCGGGTCAGGGCATGGATACCGACGGCCTCGCGGCGGTGGAGGCGGCCGTGAAGGCCATCGAGAGTATCGTTGCCGGGATCAACCAGCCCGGGGCCCGGGACGAGGATTATCAGCCCCTCGTCGAGCGGCTGCGGGAGCTGACCGCCCAGGTGGAGAGCCGCCAGGCGGAGACGGATGAGACCGGCGAGCGCACCGGCATTACACCGGTGCTGGGTCCGGAATACGAGGCTGGCGCGCAGGAGACGTTCGCCGGCAGCCCGACCGCCGAATCGGCGGCCGGAGCGGCCGTACCGGAGCCGACGGAGGAAGCCGCCGAGGCCGGGTCGGCAGAGCCGTCTGACGAGGAGCCCGCCGCGCCGCCGCCCGCGGAACCGCCGGCCGAGGAGGCCGACTACGACGCGGAGATCGCCGCGATCTTCACCGAGGAGGCGGGCGAAATCCTGGAGGCCAGCGACGAGGCGCTGGCGGCCTGGACCGGCGGTGGCCGGCCCGCGGAGAGCCTGACCGAGCTGAAACGACATCTGCATACGCTCAAGGGCGGGGCGCGCATGGCAGGCATCACCGCCATGGGCAATCTGAGCCACGGCCTGGAAACGCTGCTGATCGCGATCGACGACGACCGCGTGCAGCCGTCCCAGGCGGTGGACGATCTGCTGCAGCGGAGCCTCGACGAGCTGCACCGCATGCGCGACATGGTGACGGGCGGACAGCGGGCGGCGCCGGCCGCCGGGCTGGAGGCGCGCATCGAGGCGCTGGCGTCCGGCGAGGCAGCTCCCGCAGAGCCCGCGGCAGCCCCGGCAGAACCCGAGCCACCGGCAGAAGTCGAGGCACCGGCAGAGCGTGAGGCACCGGCCGAGGCCGAGGCGCCGGAGGAGATTGCCGGGGAGGTCCCGGAAGCGGAGGCGCCGGAGACGCGGGTTCCGGAGGCGGAGGCGCCGACGGAGGAGCCGTCCGAAGCCGGCGAGTATCCGGCTCTGGAGCTGCCGGAGCCGCCGGTGGGCGAGCCCCTGTTCGGCGTGACGGCCCGCGGCGAGGGGGAGGAAGGTCTGCCGCCCGAGGCGGCGGAGGGCGGCCCGCCGGCCGAGACGGACATCGGCGAGTGGTTCGCCGAGCACGGCGAGGAGATCGCCGCGGAGGTGTTCGGCGAGGAGGCCGCCTCGGAGCGTGGCTACGAAGCGGAACCGGAGTCTCAGGCCGAGCCGGAAACCGGGCCCGCGATCGAGACCGAAGCGGAGCACGAAGCCGAACCTCAGCCGGAAGCTGAGCCGCAGCCGGAAGCCGAAGCGGAGCCCGAGCCCGAGGCCGAGGACGAGGCCGAGCCTGAGGCACCGGCGCAAGAGCCGTTGGCCGCCGCGGAGCAGCCCGTGGCGCAGCCGCCCGAGCCGCCGGCACCGCCGCCCGCGGCCCCGGAGCGCGCCGCGCCGCCGACGCCCGCCGCGCCCGAGCGCCAGGAGTTCGCCCGCATCGACGCCGAGCTGCTGGAGGAGTTGTTGAACGCCGCCGGCGAGATCAGCATCTACCATTCCCGGCTGAGCCAGCAGGTCACCTCCATCGATTTCAACCTGGCGGAGCTGGAGCAGACGGTGAGCCGGCTGCGCGACCAGCTGCGCAAGCTCGAATTCGAGACCGAGACCCAGATCCTGAACCGTCATCAGGAGGAGCGCAGCGCCCAGGACTTCGATCCGCTGGAGCTCGACCGCTACTCCACCATCCAGCAGCTGTCGCGGGCGCTGGCGGAGTCGGCCAGCGACGTGGCCAGCCTGAAGGACCTGCTGCAGAACCTGGCGACGGAGACCGAGTCGTTGCTGGTGCAGCAGTCGCGGGTGACGGCGGAGCTGCAGGACGGCCTGATGCGCACCCGCATGGTGCCGTTCCAGCGCCATGTGCCGCGGCTCTCACGCCTGGTGCGCCAGATCGCCGGCGAGACGGGCAAGCGGGTGGAGCTGGCGGTGGAAGGCGGCTCCGGCGAGCTGGACCGGCAGGTGCTGGAGAAGATGCTGCCGCCGTTCGAGCACATGCTGCGCAACGCCATCGTGCACGGCATCGAGCCACCGGACACGCGGCAGGCGGCCGGGAAGCCGCCGGTGGGGCGCATCACCGTGCGACTGCACCGGGAAGGCTCGGAGATGGTCATCGACGTGGCCGACGACGGAGCGGGCCTGAACGTGGACGCCATCCGCCGCAAGGCCACCGAGCAGGGGCTGCTGACGCCGGACTCGGACGCCTCGGACGAGGCCGTCATGGAGCTGATCCTGAAGCCGGGCTTCAGCACCGCGGACCAGCTCACCCAGTCCGCCGGACGCGGCGTCGGCATGGACGTGGTGGCCAACGAGGTGAAGAAGCTGGGCGGTGCGCTGCGCATCACCTCAATGCCGGGACAAGGCACCAATTTCACGGTACGACTGCCCTTCACGCTGGCCATCACCCAGGCGCTGATCGTGCGCGCCGGTGAGGAGGTCTACGCCCTGCCGCTGCCCACGGTCGAAGGCGTGGCGCGGGTGGCCCGCGCCGAACTGGACGCCATGCTGAATCAGCCGGAGCCCACCTTCGAGTACGGCGAGCAGACCTATCGCTTCCAGCACCTCGGGATGTTCGTGGGCGGCAAGCCCTCGGAGCTGCCCGAGGATGACTCGGCCGTGCCGGTCATCCTGATTCGCGCCGGCGAGAAATCGATTGCGCTGCTCACCGACGAGATGCTGGCCAGCCGGGAGATCGTGGTGAAGTCGGTCGGGCCCCAGCTCGCCAGCATTCGCGGCATTTCCGGGGCCACCATCCTCGGCGACGGGCGCATCGTGCTGATCCTGGACATGGGCAGTCTCGCCCGTTCGACGGCGCCGCTGGTGGAGATCCGCGAGGCGACGCGGCCGAGCGCCGACGAGCGTCCGCTGGTGCTGGTGGTGGACGATTCCATCACCGTGCGGCGGGTCACGGAGCGGTTCCTGCAGCGCCAGGGCATGCGGGTGGCCACGGCGAAGGACGGCATCGATGCGATCAGCGTCATGCAGGAGCACCGGCCGGACATCATCCTGCTCGACATCGAGATGCCGCGCATGGACGGCTACGAGTTTGCCACCCACGTGCGCAACGACGAGCGTTTCGCGGAGATCCCGATCATCATGATCACCTCCCGGGTCAGCGAGAAGCATCGGGCGCGCGCCATCGAAATCGGCGTCAACGACTATCTCGGCAAGCCCTATCAGGACAGCCAGCTGCTGGAGGCGATCCATGCGCTGCTGGAGGAAAAGGGCGGTAGCGGTCTGTGAGCGCGGTGGTCGAGGAACTGTACTCCCTGCTGGTGCCACTCGCCGAGGACCGGTTGATCGTGCCGCGGGCGTGCGTGGCCGAGGTGGTGCGCTACACGCCGCCGGAGGCGAAGGCCGGCGCGGCCGAGCCCTGGGTACTCGGCGGCTTCAACTGGAACGGGCGGCTGCTGCCGCTGGTGTCCTTCGAGGGCGCGCTGGGCAAACCGGTGCCGCAGGCCTCCGGCAGGACGCGCATCGTCGTCTTCCACGGCGTCACCGGCAGGCTGCGCGCCGGGCATTTCGGCATGCTGACCCAGGGCTTCCCCCAGCTGGTCCGCGTCAACCGGGAGGTGCTGCGGCCGGGCGAGCCGGCCGACGAGTGGCCCGAGGACGCCCCGGTTTTCTGCCGGGTGAAGATGATCAACGAGTACCCGCTGATCCCGGATCTGGCGCGGCTCGAGGAGACCCTGGCGGAGCAGGAACTGGAACTCTAGCGAACTCCGGCTTTCGGCTTTCGGCGTTCGCGGTTACAGATCGCCCCACAGCGTCTGCAGGGCCGTGACGCCGGCCACGGCCGCGGTCTCCGTCCTCAGTATCCTGGGGCCCAGCCCCACCGGTCGGAAACCGGCCGCCTCCGCCGCCTCCGTCTCCCGGTCGGTGAGTCCGCCCTCCGGACCCACCAGCAGGATCACCGGCGTCGCGGGGCGCGCAAGGCCGGTCAGCCCGTCCTCCGCGTCCGGCGTCAGCACGAGGCGCAGCCCGACGGACGGCGCCGCCAGCCAGTCTTCCAGGGCGGTGATGGGGGCGATCTCAGGGAGCCGGTTGCGCCCGCATTGCCGGCAGGCGCTCGCCGCCACCCGCTGCCAGTGCTCGAGCCGTGCGCCGGCACGCTTGTCGTCCAGCCGTACGACGCCGCGCTCGCACAGCAGGGGCACGATGGCGGCTGTACCCAGCTCCGTGGTCTTCTGCACGACGAGATCCATGCGCTCGCCCCGGGAGATGCCCTGGGCGACGGTGACCGCCAGCGGCGACTCGCGCTCGACGGGGCGGTGTTCGCCGACGGCCACCGTCACCGCCCGGCGGCCGACAGCGAGAATGGTCGCGTCGTACTCGCCGCCGCGGCCGTCGAACAGCACCAGGGGCGCGCCCACCGGCAGCCTGAGCACGCGCGTCAGGTAGCGGGCGTCGTCTTCCCCGACCGTGACCTCGTCACCGCTGGCCAGGAGATCCGGATGATAGAGGCGGACCTTGCGCACAGCCGGATCATGCAGTTCCGGCGGCCGGATTGGAAGACGGGCGCGCGTTGACAGCCGCCGGGGCGGCGCCCATATTGCCGGCGATGACTGCGACCCCGGAGCCCCGCTTCCTCACCGATCCGGCCACCGGCCTGGTGGCCCCGGCCCGCCAGTGCCCGTCGCCGAATCAGGACGAGCGCCCCGCGGGCTGCGAGCTCGAACTGATCGTGATCCACGGCATCAGCCTGCCGCCGGGCGAATTCGGCGGGCCGCACATCGAGGACTTCTTCGCCAACCGGCTGGCTACGCACGCCCATCCCTATTTTGCGGAGATCGCCGGCATGGAGGTCTCGGCCCACACGCTGATCCGGCGCGACGGCAGCCTCGTACAGTTCGTGCCGTTCCGGCGGCGGGCCTGGCATGCGGGTGCCTCCTCCTGGTGCGGACGCGAGCGCTGCAACGACTTCTCCGTGGGCATCGAGCTCGAGGGGCTCGACGACCTCGCCTACGACGATCGCCAGTACGAGTCGCTGGCGGACCTGATCCGCTCGCTGCGCCGGGCCTATCCGAGCCTGGCCGGGGCCGATATCCTCGGCCATTCCGACATCGCGCCGGGCCGCAAAACCGACCCCGGCGCGGCCTTCGAATGGCGCCGGCTTGATGCGCTGCTCGGGCGGGACATAAGCTAGGGCTCTTCCCGTAGCCGCCCGGCTGGTTGCCCATGAAGCTGATCGCCCTGTTCATCGCCATCGTCCTCGAGCGGCTGGCGACCCAGCTGTTCCATCTGCGCGAGCTGCGCTGGCTGGACGGGCTGTTCGATTTCGGGCTGCGCCTGGCGCAGCGCTTCGACGCCATACCGAAGCTGCTCGGCGTGGCCGCAACGGTCCTGCTGGTGGCTTCGCCGATCATCGCACTGCGCATCGGCCTCGGCGATGTGCTGCTCGGACTGCCTTATCTGGCCCTGTCCGTGGTCGTGCTGTTCTTCTCCCTCGGACCCCAGGACATCGGCGAGGAGGTCGACCGCTGGTGCAACGCCATCCGGGCCGGTAACGACGAGGAGGCGCGCAGGCTGGCCCGCGCGCTGGTCGAACACCGGGTTGTCGGGGAAGACGTCTCCAGCGGTTTCGCCGTGCAGGAGGCCGTGTGTGTGCAGGCGAACAACCGGATGTTCTCCGTGCTGTTCTGGTTCGTCGTGCTCGGCCCGGTGGGTGCCTGGCTCTTCCGGGTGGCGGATCTGCTGCGGCGCCGGGCCGTATTCCAGGCGGAGCGGCTTGCAGTGGCGGGGGCGCAAGCCGCTTCCGACGAGGCGACCCGGGCCGACCAGGCCGCTGCCGCCGCCGCCCGCGAGGCGACCGAGCAGGTGCATGCGGCTCTCGCCTGGCTGCCCGCCCGGCTGACGGCGCTCGGCTACGCGCTCACCGGCAGCTTCGACACCGCCCGCCAGGCATGGTCGGGCCTCGGCATAGAGCGGGTCACACTCGGGCTCGGCAACGAACGCCTGCTCGCCCGCGTGGGTCTCGGCGCCATGGCGCTCGCGCCGGTGGAGGGCGAAAGCGACCAGGATCGTCAGATCCGCGGTGCCCGCGCCGCCAAGACGCTGGTGTTCCGCACGCTGGTCTTCTGGCTGGTGGCCATCGCGGCTCTCACTCTGGCCGGCGCCGCCATTTGATCCGCCTGGCGCTGATACTGCTCGCCGCCTCCGTCGGCGCCGCCGCGCATTCTGCCGGGGGTGCGGATGAAGCGCTGGCCGGCCCGCCGTCGCGGGTGGTCACGCTGGCGCCGCACCTGGCCGAGCTGGTATTCGCCGCCGGCGCCGGGGAGCGCCTGGCGGCAGTCACCGCCTACACCGACTATCCGCCCGCCGCGGCCGCGCTGCCGCGCATCGGCGATGCGTTCCGCGTGGACATGGAGCGCATCGCGGTGATCGATCCGGATCTCGTCCTGGCCTGGGACGGCGGTACGCCGGAGGCGCTGACCGACCGGCTGCGAGGACTCGGCTACACCGTGATGGTGGTCCGCACCCGCAGCGTGGCAGACGTGGCCGCCGCCATCCGGCGCATCGGCGAGCGGCTGGGCACGGCGGCGACGGCGGAACGGGCGGCCGCGAGATTCCTGCAGGAGCTCGAGGCCGCGGTGTCCGGTCACGCTGACGCACGGCCGCTCAGGGTCTTCTACCAGGTGGCGAGCCGGCCCCTCTACACGGTGAATGGCGGCCACTACATCAGCGAACTCATCCGCCTGTGCGGGGGGCATAACGTCTTCTCGGATCTGAACGAACTCGCCCCGGTCGTCACCGTGGAGTCGGTGCTGTCCCGGGACCCGGAGGTGATCCTCGCGCCGGCGGGAGAGGCCGGTGTGCTGGAGCGCTGGCGGGCGTGGCAGTCCCTCGCCGCGGTGCGGGCGGGCAACCTGCGCACCGTCCCGCCGGATACGCTGGCCCGGCCGTCGCCGCGGCTGGTGCAGGGCGCCGCGGATATCTGCGCCGCCATCCGGGAATCCCGCCGGGGGCTCCCCGCAGCGGCGCCCTGACCGGGCGCGTCAGCCTCGCATCCGGGTCAGGCTGCGCCCCCGCTGCGCCCGCTCTTCCACAGCACCTCGGTGCCGTCCTCCGCGCGGGCGAGGATGCGCGCGATCACGAACAGCAGGTCCGACAGGCGATTGAGATAGCGCAGCGAATCCGGGTTGATGGCCTCTTCCCGGCCGAGCGTGCTGACCCGGCGCTCGGCACGCCGGCAGACCGTGCGCGCGAGGTGACAGGCGGCCGCACCCGGCCCGCCGCCGGGCAGGATGAAATCCTTCAGCGCCGGCAGGCCCTCGTTATAGCCGTCCAGGGCCTGCTCCAGCCGGGTGACGTAGTCCGGCGTGATGGCCAGATGGCCGGGGATGCAGAGTTCGCCGCCCAGGTCGAAGAGTTCGTGCTGCACGCGCTCCAGGCAGTCGCGGACGTCGTCCGGCACCGCGGCCGTCGCCAGCACCATGCCGATGCAGCTGTTGGCCTCGTCCACCGTGCCGTAGGCCTCGACCCGCCGCGAGTCCTTGGCCGTGCGGCTGCCGTCGCCGAGGCCGGTGGTGCCGTCGTCGCCGGTGCGCGTATAGATCTTGGTCAGGCGATTGCCCATGTCGACTCCTTGTCAGTGGCCGGCGCGTCAGCGCCAGACGTAGCCCAGTTCCAGATAACCGCTGCGACCTGCCATGTTGAAGCCCGCCGCCGTCTCGTAGTCCCGGTCCAGCAGGTTCTCGATGCGGCCGGTGAGATGCCAGGATTCGCTCAGCCGGAAGCGCGCGTTCACGTTTGTCAGCAGATAGCCGCCCATGGTCTCGCCAGCCACGCCGGCCCGGTCGCCGTTCGCCACCAGGGACAGCCCCAGGGTATGCCGGCCGATGTTGCGGCTCGCCGTCAGGCTCACGCTCTTCTCGGCGCGGCGCAACAGCCGGTCGTCGGTGGCGCCGTCGCGGGCCTGCTGGCGCACCGCGGAGATGCGCATCTCCCACTCCTCCCAGCGCCTGTCCCAGGAGACCTGCAGGCCGCGGATCTCCGCGGTATCGATGTTGCGCAGGCGGAAGGCGGCCAGGTCGAACTCGATCAGGTCGTCGATGTCCTTGTGATAGAGCTCCACGCTGACCTGCGAGTCCGGTGCGGGCGAGTAGCGCAGCACCAGCTGGGCCTCGCGGGCGGTCTCCGGTTCCAGGTCCGGATTGCCGCCGAAGCCGAAGCGGTCGGTGGCGTCCGGTGCCCGGTAGGCGGTGCCGATGCCGGCCGACACCCGCCAGCGCGGGGTGATGCGGTAGCCGTATTCCGCATTCCAGGTGGACTGGCTGCCGAAGTCGCTGTGATCGGTGTAGCGGGCGGCAAGCTGGACCTCGTGGTTGCCCCGCCGGATCAGATCCTGCAGGAACAGGGCGCGCACGCTCGTGTCCTCGTCGAAGCCCAGCCCGAAGGACAGCGCGCTCGCGTCCTCCTCCACCAGGTAGGCGCCGGCCATCAGCGTGTGACCGCGCCACGCCGGGAAGGTGTGCTGCAGGTCCAGCGTGCTGCGTTCCGATTCGACGAAATCGGGCACCTGGTTCTGCTCGATCTCGTCGCGCAGGTGGCTCAGGATCATCCGTGTGTCCCCGAATCCGCCGATCGGTGTGGCCACTTCCAGCGCGGAGACGGCGTTCAGGTAGTCCTGGTCGACCGGGATGCGGAAGAAGTCGGAGTACTCCGTGGTGCCGGTGGCATGCCAGTGACGCAGGGTGACTGCGGCCGGACCGAAGGACATGCCGGCGTGGGCGTTGGCGGAGAAGTTGTCGTAGCCGCGGTCGCTGTCGTCGTCCCGATAGGTGGGGAAGCCGTCCGTCTCCGACCAGTCCAGGTTCAGGCCCAGGTCGACGGCGCCGGCGCGGCGGCCCAGCGACGTCTGTATCTGGCGGGTGTCGAAGCTGCCGCTGCGCACGGCCGTCTCGCTGCGTTCGCGGCCGCCGCGGGTGATGATGTTGATGACGCCGCCGATCGCGTCCGTGCCGTACAGCGACGAGCGTACGCCCTTCACGATCTCGATGCGCTGGATCACCGAGGGCGCCAGATTCTGCAAAGGCGCGGCACCGATCGTGCCCGGGTTGATGCGCACGCCGTCGATCAGCACCAGCGCGTGGTTGCTCTCGGAGCCGCGCACGAACACCGCAGCCGCCTGGCCGGGCCCGCCGGTGCGGGCCACGTCGAGGCCGGCCTCGAAACGCAGCAGGTCCAGCACGTCCGTGGCCAGGGAGCGCGCGATCTGCTCGCGGGTGATCACGGTGACCGGCACCAGGGACTCGGAAGCGGGGATCGGCGTGCGCGTCGCGGTGACGATCAGTGTGTCGAGACCTGCCCGCGAACCCGGCGGGTTCGCCCGGCTGGTCGGATCCGACCAGCCGGGCGACTGTGCCTGCGCCGCGCTCGCCGCCGCCAGCGTCGCGACCACGATCGCCGCCATGGCCGCGCCCAGTCGCGTGACCGTCCGAGTGGTTCCGTTCATTGCTGTCCCCCGCGTGCCCGCCGCACGTCTTCGTTCGTATTCCGCGGTCGGGAAGGGAGAGACTCGGGTCGATGGGTTACATCGGTCCGGCCTGCGCCCTCCGCGCCGCCACCATGACACCAGGCCGGTCTCCGGGCTGACGAGCGGGCCGTCATGGCCCTGGACGGAGCACCTTCCCGTGAGTCGTCTCACAGTGGCTTCGGAGCCGGGAACCGGCCCGACGCTTCGTCCTTCACTCGATCACCGTTGCGGGGGCAGCGCCGGAATCGGCCGCTCGCATCAGGGCGGCACCACCGGCTTCCCGTTCGTCTGCGGCATCGCTGCAGACTCACCTGGTGTTCGCGGTCGATTCTCGGAGGCCGTGCATGGGGTGTCAAGGCGACGCGGCTACGTGCTTGCCGCAATGGCCGCGGCAACAGGCCTGCCGCAATGAAGTAGAATTCGCCCGTCGCGGAGACGGGCCTGGCGATGGCACATTCGGAAAGACTGGAGACGGCGCTCGCCGCCGCCCGAGCGGCGGCCGACGTGATTCGCCATTACTACGAACATATCGGTGAGGACATCGAGGTGCGCTCGAAGTCCGACCTCTCGCCGGTGACCGACGCCGACGTCGAGGCCGAGCGCACTATCCGCCGCATCATCGCGGAGCGCTATCCGGACCACGGCTTCTACGGCGAGGAGACCGGTCGCGCCGAGCGCGACTCGCCTTTCCTTTGGCTCGTGGATCCCATCGACGGCACCAAGAGTTTCGTCCGCCGTTATCCCTTCTTCTCCACGCAGATCGCGCTGATGGAAGCCGGCGAACTCGTCCTCGGCGTCTCCAGCGCGCCGGCATTCGGCGAATTGGCCTGGGCGGAGCGGGGGCAGGGCGCCTGGCTGGACGGCACGCCCGTCCGCGTCAGCAGTGTCGCTGCGCTGGAGGACGCCGCGGTGTCGGGTGGCAATCTGCGCAGCCTGGCGCTGAGCGAGCGCTGGCCCGCCTGGGGCGAGGTGGTTGCAAGGGCGGACCGCATCCGCGGTTACGGCGACTTCTACCACTATCACCTGCTCGCTTCCGGGCGCATCGATGCCGTGGTCGAGTCCGACGTGAACATTCTCGATATCGCGGCGCTGGCGGTCATCGTGCGCGAGGCGGGTGGTATCTTCACGGACCTGGCCGGGGTATCGCCGGGGCTCGCCACCACCACCGTGCTGGCCGCCAATCCGGCCCTGCATCCCGTGCTGCAGGGGATGCTGGACTGGCCGTCAGGGCCGGGCGGCGGGGCCGGCTGAGCCGTCCGGAACGAACAGGCGCCCGCCGCGCCAGTCCACCGCGGCCATCGGCGTGCGGTAGAGCCGGCTGAGGCTGTCGGCATTCAGCACAGCCTCCGTATCCCCCAGCTCCCAGCCGCCGTCGCCGTCCAGCAGCAGGCAGCGATCGGCATAACGGGCCGCCAGGTTGACGTCGTGCAGGCTGACGATGGCGGTCGCGCCGGCGGCGACCCGCTCGCGGATCATGCCGAGCGTCAGCAGCTGATGCTGGGGGTCGAGATGGTTGGTGGGCTCGTCCAGCAGGAACAACTCGGGCCGCTGGCTCAGGGTCTGTGCGATGGCGAGCCGGCGGCGCTCACCGCCCGACAGGGTGGTGGTGCCCCGGTCGGCGAGTCCCGCAAGGCCGACCCGTTCCAGCTCCGTCAGCGCGATCTGCCGGTCCGCCTCGCTCTCCCAACGCCAGCGGCCGATGTGGGGATGCCGGCCGATCAGCGCCTCCTCGAGCACGGTGCTCGGGAACAGGTCCTCCTGGTCCTGGGGCAGGAGCGCGAGTCGGCGGGCCAGGTCGGGTCGGCGCCAGTCGGCAGCGGGCCGGCCGAAGTAGCGGATGTCTCCGCCCCGGGGCGGGCGCAGCCCGGCGAGGGTCTCGAGCGTCATCGTCTTGCCGCTGCCGTTGCAGCCGAGCACGGCGACAAACTCGCCCGGGCCCACACGGAGATCCAGGGCCTGCACCAGCATCCGGCCGGGTACCGATACGTCGAGCCCGCCCGCAGTCAGGGGGCAGATCGGCTCCGATGTGCGGCTCGGCTCCATGGGCGATCATCATAACCCGCGACGATAACCTGCGACTCAGCGGATGAGCCCGATCTCCGCCGCCGTGAGCGGGCCGATGGTCGTGCTTCCCAGGTTCCCGGGGATATGTGCTTCGGTGGCAGAGATCGCGATCCGTCCGGCCATGATCTCCGCGCGGCGCTGGGGGTAGAGCGGCACGCGCTCGGGGTCGGCCAGGCCCGCCGGCACCAGGGGCAGCGACGTGGCCGGGTCATACTTGTCGGTGGCGCCGAGGGTGTGCAGCAACTCGTGAGTGATGACCACCCGGTTTGCGCCCCGCATCGACCGGCTGGCGAACGCGTTGATGACGCCCACCAGTCCTTTCTCGAGCCCCAGCGAGGCGTCGAGCACCACCTCGTCGTCCGGGGCGAAGTACTGTACGAAGAGCTTGATGTCGGGTTCGGGCACGCCGTCGTCCCGGGTCGCCCGCCATGCCCACCACCGAAGGTGCAGGCTCCAGGCCGCGATCTGCAGCATGTTGGCGTCCTCCGACGGTCGCGGAGGCCCCTCGTCCATCGTCGGGCCCAGGGTGATGTCGAGGGCCTTCGCCGGCCGCCTGCCGTAGCGCTCGGTCTCGGACTGGAGGTAACGTTCGATTGGCTCGAAATCGCTCTCGTCCAGCCGCTCGATCCAGGCGGCCGCCGCGGCGCTGCCGTCCCCGTTCACCGGATAGAGGTTCACGTACAGGGTGTCGTCCCAGTCGGTCGTGGCCGCACGGCTGATCCACGCACCCGCCGCGACGAACAGCAATACGTAGAGCAGGAGCGCGATGCGCATTTTTCGGAAGACGGTGGATCGGGCCTTGGGCATCGGCATCGGCATCGGCATCGGCATCGGCATGGGCATGGGCAGCGGGAGGCTCGGCGTCCGTGGCCGCCCATCATGCCCGGAAAAGAAAAACCCCGCAGCAAGAGCTAACGGGGTCAACAGGACTTCTTCTTATTGTTTTCAGGTAGGCTGATTCTTCGGGCCAGACAAGCGTTTCTTCTTCTGGTTGTTGTTTTTTTGCGTGTTGTTCTTGTTCTCGTTCTTCTTGTTGTTGTGACTTGTCTTCTGGCTTGTGAATCCTGGTTGGTAGGGTTCTCGTTTGACCTCCCGAATCAGTTACCTTTTCGCTTGGGCAGGGATTGCTAAAGCAAGGGCTGTGCCAGCCGTCGATTTTTCTTTTCCTTTCAGCAAATTGTTATCCGTTGTTGACAAACAACAGCCACCGGCGAGGCGGTTTCGTAAAGAAAACCGACGTGTCGGCGGGCGGTCCCGGAGCCGTCGTTTCCGGTGACGGCCAGCAAAAACGGGCGCTTAGCGCGGGACCGGGGGGTAATGCCAGCTCCCGCCGCCGGATTTCGTTATGTCAAAACTGTCGCTCATCGGCGACATTTCCCCAGAATCGCCTGATTTTGTCAAATTATCCGACACTTCCGCGGGGGCGGCGGGGGTTGGCGCGGCGGTCAGGCCGGCCGGCGTGAAGAAACGGCCACCGGCGACGATGGCGCGCACGTCGGCGGCATCGGCCGCCTCTCTTAACGGATCGCCCGCGACCAGGAGCATGTCGGCCCGGTGCCCCGGCTCGAGGTGGCCGCGGCTGTCCTCCAGGCCCACCAGGCGGGCGGCCTCGGCGGTGTAGCGGCGCAGGGCCTCGTAGGCGCTGGCTCCCTGCCGCTGCAGGCGCCGGAGTTGTTCCTGGACGCTGCACGGGCCCGGGTTGGCGGGGCGCTCGGCGATCCGTGTGGCGCCGCTGGCGGCCAGCAGCCGGCGCACGTCTTCATAGCGCCGGCCGGCGGGGGAGGTGGGCAGCTCGCTGCCGGCGCCCAGCAGCGAAGCGCCGGCTTCCAGGTCCGGATACAGGCGATCGGTGATCACCGTGGCGCCGGCTGTCCGCGCCTCGCGGATGCGCTCCAGCCGCCGGGCCCGGTCCCGGATGCCGCGCACGTCCACCAGTCCGCCGTCGGGTGACTGTCCGGAAACGAGCGCCGGTCCCGGCACCGCGCCCGAATTCCACCCGTCCGGGGGCGAGGAGGGATTTGCCGCCGGGGACGGCAGCTCGACCACGGTCGTGATGCCGCAGCCGAGCAGCGGCGGGCCGTCTTCGGCGCGGACGCCGTCGGGTAGCCCGAGCTGCAGCAGGCCCGGCATCAGGACGGCATCCGGGAATTCGAGTACGTCCACGCCGTCGCGCTGACGCCGCTCGCCCACCTCGACGATGCGGTCGTCCTCGACCACCACGTCGATGCCTTCCAGGTAGGCCGGGACGCTGCCGTCGAACACCCGGCCGGCCCGTATGACGTAGCGCCCGTGATGCAGGAGCGGCGTGGCGCCGTCCAGAGCCGACTGGATGCCGGGCGGCCCGGCCGGCGATATCCAGGCCGTCCAGGCCACCTCCGTTGCGCGCAGCTCGCCGAATATGCGGGTGCGGACGCGGCCGTCCGCCGTGTAAGCGAGCCGGTTCCTGCCGAGCCACTCCACCGGACGGCGAAAGAAGTCCTCGTCCCGTGCCAGCGCCTTCGCCACGGCGGGATCGGACAGGATCACGGCGGTGAGCTGTACGCCCTCCGGCGGCTCCTCCACCAGGACGATGACGCTGTCGTCGGGCCGGATCGACGGCGCGGACAATCGGTGCCCTGCCGAGTGAACGAGACGGGGCGCGGCCGCGCCGTCGCGCAGCCAGAGTTCCCAGCGACCGGCGGTGCGGGTGATCCAGGCCGTCAGGCGACCGCTTGCGGAGACGGCCGGGTCCAGCTCGTCGGTGCCTGGCGTGCGGGTCAGCGTGCTGACCGTATCGTCGGTGACGTCGACCGCGTACAGGTCTGCGGAACCGGCCCGGTCAGAGCTGAAGATCACGCGCCGGCCGTCCGGATACCAGCGCGGCGCCGTGTCCCGGCCCTCGCCGTCGGTCAGCGGCCGGGCCGAGCCGTCGGGTCCCACCAGCCACAGTTTGCGCGCGGTGCCGTCGTCGCCCTCCGCGACGATGGTGCCATCGTCGCGCATGTCCGGGCGGCGCAGTGCCAGCTCGGGGCCGGTCAACGGCTCGGCCACGCCGCCGCGGCGGTCCAGGCGCCAGAGCCGGTCGTAGAGGTCGAAAACCAGGGCGTGGCCGTCGGCGGATGCGGTCACCGCGATGTTGGTGCCCTCGCTGACGCCCAGTTCCACCGCTGCAGCCGGCACTGCGGCCGCCATGCCGGCGAGCAGCGGCAGCAGGGTCCGCCTAAGACGATCGCTCGGCACGGACGTCGCTGAGTTCCCCGTCATCGACTTCGAAGGCGATCTCGATCGGCTGACAGCAGACCTGGCAATCTTCCACGTAGCCCTGGCCGCCGGCGGACAGGTCGAGCTCCACGCTGATGGTCTCCCAGCACCAGGGGCAGGTGATGTCACGGTTCTCGAGCCAGGCGGTCACGGCTGCAGCCTCGTGGACTGCCAGTCGCCGGTCTGGAAGCTGTGCTCTGAATCCCGGGTCAGCCGGCGCTCCCAGAACGCGCGGTCGTGGATGCGCGAGGCGCCCTCGGTCCACAGCTCCACCCGCGACGCCCACAGCCGGAAGCCGCCCCAGTGAGCCGGCCGCGGGATGCCGGGCTCGTCGCCCGGCGGCACGGAGACGCCGAGTTCCCCGGCCCGCGCGTGCAGCTGCTCCAGCAGTGCCTCGCGAGAGGCCACGGGCTCGCTCTGGTCGCTGGCCCAGGCGCCGAGCTGGCTGCCGCGGGGGCGGCCGGCGAAATAGGCATCGCTCTCTTCCGCCGGCGATCGTATGGCCACGCCCTCGATGCGCACCTGCCGCCCCAGTCCGTCCCAGTGGAACAGAGCGCCCACGCGCGAGTTCGCGGCGATCTCGCGGGCCTTGCGGGACTGGTAGTTGGTATAGAAGACGAGATAGCCCGGATCCGCCACGAACTCCTTGCAGAGCACGACCCTGGCCGTGGGCTGGGTCTCGCGTCCGACGGTGGTGATCACGAGTGCGTTCGGGTTCGGCTGCAGCGCCCGTTCGGTGGCTTCCGCCAGCCAGGCGGCGGCCACCGGCATCGGGTCGTCGGGCAGCGGTGTGGGCAGCAGGCCCTCCGCCGTCAGGAATGTGGTGTCTGTCGCGGTCATGGCGGGGCGCTATTCTGCGTCATCGCCTGCGGCGGGGCCAGAGTTCGTGGCAGGGGGCGTGGCAGCGGGCGCGGTGCGCCCGAGGCACACGCCGCCCGCCCGCCGCGGATCCGCGGCGATCTCGAAGCCGCGGCGCTCGTCGTGCAGCACTGCGCCGACGCCGCCGAAGTACATGCTGAGTTTTTCGAAGGTGCGCACGGGCAGACCGCCGTCGGGCATCGGCAGGCCGGGCTCGCAGGCCACCCGGTCGCCGTCGTCGCGGATCTCCACGTGCAACCGCGGATGCGCGACCGCGGCATCCAGTGCCATGCCGAGCCGGAAGTAGTTGACGAGTACCTGGCACAGTGCGGTCGTGATGCGACCCGCGCCGGGCGTGCCGATGGCCAGCACGCGGCCGTCGCTGCGGGCGGTGGTCGGCGCCATGTTGGAGGGCAGCCGGGTGCCCGGCGGCCCGCACACGAGGCCGCGCCGGTTCAGCTCGATCTCGCCGAGGCAGTTGTTCAACCACAGTCCGGTACCGGGCGGCATCTCCCCGGAACCGTAGCCCGATGAGACGGTGATGGCGCAGGCAAGCCCCTGCGCGTCGACCGCCGAGGTGTGCACGGTGGAGCCCGACTCCCGCAACGCCGGCAACCGGCCCAGCTCGCCCCGCCGCGCGGCGGCCAGCAGCGCCTCGCCCTCGGCTGCCGGATCGTCGGCCAGGTCCAGGCGCTCGCGGCGCCAGGTGAGCGCGCCATACATTGCCGCGATCAGGCGGGCGACGGTCTCCTCCGTCCAGCCCTCCAGCGTCTCGTGGTCGAGTTGCTCCAGCATGGCGCCGAGCACCGCGCCGCCGATGGCGGGCGGCGGATTGGTGGCGATATCCCAGCCGCCGGTGCGGATGGTGAGCGCCGGCCGCAGGATGGGACGGTAGGCGGCCATGTCCGCCAGCGTCAGCGCACCCTCGCCCGCGCGCACATGCTGGACGATGGCTTGTGCGAGCTCGCCCTCGTAGAACGCCCGCACCCCGTCGCGGGCGATCAGCTCGAGGCTGTCGGCGAGATGGGGCACGCGCACGGTGTCGCCCGGCGCGAGCAGCCGACCTTCGGCGTCGTGGATGGCCGCTCGGGAGTCGGGCGAGCGGCTGAAGACGACGTCGCCGGAGTATTCCAGGTAATGATGGCAGGCCGAGGCGAGCGGGAAGCCTTCCCGCGCCGCGCGGATGCTCGGCTCCATCAGCGCCGCCCAGGGCAGCCGGCCGTAGCGCCGGGAGGCCTCGGCCAGGGCGGCCGGTGTGCCCGGCACCGCCACCGAGCCCGGGCCGATGACGGTCTCGAGCCCGCCGCCGTAGTCCATGCCCACCCGGATGCCGCCCCGGCCGATGGCGTCGGCGTCCAGGCCGCGGCCGGGCATCTCGACATAGCCGTCGATGGTGACCGGATCGTCGTCCGGCGGCCAGACCACGGCGTAGCCGCCGCCGGCCAGCGCACAGACGCCGGGCTGGGTATTGGTGGATGCCATCGATGCGGCGACTGCCGCATCGACGGCGTTGCCGCCGTCCTCGATGACCGCCAGCGCCGCCTCGGCGGCGAGGGGCGAGGTGGTGGCGACCGCGACTTCCGACATGCGGCGGCCGGTCAGAAGTGGATGACCGCGCGGATGCTCTTGCCCTCGTGCATCAGGTCGAAGGCCTGATTGATGTCCTCCAGCGGCATCGTGTGGGTGATGAACTCGTCCACCCGGATCTCGCCGTGCAGATACTGCTCCACCATGCCGGGCAGCTGGCTGCGCCCCTTGGTGCCGCCGAAGGCCGTGCCGCGCCAGACGCGGCCCGTCACCAACTGGAAGGGCCGGGTGGATATCTCCTCGCCGGCGCCGGCGACGCCGACGATCACCGACTCGCCCCAACCCTTGTGGCAGCACTCCAGCGCCGCGCGCATGAGCTGCACGTTGCCGACGCACTCGAAGGAATAGTCCACGCCGCCGTCGGTCAGCTCCACGATCACTTCCTGGATGGGCGCGTCGTAGTCCTTCGGGTTCACGGTGTCGGTGGCGCCGAGCTGGCGGGCGAGCTCGAATTTGTCCGGGTTCACGTCGATGGCGACGATGCGGCCCGCCCGGGCCATGACCGCTCCCTGGATCACCGACAGGCCGACCCCGCCGAGCCCGAACACCGCCACCGTGGCGCCCGGCTCCACCTTCGCCGTATTCAGAACGGCGCCGACGCCCGTGGTGATGCCGCAGCCGAGCAGGCACACCTTCTCCAGCGGTGCCTCGGGACTGATCTTCGCCACGGCGATCTCCGGCAGCACGGTGTATTCGCTGAACGTCGAGGTGCCCATGTAGTGGAAGATCGTCGTACCGTCCTTCGAGAAGCGCGACGTGCCGTCGGGCATCAGGCCCTGGCCCTGGGTGGTGCGGATGGCCTGGCAGAGGTTGGTCTTGCCCGAGGTGCAGAAGCTGCACTCGCCGCACTCCGGCGTGTACAGGGGGATGACGTGGTCGCCCGGTTTGACGCTGGTCACGCCGGGACCGATCTCCTCCACGACGGCGCCGCCCTCGTGGCCGAGGATGGCGGGGAAGAGGCCCTCCGGGTCGGCGCCCGACAGCGTATAGGCGTCCGTGTGGCAGACCCCGGTGGCCACGTTCCTCAGCAGTACCTCGCCTTCCTTCGGGCCGGCCAGGTCGATGGTCTCGATCTCCAGGGGTTTGCCGGCTTCCCAGGCCACGGCTGCGCGGGTCTTCATCGCCTTTTCTCCCGATGTACTGATCGCAGGGAATTGGAAAACGGGGATGACCGAATGGTCGCACGATACCGGTGCAGCCGCCACCGGCCGGCGGAGGCACCGCGTTCAGGGCCCGTTCATGCCGCCTGGCCGAAACTGTGCCCGAACCCGCCGCAAAGGAGGCGCATCATGGAAAGCAGGATCCATACCCGTTTCGCAGGCGTCGCGGCGCTCGCCGCGGGCCTCGTGCTCGCGGTGCCGGCCGGTGCCGCAGACCTTACGCAGCCCGGCACGGCGACCGATGCGGCCTGGCAGATCGACAAGCCGTACGGCGCCGCGCACGACCGGTTGCCGGTCCATCGCACGAGCGACTTCGGTTTCTTCTACCGGGACCGGGACGGGTTTTTCTTCGGCTACGACCCCCGGGATGGCCGCCGCTGGTATCGCGACCTGCGGCGTCAGTACTACTACGACCGCTATTACGATCACCGCAAGCGCCGCTGGGCGCGCGACCGTCGCCACTACCGGGACTGGTACCGGCGCTACTACCGCCACTACGGCGACTATCGTGACCCCAGTGACCGTCGCTACTACCGGGACTACCGGGACTACCGGGACCGCCGCGGCTGGGACGACCGTCGGCGCGACCGTCATCACGACCGCCACGAGAATCGCCGCGACAAGAAGCACGAGCGACGCCGCGGCCACAGCGACGAGCATCGTCGCGGACGTGGCCACGACAACGACCATCGCCGGCGCGGCCGCGGCCGGGACTGACCCGCCCGCCGCCGCACCGGTTGCATCGGTAACTGCTGCTGCACCGCCTCGGCCCGCCACGCGCGGGCCTTTTTTTGTTGCCCGCCGCTGCCCGGCTTAGTACAAAGGCGGGGTTCTTGCAGACTGCGGGCAGACAATGGATCTTGACGAATTGCGTGCGCGGCTCTCCGCCGTGGACCGGGAATTGATCGAGCGGGTCGCGGAGAGGCAGCGCATCGTCGACGAGATCGGCCGGAGCAAGATGACCACCGGTCGCGCCACGCGCGACTTCAGGCGCGAGAAGGAAGTGATCGACCTGGGCCGCCGGCAGGCCGAGGAGATGGGTGTGGACCCGGCCCTGGCGGAGTCGCTGCTGACCCTGCTGATCCGTTCGTCGCTCACCCACCAGGAGCAGGCACGGGTCACCGCGGAGGGCCGCGGCGACGGCCGCCGGGTGCTGGTAATCGGCGGCTCGGGCAAGATGGGCGGTTGGCTCGTCGGTTTCTTCGCCTCCCAGGGCTTCGACGTCACCATCGCCGACCCGGGCCCCACCGATCTGCCCGTGGACTACTACGCGGACTGGCGCGAGGCCGGCACGGACTACGACATCATCGTGGTGGCGGCGCCGCTCGCGCGCAGCGCGGATATCCTGGCGAGCCTGGCCGGGCTGAAACCCCGTGGGCTGATCTTCGACGTCGGCTCGCTGAAGAGCCCGCTGAAAGAGCCGCTGCAGGCGCTGGCGCGGGCCGGCTGCCGCGTCACCTCCCTGCATCCCATGTTCGGACCGGATACCCGCCTGCTCTCCGGGCGCCACGTGATCTTCTGCGACGTCGGCGTGGCGGAGGCCACGGCCGAGGCCCGGGAGCTGTTCGCCGCCACCATGGCCGAGCGCATCGACATGGACCTGGAGGACCACGACCGGCTCATCGCCTACGTGCTGGGCCTGTCCCACGCGCTGAACATCGCGTTCTTCACCGCGCTGGCGGAGAGCGGCGAGGCGGCGCCGCGGCTCTCGACCATGTCCAGTACCACTTTCGACGCCCAGCTCGACGTCTCGGGCCGGGTGGCTGAGGAGAACCCCAATCTCTATTTCGAGATCCAGCGCCTGAACGAGTTCGGGCTCGAGCCGCTGGACGCGCTGTGCCAGTCGGCGGAGCGTATCCGCGAGCTGGTGCGCTCCGGCGACGAGGCGGGATTCGTCCGCCTGATGCGCCGGGGCCGCGAGTACCTCGCCAGCCGCGCGACACCCGATGGAGGTAACGGTGAGCAGCCCGGAGGATGAGCTCCGCCGCCTGCGCGGCCAGCTGGCCCTGCTGACCGAGGAGGCGGCCAACAACGAGGCGATATTGCGCCGCTCACGGGAGCGGGAGCTCGCGCTGCTGAATGCGGAAAACCTGCCGGAGCTGTTCCGGCGTCTCACCCGTGGGCTGCGGGAGAGCTTCGACCTGCCCCACGTCTCGGTGCTGCTGTGCGACCCCGATCACGAGGTGCGCCATCTGCTGATCGCGGCGGGTACCAGCCCGGAGGAGCTGCCGGACGTGGCGCTGGTGGACGCGCTCACCGGCATCGCGCCCCATTACACGACGCTGCGCGGCCCCTGGCTCGGCCCCTACAGCGCGGCCGACCATCAGCTCATCTTCGGCCGCGGCACGGTGCCTGCCAGCATCGCGCTGATCCCGCTGGAGCGGCAGGGCCGGCTGATGGGCAGCCTGAATTTCGGCAGCGCAGATCCCGGCCGCTACACCCGCAGCCACGGCACGGAATTCCTGGGCCATCTCGGCGTCATCGCCTCGTTCGCGCTGGAGAACGCGGTGAACCGGGCCCGGTTGCTGCGCAGCGGCATCACGGACGTGCTGACCGGCTGGCACAACCGGCGCTATCTGCAGACCCGGCTGCGCGAGGAGCTGGCGCGGTCCCGCCGGGACGGCTCGCCGCTCACGCTGCTGCTGGCCGACATCGATCACTTCAAGCGGGTGAACGACAATCACGGTCACCTGGCCGGCGACCTCGTGCTGGCCGAGGTGGCCCAGCGAATCGAGTCCCGCATCAGGGCGAGCGACGTCGCTGCCCGCTACGGCGGCGAGGAGTTCGTGCTGCTGCTGCCGGACACCGATGCCGTGGCCGGGCTCAGCCTGGCGGAGCGCCTGCGCGCCGCGGTGGCCGAGCGACCCGTCGCACTCGCCGACGGCACGGAGCTCGAGCTGACCATCTCCGCGGGGCTCGCCACGGTGACCCCCTCGCGGGCGGACGAGGATCTCAAGACCCTGGCAGAGAGCCTGCTCGCGCGGGCCGACGTTGCGCTCTACGAGGCCAAGTCCGCCGGCCGCGACCGGGTGGCCGCGTCGGGCTGAGCACGGCCTCCGCCGGCCGGCCCGTGACCCGGAGCCCGCTGTCTGTGATAATGAGAACCATTATCAATTGTCATTGTCGATATCGTCGCCGGCAATCGGGTATCAACCCCGGGATCGAACTCGGGACAAGGAACGGAGTGATTTCATGAAATTCACGAAACGGCTCAGGACCACCGCATGGGTTCTCACCGGCGCCGCGCTGGCGGCGGCCTGCGGCGGCGGCGAGCCGGACTCGGCCGCGCCGGATGAGGCGGCGGGCCCGGCGTCCGCCGCGGCGGACAGGGTGGTGGTCTACTCGGCGCGGGCCGAGCACCTCATCAAGCCCATCTTCGACCGTTACACGGAGGAGACCGGTGTGGAGGTCGCCTACACCACCGACAAGGAACAGCCGCTCATCCAGCGGCTGCTGGCGGAGGGCGAGAATACCGACGCGGACATGCTGCTGACGGTGGACGCGGGCAACCTCTGGTACGCGGCCGAGCAGGGCGTGCTGCGCCCGGTCGAATCGCAGGTCCTCGAGCAGAACGTTCCGGATCACCTGCAGGACCCGCAGAACCGCTGGTTCGCGCTCTCGGTCCGCGCACGCACCATCGTCTATTCCACCGAGCGGGTGGACCCGCAGTCCCTGGCGGGTTATGCCGACCTCGCCGACGACGAGTGGCAGGGCCGGCTCTGCCTGCGCACGTCGAAGAAGGTCTATAACCAGTCGCTGGTTGCCATGCTCATCGCCCGCTACGGCGAAGAGCGCACCGAGGAGATCGTGCGCGGCTGGGTGGACAACCTGGCCGCGGACGTCTTCTCCAACGACACCAAGCTGATGGAGGCCATCCTGGCCGGGCAGTGCGACGTGGGCGTCGTCAACAGCTACTACTTCGGCCGGCTGCAGAAGGAGCGCGGCACGGACCTGGCAATGGCGCTGCACTGGCCCTCCGGCGAGACCGGCGGCGTGCACATCAACGTCTCCGGGGGTGGCGTGACGAAGCATGCGCCACGCGCGGCCGCGGCCGTCGCCCTGCTCGAGTGGCTGTCTTCCCCGGCGGCGCAGGAGATGTTCGCGGGCCTGAATCTGGAGTTCCCCGCCAACCCTGCCGTGTCCGCCGATCCGCTGGTCGCCGCCTGGGGCGAGTTCGAGGCGAGCGACATGCCGGTGGCCCGGGCCGGCGAGCTGCAGACGGCCGCGGTCAAGCTGATGGACCGGGCCGGCTATCGTTGAGCGCTGACCGGCGGCCGGCCGCGGGCGGCCGCGCCTGGATCGTCGTCGCCGGCCTCATCGCGGTGATGACGGCGACGCCGCTGGCCGTCGCCGTCGCGTCGCTGTTCTCGCCCGATCAGGCGGTCTGGGCCCACCTGGCCGAGCACGTGCTGCCCCGGGTGCTGGTGAACACGCTCTGGCTCGTGCTCGCCGTCTCCGCGCTCACCGCAGTCATCGGTGCCAGCCTGGCCTGGCTGACCGCCGCCTGCGAGTTCCCGGGGCGGCGCTTTTTCAACTGGGCGCTGCTGCTGCCGCTGGCCGTGCCCGGCTACGTGCTCGCCTTCGCTCTCGCCGGCCTGTTCGAATACACGGGCACCGTGCAGACCGCGCTGCGCGGCGCCTTCGGCGACGGGGCAGGGCTGCCCGGGCTGGGCGCCCGCGCAGCCAGTATCCTGACGCTGACGCTCGCCCTGTTCCCCTATGTTTACCTGATCGCCCGCCATGCCTTCGCCACCCAGGGGGTGCGCGGGCTGGAGGTGGCCCAGTCGGTGGGGATGACGCCGGCCCAGGGTTTCCGGCGGGTCGCACTGCCGATGGCGCGGCCCTGGATCGCCGCCGGCGTGGCGCTCGTGGCCATGGAGACCCTGGCGGATTTCGGCACGGTGAGCGTGTTCAACTACGACACCTTCACCACGGCCATCTACCAGGCCTGGTTCTCCCTCTTCTCGCTGGACGCGGCGCTGCAGCTCGCCAGCGTGCTCGTGCTGCTGGTGGCGGTGGCGGTGGTCACCGAGCGCCGCTTCCGCGGCCGCGCCCGCTTCGAGGCGGTGGGCAGCGGCGGCGGCCGCCGCCGGCTGCATCTCGCGCCCGGCGCCGCCCGGCTGGCCACCGGCTACTGCAGCCTGGTCTTCCTGGTGGCGTTTGCGCTGCCGGTGCTCCAGCTCGTGGCGTGGACGGTGCAGACCTTCGCCGCCGAGTTCGATCCCCGCTATCTCGCCTTCGCCGGGCGCAGCGTCTTCCTGGGTCTGGCGGCGGCCATCGTGATCGTCATCCTCGCGCTGTTGCTCGCCTACGCCGTGCGCCTGCGGCCGGGGCCGCTCGCCGCCGGCTTCGCGCGGGCCGCCACCCTGGGTTATGCCATCCCGGGCGCGGTCCTGGCCGTCGGGTTCTTCGTGGCCATCGTCGGACTCGGCGAGGGCATCACCGCCGCGGCCCGCGCGCTGCTCGGCGCCGGCGTCGCCCCGGTGGTGCTGACCGGCACGGTGGTGACCATGCTGCTCGCCTACGCCGCCCGCTTCCTGGCCGTGGGCCACGGGCCGGTGGAGAGCGCCATGCAGCGCATACGCCCCAGCCTCGATGACGCGGCCCGGGGCATGGGGGTGGCCGGGCTGAGGCTCCTCGGTCGGGTGCATGTGCCGATCCTCGGCACCGGCATCGCCACCGCCGCCCTGCTCGTTTTCGTCGACGTCATGAAGGAGCTGCCGATCACGCTGATGACCCGCCCGTTCGGCTGGGATACCCTCAGCGTCCGCGTGTTTCAGCTCACCTCGGAGGGGCACTGGGAACGCGCCTCGGTCTCCGCCCTGTCCATCGTGCTGGTCGGCCTGATCCCCGTGCTGCTGCTGAACCGTCGGAGCGGCTGAATGCTCACGATCGAACAACTGAGCCATGCCTACGGCGACCAGCCCGTACTGGAGGGCGTCGACCTCGTGCTCGAGCGCGGCCGCATCGGCTGTCTGCTCGGGCCGTCCGGCTGTGGCAAGACCACCGTGCTGCGCTGCATCGCCGGCTTCGAGCGTCCCGCCGGCGGGCGCATCAGGGCAGACGGGCGCGAGCTGTCGGGGCCGGGCGTGCACGTGCCGCCGGAGCGCCGGCGCATCGGCATGGTGTTCCAGGACTACGCCCTGATGCCGCACCTGGACGTCGCCGGCAACGTGGCCTTCGGACTCGCCGCGCGCAGCGGCTCCCGCCAGCAGGACCGGGTGCGCGAGATGCTCCAGCTGGTCGGGCTGCCGGGGCTGGAGGGCCGTTATCCCCACGAGCTCTCCGGCGGCCAGCAGCAGCGGGTCGCCCTGGCGCGGGCGCTGGCACCGGAGCCCGGCCTGTTGCTGATGGACGAGCCCTTCTCCAACCTGGACGCCGGCCTTCGCGAGCGCCTCGCCGCCGAGGTGCGCGACATCCTGAAGTCCGTCGGAACGACGGCGCTCATCGTCACCCACGACCATCAGGATGCCTTCTCCGTGGCCGACGACGTCGGCGTGCTCACTGCCGGGCGGCTGCTGCAGTGGGATACGGCCTACAATATCTATCACCGGCCGGCGGACCGGTTCGTGGCCGGGTTCGTCGGCCAGGGCGTCTGGCTGCCCGGCGTGGTGCGCGGACCGCACACCGTGGAGACCCCGGTGGCGACCGCGACCGGGCGCATGACCGAAGCGCTGCCTGTTGGCACCGAGGTCGAGCTCCTGCTGCGGCCGGACGATGTCGTGCACGACGACGAGAGCGCGCTGAAGGCCCGAGTCGTGAGCCGGCGCTTTCGCGGCCCCCAGTTCCTCTACGAACTGAGTACGGCCGACGGCAGCCGATTACTCTCCGCCGTGCCGAGCCATCATGACCATGCGGTCGGCGAGATGATCGGCATCCGCATCGAGACCGACCACATGGTGGTGTTTCCCGGCGGCGCGGCCGCCGGCCGGGACCCTAGCGCCGCTGGCGCCACATGAGCGCCAGGAACAGGGGCACGCCCAGCAGGGCCGTGAGCGTGCCCACCGGCAGCTGACGGGGCGCCATGGCCGTGCGCGCCAGCGTGTCGGCCACCACCAGCAGGCAGCCGCCGGCGACGGCGGCTGCCGGTATCACGCGGCGGTGTTCGCTGCCGGTCACCAGGCGGATCATGTGCGGCACGACGAGGCCGACGAAGCCGATGGTCCCCGCCGCAGTGACGGCGACGCCGGTCAGCAGGGCCGCGCCGACGAAGATCGCAGCCTGTACCAGTGCGACCCGCTGCCCCAGGATGGCGGCCATGGTCTCGCCCCGCGCGAGCACGTTCAGTTCCCGGGCGGCGGCCAGGGACAGCGCGGTGCCGACCGCGAGAACCACCAGCAGGGGTGCCGGCGCGTGGGCGAAAGAGAAGTCGCCCATCAGCCAGAACAGCATGCCGTGGATGCCCTGTTCCGGCGACAGCGTGAGCAGCAGGCCGATCACCGCCGAGAGCCCCGAAGCCAGGACCACGCCGGTGAGCAGCAGCCGGGCCGGGGTCCAGCTGCCGCTGCCGTGGGCCACCACAAACACGATCAGCATCGCGCCCAGGGCGCCGGTGAAGGCGCCGGCGTCCACGGCCCAGGGCGCCAGCCCGACGGAAAGGGCGGCCAGCGCCCCGACCGCGGCGCCGCCGGAAGTGCCGAGGATGTAGGGATCCGCGAGGGGGTTGCGCAGCAGCACCTGCATCAGCACGCCGGCCAGCGCCAGCAGCCCGCCGACGGCGAAGGCGGACAGCGCGCGGGGCAGGCGCAGCTGCAGCACCAGGTCGCGTTCGCCGGCGCTGCCGCCGCCGGCCAGGATCTCCGCGATCCGCGCCAGCGGCAGGGATTCGCTGCCCGTCGCAAGCGCCGCGGCCAGGCAGGTGAGGGCCAGCAGCAGGAGGCCGGGCAGGAGCAGCTTCTGCGCCACGGTCATGAGGCTTCCGGTCGCTGGTCCGGTATTCGGGATTGTGGAAGAATGACGGCCAAGAGGTTTTCCATGAATTCCGACAATATCGACGAGCACGGCTTCCGCGCGAACGTCGGCATCATACTGGCGAACGAGGCCGATCGTCTGCTGCTGGCCGGCCGCGCCGGACGCAAGGGCTGGCAATTCCCCCAGGGCGGCATCGACAGCGGCGAGAGCGCGGAGCAGGCGATGTTCCGGGAGCTGTACGAGGAGCTCGGCCTCGAGCACCACGACGTCCAGGTGCTGGGGGCCACCCGGGACTGGATCTCCTATCGCCTGCCGCAGCGCTACGTCCGCCGCCGGGGCCAGGGCGACAGTCCCGTCTGCATCGGCCAGAAGCAGCGCTGGTTCCTGCTGCGCTTCGTCTCCGCCGAGGAGCGGCTGCGCCTCGACCTGAGCCACACGCCCGAGTTCGACCGCTGGCGCTGGGTGGATTACTGGCGTCCGGTCAACGAGGTCATCTACTTCAAGCGCCGGGTCTACGCCCGGGCGCTGTTCGAGCTGGCCACCCACCTGTTCCCGGAGGGGCCGCCGCCGCAGCCGCGCTGGTGGCCGCACCGCTGGCGGGCGGTGTTCACGAAGGACCTGCGCCGCGCCGGGTTCACGCCCTGAGGGCATCGCGGCGTCCGGCCGACCCAGCGCCGCTGGCGGGCCGGTGCGTGGCCGATCCGTGACACACCGCACTTCCGGGGGCGGCGGCCGCCGCGTACCATAGCCCCCGTTTTGACAGAATCCCGCGATCCCGGACCCTATGCCGAATGCCTCCCCGATCCGCAGCCGTGTGCTGGCCGCTGTCGCCCTCGCGGCCGTCCTCGGCGCCGGCTACCTGGTGTACGAGGCGGGCCGGCTGCACGCGGGCTACAACCGTCTCGAGACCGCCCGCGAGCGGGACGATCTGACCGGGCGCATCGCTGCGCTGGAGGCCGAGGGGGCGGCGCTGCGCGAGGAAGTCATCAAGCTGGAGACGCTGCGCAAGACGGACCAGGAGGCATACAAGGCCATAGACGAGGGTTTCCGCTCGCTGCAGGACAAGATCCAGGAACAGCGCGAGGCCATTGCTTTTTACCGCGGCATTATCTCGCCGGCGGACTCCAGCAGCGGTCTGCGGGTGCAGGACTTCCAGGTATTGCGCGGCGCGGAGGAGTCCCGCTATCGTCTGCGGCTGGTGCTCGTGCAGGTGAAACAGCACCACCAGCGCGTGTCGGGGACGGTGCGCCTGTCGGTGGACGGGGCGCGGGGCGGCGAGGCCGTCACCATCCCCTTCGCCCAGCTGGCGGCCGAAGACGGCGGCGCGCGCTGGGCGTTCTCGTTCCGGTACTTCCAGGACTTCGAGCGGGAACTGGTGCTGCCGGAGGGATTCGAGCCGGATCGTGTCAATGTCGAACTGATGCCGAGCGGCAGCGGCAACTCGGGCATCAAGCAGAGTTTTCCTTGGTCCACGAGCCCGGGATGAACCCGGGGGTCCACGAGCCCGGGATGAACCCGCTTCACGGAGTAAGCCATGTTTGGACGTAAGAACAAGCGCCACACGACCATCGACACGCTGGTCGGCCCGAATTCGCGGGTGCAGGGCGACCTGCACTTCGACGGCGGCTGCCACGTGGACGGCACCGTCCACGGCAACGTCAGCGCCGATCCGCAGAGCGACTCGGCGCTCAGCATCAGCGAAAACGGCACCATCGAGGGCAACGTGACCGTGCCCCATGTGGTGCTGAAAGGCACGGTGCGCGGCGACCTCACGGCCAGCGAGCGGGTGGAACTCGGGCCCACGGCGCGGGTCATCGGTAATGTGTATTACAATCTGATCGAGATGGCCATCGGCGCGGAGATCAACGGCAAGCTGGTCCACGGCGCGGATACGCGCGCCGGCCAGGCCGCCGGGGATGCCGGTGAGAGCGGCAAGGCCGACAAGACCGGCGATACCGCGAAGATGCCGGCGCCCAAGATTGCGACGGGCGCGAAATAGGAGATCGACCCGAATCGGAATCGACCCGAATCGGAATCGACAAGTAGAGACCGGCAGACAGGGCCCGCACGCGGGCCCGGGGAAGCAGAAGCATGGAAAATTCGACGACGACACCCGAACCCACCGAGATGCCGCCGCCGCCCCTGGTGTTTACCGATGCGGCCGCGCAGAAAGTGGGCGAACTGATCCGTGAGGAAGACAATCAGGAACTCATGCTGCGCGTATTCGTCTCCGGCGGGGGCTGTTCCGGCTTCCAGTACGGATTCACATTCGACGAGAAGATGGAAGAGGGCGATACCCAGGTGGAGAACCAGGGCGTCACGCTGCTGGTGGACCCGATGAGCGTGCAGTACCTCATGGGCGCCGAGATCGACTACAAGGAAGACCTGGAAGGCGCGCAGTTCATCATCCGCAACCCGAACGCCCAGACCACCTGCGGCTGCGGTTCGTCGTTCTCCGTCTGATAGCCTGACGTCGCCGCAGCGGCGGCCACCGGCGGGAAGGAGGGGAGACCGGCATCGTCTCCAATAACGACCAGAACGACGATCACTCCCAGGACAGCGTCATCGCCGCTGTCGATCTGGGCTCCAACAGTTTCCACATGATCGTGGCCACCCTGCGCCACGGTCAGCTCACCATCCTGGACCGCCTGCGCGAGACGGTGCGGCTCGCCGAGGGCCTGTCACCGAAGACCGGGCTGACGGTGAGCAGCAAGGCCCGGGCGCTGGAGTGCCTGAGCCGTTTCGGCGAGCGGCTGCGCGACGTGGATGCCTCCAACGTGCGCGCGGCCGGCACCAATACCCTGCGGCGGGCCCGCCGCGAGGCCGGCTTCCTGGCCGAGGCCGAGGCCGCCCTCGGCCAGCCCATCGAGATCATCTCGGGCATTGAGGAGGCCCGTCTCATCTACCTCGGCGTGGCCCACAGCCTGCCGCCCATCGAGGGCCGCCGGCTCGTCGTGGACATCGGCGGCGGCAGCACCGAGCTGATACTGGGGCAGGGCGAGCAGCCGGAGGCGCTGGAGAGCCTGTCCATGGGCTGCGTCGGCAAGACCGAACGCTACTTCCCCGAGGGCAAGCTCACCCGCAAGGCCTTCGACCGCGCGCGCACGGCGGCGCAGCTGAAACTCAGGCCGGTGAAGGCGTTCTTCCGCAAGCACGGCTGGCAGGAGGCCATCGGCGCCTCGGGCACCGTCCGCTCCGCCGAGGCGGTGGCCCGGGAGCTGGGCGTCCTGCATCCGGAAGGCCTCACACTCGGCAACGTCGAGGAGCTGATCGAGCGCATGATTGCCCAGGGGCGCATCGAGCGGCTCGACCTGCCCGGTCTGTCCCAGCGCCGCGCCCAGGTCTGGGCGGGCGGGCTGTCCATCCTGGCCGAGATATTCGCTTCGCTCGGCATCGAGCGCATGAACATCTCCGACGGCTCGCTGCGCGAGGGTCTGCTCTACGATCTGGTGGGCCGGCTGCAGCACGCCGATGCCCGCGAGCGCACCGTGCAGGCCCTGGTCGAGCGCTACCACGTCGATCCGGACCAGTCGGAGCGCGCGGCGCTCATGGCCGGGCGGCTGCTCGCCCAGGTGGCGAAGCCGTGGAAGCTCACCGACCCGCTGGATGCGAAGTTGCTGGAATGGGCGGCGCGGCTGCACGAGATCGGTCTCGATATCTCCCACCACAATTTCCACCAGCATGGCGCCTACATCGTGGAGCACGCCGACCTGCCCGGCTTCCCCCGCCTGGAGCAGCAGGTGCTGGCCTGCCTGATCGCCTCGCAGCGCAAACGCCCGGACCAGGACCGCCTCGACCGGCTGCCGGAGAAGAAGCGCAAACGGGTGTGGCGCCTGGCCCTCCTGCTGCGCCTGGCGGTGCTCCTGAACCGCAGCCGCTCGGCGGATCTGCCGCTGGAGACCCGCGTGGTGGTCGGCAAGAGATCACTCGCCCTGTCCTTCCCCGACGGCTGGCTGGACAACAACCCGCTGACGCTGGCCGATCTCGACCGGGAGGTCCAGTATCTCAAACCCACCGGCTACCGGCTGGAGGTGGACTTCGCCGGTCAGCAGGTCTCCGCCAGCCGCTGAAGCAGGGCGCCCTGCGCCGAGTGCGTGCCGGCGTCCGGCCCGGGCGAGAGGCGGCGATAGCGGCCGTCGGCGGCAAGTTCCCAGGCGTCCGTGTTGTCCTCGAGATAGAGCTCCAGGTCGGCCTTGACCTGGTTGCGGTGCGACTTGCGCGTGAGCGGGAAGCAGGTCTCCACCCGGTTGAAGAAGTTGCGCTCCATCCAGTCCGCGCTGGCGCAGTAGATCAGCTCGTCACCGCCGTTCAGGAAGAAATACACGCGTGAGTGCTCCAGGAAGCGGCCGACGATGGAGCGCACCCGGATGTTCTCGGACACGCCCGGCAGCCCCGGGCGCAGCGAACAGATGCCGCGCACGATCAGGTCGACCTCGACGCCGGCCTGCGAGGCGCGATACAGGGCCTGGATCACCTGCGGCTCGATCAGCGCGTTCACCTTGACGATGATCCGCGCCGGCTGTCCCCGCCCTGCGGCTGCGGTCTCCGCCTCGATCAGCGCGAGCACGCGGTCGTGCAGGCTGAAGGGCGCGGTGGTCATGCGTTTCAGGCCGCGGATCTCGGTGAGACTGGTGAGCTGCATGAAGACCTCGTGCACGTCCCGGCCCAGCGACTGGTCAGCCGAGAGCAGGCCGTAGTCCGTGTACACGCGGGTGGTCTGCGGGTGATAGTTGCCGGTGCCGAGGTGCACGTAACGGCGCAGTTCCTCGCCGCGACGCCTGACCACGAGCGCCATCTTGGCGTGGGTCTTGTAGCCGACCACGCCGTAGACGACGTGGGCGCCCGCCTGCTGCAGCCGGTTGGCCAGCGAGATGTTGGCGGCCTCGTCGAAGCGGGCCATCAACTCGATGACCACCGTCACTTCCTTGCCCGCCTGGGCGGCGGCCACCAGGTGGTCGACGATGGGTGAGGTGGGGCCGCTGCGGTACAGGGTCTGCTTTATGGCCAGCACGTCAGGATCGGCGGCGGCCTGGGCGATGAAATCGATCACCGGTGTGAAGGCCTGGAACGGGTGGTGCAGCAGCACGTCCTTCGCGTCGACGGCGTCGAAGATCGTCTCCGCGCCCACCAGGCCGGCGGGCAGCCCCGGCGTGAACGGCCGGAACTTCAGGTCATCGCGCCCGGACAGGTCGCAAACCCGCAGCAGGCGGTTGAGGTTGACCGGACCGTCCACCGGATAGAGGTCCTCGGCATCCAGCTCGAAATGGTCCAGCAGGAAGGTGCTGAGCTCGTCGGGGCATTCGCTCGCCACCTCCAGGCGCACGGCGGCACCGTAGCGGCTGGCGGCCAGCTCGCCCTCCAGCGCCCGCACCAGGTCGTCCACCTCCTCGTCGTCCACGTACAGGTCGCTGTTGCGAGTCACGCGGAACTGGAAGCAGCCGTCCACCTTCATGCCGGGGAAGAGTTCGTCGACGAAGCTGTGAATCACCGACGACAGGAAGACGAAGTTCTCCTCGCCCGGGGTGCCCAGCTCCGGCGGCAGCGGGATCAGCCGCGGCAGGGAGCGGGGCGCCTGCACCAGGCCCCGGTGACGGCGGCGGCCGAAGACGTCCTTGCCCTTCAGCGCCACGATGAAATTCAGGCTCTTGTTCAGGATGCGCGGGAAGGGACGCGCCGGGTCCAGGGTCAGCGGCGTGAGCACCGGCAGCACCTGATCGTGGAAATAGGCGTGCAGCCAGTCCCGCTGGCCGTCCGTCCACTCGTCGCGGCGGACGAAGTGCACGCCGTTCTCCGCCAGTGCGGGCATCAGACCCTCGTTCAGGAGCCGGTACTGGTGCTCCACGAGTTCGGTCGCCTCGCCCCGTATCGCCGCCAGGGTCTCCCGGGGCGTCATACGGTCCGGCCCCGGTGCGGCCGATCCGAGTTCCTCGCGCTGCTTCAGTCCGGCCACCCGGATCTCGAAGAACTCGTCCAGATTGGTGCAGGAGATGCAGAGGAAGCGCAGGCGTTCGAGCAGCGGAGTCGTGGTGTCCAGCGCCTGGGCGAGTACCCGTTTGTTGAACTCGAGCAGGCTGAGCTCGCGATTGATGTAGTAGTCCGGCAGGCTCAGGTTCTCGGTGTCCACGGCCGTGCTCCTTCAGCGCAGGGGCGGCCGATCAGTATAGCAGCGGGGTGCTCACCCGGCGGGGGCGGCTCCCCCGTCCGCCAGGTAGATGCCGCCGAGGATGGCCGCGCGCTGAGCCCCGGTGACCCGGGGCCGGTTGCCGGGGCGCCCGGCCAGCGTCTCCCTGGCCAGCCAGGCGAAGGCGGCGGCCTCCACCCAGTCCGGATCGAGGCCTGCGGTCGCCGTACTCGTGACCTCCGCAGGCGTGCACAGCTCCGTCAGCCGTTCCATGAGAAAGCCGTTGTGCGCACCGCCGCCGCACACGAGCACCCGGTTCACCCCTGGTGCGTGCTCGCCGACCGCGCGGGCGACCGTGACCGCCGTGAGTTCGCACAGGGTCGCCTGAACGTCGACGGGCGGCGGCTGTTCCGGCAGGGCTTCCAGCCGGGCATCCAGCCAGTCGGCATTGAAATACTCGCGGCCGGTGGATTTCGGCGGCGGCGCGGTGAAGTAGGGGTCGTCCAGGCAGGCCTCGAGCAACAGTGGGGAGACTGTTCCCTCTCGTGCCCAGGCCCCGTCCCGATCCCAGCCCTCGTCCCGCTGGCGCCGTATCCAGCCGTCCATCAGGGTGTTGCCGGGGCCGCTGTCGAAGCCGGCGCGCACGTCGCCGTCCACCCGTGTGAGGTTGGCGATGCCGCCGATGTTGATCACGGCCACCGGCGCCCCGTCGCCGAACAGCCAGCCGTGGAAGGACGGCGCCAGGGGTGCTGCCTCGCCGCCCAGCGCGATGTCCCGGCGCCGGAAATCCGCCACGGTGGTGATGCCGGTGCGGGCGACGATGACGTTGGGGTCGCCGATCTGGAGCGTGAACGGCGTGTCGGCGTCCGGCCGGTGGCGCAGCGTCTGGCCGTGGCTGCCGATGGCGCGGACGTCTGCGGCCTCCAGCCCGGCGCCGGCCAGCAGACGCAGCGCGGCGGCGGCGAAGGCGCCGCCCACCTGTACGTCCAGCCGGCCGAGCGTATCCAGGTGGCAGGAGGCCGGGTCGGCTACTGCCCTTTCCAGCGCAGCACGCAGGTCGTCCGCATAGGCGTAGCAGGCCGTGGCCACCAGCTCGCAGCCACGCCGGCCCCGCTCGGGGAACGCAACGACGGCGGCGTCCACTCCGTCCATGCTGGTGCCGGAAATCAGGCCGAGGAAGAGTTCGCTCATGGGGTCAGGGGGGCACGGCGCCGGGGCGCCGCCTGGCCTCACTGCAGCGAGGCCAGGCGCGTCGTCCGATAGCGGTTCAGGCGTTCCAGCAGCGGTTCCGCGGCCGCCATGAACTCGCCGCGCCAGGCCGCGCGGATAGGCTCGGCCTCGGGCAGCTCGACGGTGCGCGGATTGCGGTGCACGCCGTTCACCCGGTACTCGTAATGCAGGTGGGCGCCGGTGACCATGCCCGTGGCGCCGACGTAACCGATGATCTGGCCCTGCCTGACGCGGCTGTTCGGTTTCGCACGGGAATGAAAACGCGACATGTGGGCGTACAGCGTGGTGATGTTGCCGCCGTGCTGCAGGATCACCGTGTTGCCGTAGCCGCCCTTGCGGCCGCGGAAAATGACCTTGCCGTCGCCGGCGGCCTTGATGGGCGTGCCCGTGGGTGCCGCGTAGTCCACGCCGCGGTGGGCGCGGATGGTGTTCAGCACCGGGTGGCGGCGGTTCGGGTTGAAGTTGGAGCTGATGTAGGCGAAGTCCACCGGCGCCCGGATGAAGGCCTTGCGTACGCTACGCCCGTCCGGTGTGTAGTAGTCGCTGTCGCCTTCCGGATTCACGAAGCGCAGGGCCTGGAAGGTATTGCCCCGGTTCACGAACTCGGCGGCTACGATCTCGCCGTTGCTGACGAATTCGCCGTCCTGCCAGATCTCTTCATAGAGGATGTAGAACTCGTCGCCCTTGCGGATGTCGAGCACGAAATCGATGTCCCAGGCGAAGATGCCCGCCAGGTTCATGATGACGTTGTCGGAGATGCCGGCATCCATCGCGGCCTCGAACAGCGAGGTCTCGATCACACCGTGGGCCATCTTCTCGCGCACCTCGATCGGACGCTCGACGATCGAGGCCGCGAAGTCGTCGCCGTCGGCCTCCACCACCAGCGCGGAGGTGAGGTCCAGCTCCTTGTAGAGCCGGCGCAGGCGCCCGTCACTGTGGCGGATCTCGAGCGTGTCCCCGGGGCGGATCAGGCGCAGCGGCTCCTTCGCCTCCTTCAGGCCGGTGATGCGGGCCAGGTCGGCGATGCTGAGCGAGTGGCGGCGGAACAGCCGGTCCAGGGTGTCGCCGCGAGCCACCTCCAGAGTGAGCGGCGTATACGGCACGATCTGGGCGACTTCGGCGGGCGAACTCGGCGTCAGCAGTTCCGCCAGTGATTCACTGCGGCGCTGCACCGGCGGTGCCGGTATGCTGAGCGACGCGGCGATCTCGCGCTCCATCATGTCGGGGCTGACCTGCTCCGCGGTGCCGCCGGCATCCCGCAGTCCGGCCAGCAGGGCCACGATGGCCAGCGGCAGGCCGAGACCCACGGCGAACCAGGAAAGGCGCCTCGGGGCCGGGTTCCTGTGCGCGAGCTTGTGCTTGTAATCGTGCCTGATCGGGCTCACAGGACGGTGCAAGGCGGCTCTCCGGTATAGGGCAACGGATAATGTAGCCACAAGACATAATCGAGTCAAAGAAAGCGGTAGCAAATCAGGTCGTTAAACCGGCTTTTTCAGATGCCGACGCAGGCCGTGGGGGCCCGCTTCGGGGTCCGGCCCGCAGCACCCTTTGTGATTCGCCCCCGCGTCGGGCAAGATTCGCAGCGCGGCGCGCGCCCGCCGCGGCCCCGGGGTTCGGTCAACCCGGGCTATAGCAACGGGGCGACAGGAGCCATGAAGCAGATTCCCGCCGAACAACAGCTCGAGGAACTGACCCGCGGTGCCGAGGAGGTGCTGCCGCAAGGTGCACTGCGTGCGAAACTCGCCGAGGGCCGGCCGCTGGTGGTCAAGGCCGGCTTCGACCCGACGGCGCCGGACCTGCACATCGGCCATACGGTGCTGATCAACAAGATGCGCCAGTTCCAGGCGTTCGGCCACGAGGTCGTCTTCCTGATCGGCGACTTTACCGGGATGATCGGCGACCCCTCCGGCAAGAACGCCACCCGCCCGCCGCTCAGCGAGGACGACGTGCGGGAGAATGCGCGCACCTACGAGGCGCAGATCTTCAAGATCCTGGACCCCGATCGCACCCGCATCGAATTCAACTCCCGCTGGATGGGCGAGATGAGTGCGGCCGACATGATCCGGCTGGCCTCCCGCCATACCGTGGCGCGCATGCTCGAGCGCGACGATTTCCACAAGCGCTACACCGGCGGCCAGGCGATCGCCGTCCACGAGTTCCTCTATCCGCTGGTGCAGGGCTATGACTCGGTGGCCCTGAAAGCCGATGTGGAGCTCGGCGGCACGGACCAGAAGTTCAACCTGCTGGTCGGCCGGCAGCTGCAGCAGGACTACGGCCAGGCGCCCCAGGTGGTGTTCACCATGCCGCTGCTGGAGGGTCTGGGCGGCGTGGAGAAGATGTCCAAGTCGCTGAACAACTACGTGGGCATCACGGAGCCGCCGGACGAGATGTTCGGCAAGCTCATGTCGATCTCCGACGACCTCATGTGGCGTTACTTCGAGCTGCTCAGCTTCCGCCCGCTGGGCGATATCCGCGCGCTGCACGAGGCCGTCGCGGAAGGCCGCAATCCCCGGGACGTGAAGTTCGAGCTCGCCCGCGAGATCGTGGACCGGTTCCACGGTGCCGGCGCGGGCGAGGCGGCGCAGGAGACTTTCATCGCCCGCTTCCGCAAGGGCGACATGCCCGCGGACATGCCGGCGCTCGACGTGGCCACGCAGGACGGCCGGCTCGGCATCGCCCGGGTGCTGCGCTCGGCGGGCCTGGTCTCCAGCAACTCGGAGGCATTCCGCATGATCGGTCAGGGCGCGGTGCGGGTGGACGGCGACCGCATCGAGGACCGGGATCTGGAGCTCGAGGCCGGCAATACCCATGTCTGCCAGGTCGGCAAGCGCCGCTTCGCGCGGGTCACGCTGACCTGATACCGGAAATCGGGGGAATGGACGGTGCGGCCCGTGCCGCCCGCAGGATAATTGTAAGGAGAGTACAGATGCATTTCAGGAAGATGATCGTTTGTCTGGCCGTATTGGCAGCGGGCAGCGCGTTCGCCATGGATGCGAATCAGGCCGAGAAGGCGTACGAGGTACGGCACTCGCTGTTCAACCTGGTGGGGTGGAATACCGGGCCGCTCGCCGGCATGGCCAAGAAGGAGATCCCCTTCGACGCGGCCAGGGCGGAGACGCACGCCAGCCGCATTGCTGCGCTGGTGCCGATGATCCCCGACGCCTTTGCCGCCGATACGCGTGGCTACGACCTGCCCACCGAGGCGAAGGACGCGATCTGGGAGGAAAAGGAGGGGTTCCTGCAACTGGCCGCCGCGATCCGCGACAAGAGCGCCGCGCTGGAGACGGCGGCGGCCGGCGGTGATTTCGACGCGTTCAGGACGGCGTTCGTCGAGATGGGGCAGGCCTGCAAGGACTGCCACGACCGCTTCCGCGAGGACTGAGCGCCGCCCCCGGAAGGGGACCTGCCAAGCACAGAACGCTCAGAACAGAAAATCCGCGGCCGCCGGCTCCGGCGCCAGGTCCACGATCAGCCACACCACGCCAGCCGCGAGCGTGGCCAGGAGCAGGGCCAGCAGGAGCCGGTGGCCGCGGATTCCCGCTGCCGGGTCGGCACTCCGCTTGCGGCCGGTGATCATGGCCGTCGCGAGGTCGATGCGCAGCCTGAGCCAGTAGGCAAGGATGGCGGCGACGTGCAGGCCCGCCAGCGCCAGCAGCAGGTTGAAGTTCACGGCGTGCAGCCAGGAGAGCGTGCCGGCCAGGTCGTCGGACACCGCGCCGTGCCAGGGACCGCTGGTGAGTACGTCGTCGGTATTGAACAGTCCCGTCACCGCCTGCACGGTCACCACGGCCAGAATGGTCAGCACCGACCAGCCGCCCAGGGGGTTGTGCCCCGCGCTGACCTGCGCGCGCCCGGCCAGCCAGTCTCTGACGTACGCGGCGACCGCCCCGGGGCCGCGCAGAAAATCTCCGAAGCGCGCGTGGCGCGGCCCGACGAAACCCCAAAGGAGCCGGAACAGGACCAGCCCGATCACCAGATAGCCGAGCCGCATGTGCCACTCCATGTACTTCACGCCGAGCTCGTGGGTGATCCAGCTGCCTGCCAGCGCCAGTACCAGCAGCCAGTGGAACAGCCGCAGGGGCAGGTCCCAGACGAGGGCCGCGGCGGGCCGATCCGTGTCTCTTTTCATGGCGGCATTCAGCCAGAACCGCCTCCGCCCGGCAAGCATTCGCGCACCGGAACGCAGGGCTCCGGAGACGGCCCAAGACAGTGGTTGGAAGGGCGTCTGCCGAGGGTATTCCGGCGGCACTCCGGCCGCCGGCGAAAAGAATTTGCCGTCTGCTGTTGACGGGGGCGGGATCGTCGCTATAATGCGCCCTCCCTGACGGCCGCGTCGCCGGCAGGAGACCCCGAAAATGCAGTGATGCAGGCAGCCTGGACTGTTGACCAACCCCGGCCTGCCTGTATAATTGTGGGTCTGCCCCGGATTCCGGGGACTCGCTCTTTAACAATACAATCAGGTAATTTGTGTGGGCGCTCGCGCTGGAATTTTCGGAAGCGAAAACCAGAGTGAGCGAACCAAACCTAAGTCAATGTGATTTAGAGCTTGGGGATCTCATTCTTCAAACTTCAATGTTTAAACTGAAGAGTTTGATCCTGGCTCAGATTGAACGCTGGCGGCATGCCTAACACATGCAAGTCGAACGGAAACGATGGGAGCTTGCTCCCAGGCGTCGAGTGGCGGACGGGTGAGTAATACTTAGGAATCTGCCCAGTAGTGGGGGATAGCCCGGGGAAACTCGGATTAATACCGCATACGCCCTACGGGGGAAAGCGGGGGATCTTCGGACCTCGCGCTATTGGATGAGCCTAAGTCGGATTAGCTTGTTGGTGAGGTAAAAGCTCACCAAGGCGACGATCCGTAGCTGGTCTGAGAGGACGATCAGCCACACTGGGACTGAGACACGGCCCAGACTCCTACGGGAGGCAGCAGTGGGGAATATTGGACAATGGGCGAAAGCCTGATCCAGCAATGCCGCGTGTGTGAAGAAGGCCTGCGGGTTGTAAAGCACTTTCAGTAGCGAAGAAAAGCCGGCGGCTAATAACCGACCGGTCTTGACGTAACCTACAGAAGAAGCACCGGCTAACTCCGTGCCAGCAGCCGCGGTAATACGGAGGGTGCAAGCGTTAATCGGAATTACTGGGCGTAAAGCGCGCGTAGGTGGTTGGGTAAGTCAAATGTGAAAGCCCCGGGCTTAACCTGGGAATTGCATTCGATACTGCTTAACTAGAGTGTGGGAGAGGGAAGTGGAATTTCCGGTGTAGCGGTGAAATGCGTAGATATCGGAAGGAACACCAGTGGCGAAGGCGACTTCCTGGCCCAACACTGACACTGAGGCGCGAAAGCGTGGGTAGCAAACAGGATTAGATACCCTGGTAGTCCACGCCGTAAACGATGAGAACTAGATGTCGGGGGGATTTGCCCTTCGGTGTCGCAGTTAACGCATTAAGTTCTCCGCCTGGGGAGTACGCCGGCAACGGTAAAACTCAAAGGAATTGACGGGGACCCGCACAAGCGGTGGAGCATGTGGTTTAATTCGATGCAACGCGAAGAACCTTACCTGCCCTTGACATCCTCGGAACTTGTCAGAGATGACTTGGTGCCTTCGGGAACCGAGTGACAGGTGCTGCATGGCTGTCGTCAGCTCGTGTCGTGAGATGTTGGGTTAAGTCCCGCAACGAGCGCAACCCTTGTCCCTAGTTGCCAGCACTTCGGGTGGGAACTCTAGGGAGACCGCCGGTGACAAACCGGAGGAAGGTGGGGACGACGTCAAGTCATCATGGCCCTTATGGGCAGGGCTACACACGTGCTACAATGGCGTGTACAGAGGGTTGCCAACCCGCGAGGGGGAGCTAATCCCAGAAAGCACGTCGTAGTCCGGATCGGAGTCTGCAACTCGACTCCGTGAAGCCGGAATCGCTAGTAATCGCGAATCAGCAATGTCGCGGTGAATACGTTCCCGGGTCTTGTACACACCGCCCGTCACACCATGGAAGTTGGTTGCACCAGAAGTAGGTAGCCTAACCCTCGGGAGGGCGCTTACCACGGTGTGGCCAATGACTGGGGTGAAGTCGTAACAAGGTAGCCGTACGGGAACGTGCGGCTGGATCACCTCCTTTAAGAGTAAAGCGCAACCGCAAAGGAAGGCGCGAGCTCCCATACAAGTTACCTGATTGAATAGGCAACAGGCCTGGACTGCTGTCCGACCTCGCTCGAGAGAGCCCGGGCGCTTCGTGGACTCCGGGTCTGTAGCTCAGTTGGTTAGAGCGCACCCCTGATAAGGGTGAGGTCGGAAGTTCAAATCTTCCCAGACCCACCATCTCCACGTCGGATATGCATGTAGGAGGGCCTTCAGGCCCGATTCCGGTCTGTGGGAGGGGCTTCAGCCCCGATTCATGAATTCGAATAGGGGCCATAGCTCAGCTGGGAGAGCGCCTGCTTTGCACGCAGGAGGTCGGCGGTTCGATCCCGCCTGGCTCCACCATCCAACCGGTGGCCCTGTTGCCTGTACGAAGACAGCAAACGAAAGCATCAGAGCTTTCTTTTGATGTTTTTTGCTCTTTAACAATCTGGATAAGTTTTGACGTCTAGGCTGAGTCTTCGGACTCAGTTTTTTAGAGTGTCGCATTCGCGTCGCAAGGACACGGTTCTGAGGCAGACCGGTAATCTTCTACCGCCTGTCAGACGAGCCTGGGTCGAGTCTGTTCTGCTTTGCAAAAGGTGCTGGAGCAGGCGAGTCCCGCCCGGAGAACGTTTTGGGTTATATGGTCAAGCGACTAAGCGCACACGGTGGATGCCTAGGCGGTAGGAGGCGATGAAGGACGTGGTAGTCTGCGATAAGCCTCGGCGAGCTGACAAACTAGCTTTGACCCGGGGATTTCCGAATGGGGAAACCCACTCCGCTTGCGGAGTATCCTGTACTGAATACATAGGTGCAGGAAGCGAACCTGGTGAACTGAAACATCTAAGTAACCAGAGGAAGAGAAATCAACCGAGATTCCCTCAGTAGCGGCGAGCGAACGGGGAACAGCCCAGTTACCATCAACTTGTGGATCCTAGCGGAACGATCTGGAAAGGTCGGCCATAGAAGGTGATAGCCCTGTATGCGAAAGGTGATACAAGGGGGTAACGAAGAGTAGGACGGGGCACGAGAAACCTTGTCTGAACATGGGGGGACCATCCTCCAAGGCTAAATACTCCCTACCGACCGATAGTGAACCAGTACCGTGAGGGAAAGGCGAAAAGAACCCCGGAGAGGGGAGTGAAATAGAACCTGAAACCGTGTGCGTACAAGCAGTCGGAGCCCCTTCGGGGGTGACGGCGTACCTTTTGTATAATGGGTCAGCGAGTTGTTTTCAGTGGCAAGCTTAACCACCTAGGGGAGGCGTAGGGAAACCGAGTCCGAACAGGGCGATTCAGTCGCTGGGAGCAGACCCGAAACCGGGCGATCTATCCATGGCCAGGGTGAAGGTAGGGTAATACCTGCTGGAGGCCCGAACCGGGTAATGTTGAAAAATTATCGGATGAGCTGTGGATAGGAGTGAAAGGCTAATCAAGCTCGGAGATAGCTGGTTCTCCTCGAAAGCTATTTAGGTAGCGCCTCGTGTCTCACTCCTGGGGGTAGAGCACTGTTTCGGCTAGGGGGCCATCCCGGCTTACCAAACCGATGCAAACTCCGAATACCAGGAAGTGCAATCACGGGAGACACACGGCGGGTGCTAACGTCCGTCGTGGAGAGGGAAACAACCCAGACCGCCAGCTAAGGTCCCCAAGTTACAGCTAAGTGGGAAACGATGTGGGAAGGCGAAGACAGCCAGGAGGTTGGCTTAGAAGCAGCCACCCTTTAAAGAAAGCGTAATAGCTCACTGGTCTAGTCGGCCCGCGCGGAAGATTTAACGGGGCTCAAGCTGTACACCGAAGCTGCGGACGCATGCTTGCATGCGTGGTAGAGGAGCGTTCTGTAAGCCTGTGAAGGTGTGTCGCGAGGCATGCTGGAGGTATCAGAAGTGCGAATGCTGACATGAGTAACGATAATGCGGGTGAAAAACCCGCACGCCGAAAACCCAAGGTTTCCTGCGCAACGCTAATCGGCGCAGGGTGAGTCGGCCCCTAAGGCGAGACCGAAAGGTGTAGTCGATGGGAATCAGGTTAAAATTCCTGAACCGGCTGTTACTGCGATGGGGGGACGGAGAAGGCTAGGTCAGCCGGCTGTTGGTTGCCGGTTTAAGCATGTAGGAAGTGTCCTTAGGCAAATCCGGGGACACAATTCCGAGATGCGATGACGAGCTCCCTATGTGGAGCGAAGTGATTGATGCCATGCTTCCAGGAAAAGCCTCTAAGCTTCAGGTAACAGTTGACCGTACCGTAAACCGACACAGGTGGGTGAGGAGAGAATCCTAAGGCGCTTGAGAGAACTCGGGTGAAGGAACTAGGCAAATTGGTACCGTAACTTCGGGAGAAGGTACGCCCCTGTTGGTGATGAGACTTGCTCTCTGAGCTGGTGGGGGTCGCAGTGACCAGGTGGCTGCGACTGTTTATTAAAAACACAGCACTCTGCAAACTCGAAAGAGGAAGTATAGGGTGTGACGCCTGCCCGGTGCCGGAAGGTTAATTGATGGGGTTAGCGTAAGCGAAGCTCTTGATCGAAGCCCCGGTAAACGGCGGCCGTAACTATAACGGTCCTAAGGTAGCGAAATTCCTTGTCGGGTAAGTTCCGACCTGCACGAATGGCGTAACGATGGCCACACTGTCTCCACCCGAGACTCAGTGAAATTGAAATCGCTGTGAAGATGCAGTGTACCCGCGGCTAGACGGAAAGACCCCGTGAACCTTTACTACAGCTTTACACTGAATTTTGAACCTGCTTGTGTAGGATAGGTGGGAGGCTTTGAAGCGTGGACGCCAGTCTGCGTGGAGCCAACCTTGAAATACCACCCTGGCATGTTTGAAGTTCTAACCCAGGCCCGTTATCCGGGTCGGGAACAGTGTATGGTGGGTAGTTTGACTGGGGCGGTCTCCTCCCAAAGAGTAACGGAGGAGTACAAAGGTACCCTCAGTGCGGTCGGACATCGCACGTTGCGTATAAAGGCAAAAGGGTGCTTGACTGCGAGACAGACAAGTCGAGCAGGTGCGAAAGCAGGTCTTAGTGATCCGGTGGTTCTGTATGGAAGGGCCATCGCTCAACGGATAAAAGGTACTCCGGGGATAACAGGCTGATTCCTCCCAAGAGTCCACATCGACGGAGGAGTTTGGCACCTCGATGTCGGCTCATCACATCCTGGGGCTGTAGCAGGTCCCAAGGGTATGGCTGTTCGCCATTTAAAGTGGTACGCGAGCTGGGTTTAGAACGTCGTGAGACAGTTCGGTCCCTATCTGCCGTGGGCGTTGGAAACTTGAGAAGAGCTGCTCCTAGTACGAGAGGACCGGAGTGGACGCACCTCTGGTGTTCCGGTTGTCACGCCAGTGGCACTGCCGGGTAGCTATGTGCGGACGGGATAACCGCTGAAAGCATCTAAGCGGGAAGCCCCCTTCAAGATTAGGTTTCCCTGGACCCTCGAGGTCCCTGAAGAGCCCTCGAAGACTACGAGGTTGATAGGCTGGGTGTGGAAGTTCAGTAATGGATGAAGCTAACCAGTACTAATTGCTCGTGAGGCTTGGCCATATAACACCAAAGCGTTTTCGCGACGCTAAGCGACACTCTGACGTCAAAACTTTCCAGATTGTTAATCCAACATGGAGTCTGACATGTAGGAGGGCCTTCAGGCCCGATCCCGATCGCGGCTGAAGCCGCTCCTACGGTGCCAGATTCCTACCGGTTTGCCTGGCGGCAATAGCGAGCGGGAACCACCTGATCCCATCCCGAACTCAGAAGTGAAAACGCCCAGCGCCGATGGTAGTGTGGGGTCTCCCCATGTGAGAGTAGGTCACCGCCAGGCTTCTAAACGAGAAGGCCGCCCCGGAATCCGGGGCGGCCTTTTTTTTGCGGATCCGGGAACCGAAAATTCCGTGGTGTCATGATCCGAATCCCGAATCGCGGCGGCTGACGCCGGATGGGCCTCTGCCTATAGTAGGCTACTGAGAAACGAAGGCGGAGGCCGCAAGATTGACACGAGATCGAATGAACAGCCGGGAACTCGGCCTGGTACTCACGGAGCAGTTGCTCGGCGCGGATGACCTCCACTACGGACTTTGGGGCGACGGGCTCGAGCCGTCGATGGCGAACCTGAAGGCGGCGCAGCAGCGCTACTCGGACATGCTGCTCGATGCCCTGCCGCCGCCCGACCCCGGGCCGGTGCGGGTCCTCGACGTCGGCTGCGGCACGGGTCATCTGATGGCACAGATGCGAGCCCGCGGCTATGTCGCAGACGGCGTGATCCCCTCGGAGCGCCTCGCGCGTCGCGTGCGGACACGCCTGGAGTCTGCGCCGGGCCAGCCGTCGCGCATCTTCGAGTGCGGGTTCGAGGAGCTGTCGAGCGACGACACTGCCGGCCGTGTGTACGACGTGGTGCTCTTCAGCGAGAGTTTCCAGTACATCGATCTCGATGCGGCGATCCGCGGTGTCGGCGAGCTCCTGAAGCCGGGCGGCCTGCTGGTGATCTGCGACTTCTTCAAGTCCGAGCACCACGGTGACGGCGGGCCGGGCGACCGCAGCTTCGGCGGCGGCCACGACTGGCGCCGGTTCCGTGAGCGTATGCGCACCGCTCCGTTCGCGTCGCTCCGCGACGAGGACATCACCACACGGGTGAGCCCGAACCTCGACCTGCTGAACGAGCTGCTGCAGATGCGGGTCGCTCCCGCCGCGGGCACGCTCGGCGAGTATCTGACCGGCAACTACCCGAAGACGAGCTGGCTCCTCGGGCGCATCTTCCGCAAGAAGCTGGCGAAGTTCCGCTACAAATACCTGGACGGGCACCGGAGTGCGGCGACCTTCGAGCGCTACAAGACCTACCGCCTGTTGACCTACCGCCCGAAGTAGGAGGGCCTTCAGGCCCGACCGGTGTCCGCGGTTTGCCAACCCGATTCTGCCGGACGCCAGGTCATCCTGCTGCCTGCACGACCCGCGGCCTCTGTCCCGCCAAACCCCTGGCCGCCGATGTCGACGACCACCGACAGCGGCCCTCTCCACCCGTAACTCTTGGTTTCAAGGCAAAATTCCTCGACCACGTCCCGTCCGCCCGAGGAAGTCCACGATTACGCGCCTTTAACTTTCGACATAACCTGTTCGCGAATCGAATCAGTGTCGGGACCGGAGGAGCCGCTATGGCAGAGGGAAAACCAACGAGTTCGCGTCGTAACTTCCTGAAGGGCGTCAGCGCCGCCGGCATCGCGAGCATGACCGTCCCGCTGATCGCGGGGTCTGCAAGAGCCGCTACGACCGAGTGGGACGAGTCGTATGACCTGGTGATCATCGGCTCCGGATTCGCCGGTCTCGCCGCGGCCATAGAGGCCCGCGAGAAGGGCCTGGAAGACGTGGTGATCTTCGAGAAGATGCCGTATTTCGGCGGTAACTCCGCGATCAACGGCGGCCTGTTTGCCGCGCCGGGTACGCCGCTGCAGCAGCAGGAGGGCGTCAAGGATTCCGTGGAGACCATGGTGGCGGATCAGCTTGCGGCCGGCCGCGGCGTGGCGCACGAGGCGCTACTGCGGCACATCGCCGAGAACGCGGCGTCGGCGCTGCAGATGTGCATGGACGCCGGTGCGGAGTTCCACCCGTACCTCCAGCAGTTGGGCGGACACAGTGTTCCCCGAACTTATCAGACTACCGTCAGCTGCGGCGCCGGCATCACTCGGCCGCTGCTCGACAAGTGCCGGGAACTCGGTGTGAGTCTGCGCAAGCGGTGCCGCTTCTCGAACTTCGTTCAGGACGACGACCGCAAGGTCGTCGGCGTCAAGCTGGATACCCGCTATTACTACGACCGCGATGTCAGCGAAGGCCGCATGATCAATGTCCGCGGCCGACACGGCGTGCTCATCGCGACGGGCGGCTACTCCCAGAACATCGAACTCCGCTCCGCCCAGGATCCGACCCTGACTGCCGAGGTGACTTCCACCAACGCCCCTGGCGCCACGGGCGAAGCGATGCTGGCGATGTTCCGGCTGGGTGCCATTCCCGTGCATCTCGCGTATATCCAGTCCGGGCCATGGGCCTCTCCCGACGAGGGTGGTTTCGGCTACGTGTCGAACTATTCGATCTACAACTTCCCGCACTCCATCGCCATCAATCGAGCGACTGGCCGGCGCTTCATGAACGAGATTGCGGATCGCAAGACGCGCGCGGACGCGGAGTTGGCGAACAGGGACGAGAACGGTGATCCGTTACCGCCGATTCTCATCACCAGCTATGCCGACGCGAAGGAACACCCCAGCGCCAAGAAGGTGCTCAAGTATGACGTGGGCTGGAAGTTCGATGATCTCGGCGCGCTGGCCGGCGAGTTCGGCGTGCCTCTGGAGCCCCTGCGTGAACAGATCGCGGAGTACAACCAGTACGTGCGTGATGGCGAGGATACCCAGTTCGGCAAGCCTATGGAGAAGATCGAAGGCAAGTTCATCGAGGCGCCGTTCATGGTCGTTCGACTCTGGCCCAAGGTTCATTACTGCCAGGGCGGGGTAGCGATCAATGTCGATGCGGAGGTGACCGACGCTGCGACCGGCGCCCCCATTCCGGGTCTCTACGCCGCCGGCGAGGTGGCGGGAGGTATCCATGGTGTCAGCCGGCTTGGCAGCTGTGCGATACCCGAGTGCATGGTGATGGGGATTACGGCAGCGCGCAGCGTTGCGAGGAGCATGTCATGAAACTGCCGAGCACTATCCTTACTGTCCGTAATGTGACTGCGACCTGCCTGGTAATGGCAGTGCTTGGCGCCGGAACATTCGCTTACGGCGAGCTCCAGGACTTCGATGGTATCGAGGGGCGCGAGTACCACGCGAGACTCTACGAGAAGGGCAGGTGCAGCGCCTGCCATGGGGTCGATCAGCCCGCCGGCTATCCGGAAGACGGCGCCTGTCTGAAGTGTCACGGTATGGAGGAGATCGTGGCGGCGACCGCACGTGAAACGGAAGAGGAGAGCGGGCAGAACCCTCACGACAGCCTGCACTACGGCCAGGATGTGCCTTGTGTCGAATGCCACGGTGAGCATTCGAGCAAGAAGCCGCTCTGCGCCGATTGCCACAACTTCGACTATCCGAACCACCAGGAGTAGGCGGAGTGGGACGATAACCGAGAGGTGGAAACAGGGGCGCGCGCCTGCGCTCGGATGACGGTCGCGATGTAGGCCGACGGTCTCGTGCTTGCCGCCGCTGCGGCTGGCGCATCCGCCGGTGCTGGTGCACACTTTCGAAATAGAGGCACAATCGGGGGGCACCATGGCACGGTTCGAAACCTACCCACCCGGCACCTTCAGCTGGGTCGACCTGATGGCGAAAGACGTCGCCAGGGCGAAGCGTTTCTACGGACAGCTGTTCGACTGGACGGCAGAGGAGCAGGATACCGGCGGCGGCCCGCCTTACGTCATGTTCAGGCATGACGGGGACGAAGTCGCCGGGCTCGGCCAGATGCCCGACGAGATGCAGCAGCAGGGCGTGCCCGGCGTTTGGTCGAGCTACGTCACCGTCGCGGACCTCGACGCGGTGGTCGGCCGCGTCGAGAAGCACGGCGGCAAGGTCGCCATGCCGCCCATCCAGGTATTCGACGCCGGCCACATGGCGGTGGTCACGGATCGGGAGGGCGCCGCGCTCAGCCTCTGGCGACCGCTCGCGCACAAGGGAGCCGCCAAATGCAACGAGCCCGGTTCTTTCTGCTGGAACGAACTCGCGGTCCGCGACATCGACGGCGCGCGGGAGTTCTACAAGGGCGTTTTCGGCTGGGACTACACACTGAATGACGACGCCCCCACGACCTACTACCTGATCTGCAACGGGAACCAGACCAACGGCGGCCTCCTGCAGATGAACGAGCAGTGGGGCGACATGCCTTCACATTGGAGCGTCTATTTCGCAGTAGACGACGTCGATGCCCGTGTCGCGAAGGTGAAGGAGCTCGGCGGTACGGTCCACGCCGAGCCGTTCGAGATCCCGGTCGGGCGTCTGACCGTCGTGCAGGACGATCAGGGCGCACACTTCTACATGCTGCGTATTATGGGAAATGAAGGATGACCAGATTCGCCGGGGCCGTCGCCCTCATCACGAGTATCCTCGCGTCCGGGGCGGTAGCCGCCGAGCCGGCAGACACGATCTATCACAACGGCACCATCATCACGATCGATGATGCGAAGCCTGCCGCAGAGGCCGTCGCCGTGCGTGACGGCCGCATCCTCGCGGTGGGCAGCGAGGCAGAGGTTCTGGAGACGGCGGGGGCGGACACCCGCCGGGTGGATCTCGCCGGCCGCACGATGCTGCCCGGGTTCGTGGACTCCCACGGCCACGGCTATATGATCGGGCTGCAGGCCTCCACGGCGAACCTGTTGCCGCCGCCCGATGGCCTGGGCAGCGACATCCCGGCGCTGCAGAAGCTGCTCACCGACTGGACGGAGCAGAATCCGACGGCCGTCGAGCGGGTCGGCTGGATCGCCGGCTTCGGCTATGACGACTCCCAGCTGGCCGAGCAGCGCCACCCCACCCGCCAGGAGCTGGACGCCGTTTCCACCGAATACCCCGTCCTCATCATCCACCAGTCCGGCCACCTCGGCGTCGCCAATACCAAGGCGCTGGAGATGGCGGGAATCACGGCTGCGACGAAGGATCCCGAAGGCGGCGTTTTCCGGCGGGAAGCCGAATCGAATCAGCCGAACGGCGTGATGGAAGAGTACGCGTTCTTCTATATGATCTCGCGGCTCGCCGCGCAGTTCGATGACGAGGTGAACGAGTTCCTCACCATCCAGGGTACGAAGCTCGCCGCGTCCTTCGGCTACACCACTGTCCAGGAAGGCCGTGCCATGCAGGATTCGCTGGACACCATGCGTCGCGTCGCCGAAAAGGGCGATCTCCTGGTGGACCTGGTGGCCTATCCGGACATCCTGGAGGTGGACGACATCAGGCCCTCCATGCAGTACGAGAACCGGTTCCGCGTCGGCGGCGCGAAGCTCACCATCGACGGCTCCCCCCAGGGCAAGACCGCTTTCCTGACGGAGCCGTATCACGTGGTGCCGGAAGGCCAGTCGGAGGAATACAGGGGCTATGGCGCCATCACGGGGGAGACTGCCGTCGAGGCCGTCGAGAAGGCGTTCGCGAACGGCTGGCAGATCCTCTGCCACGCCAACGGCGACGCGGCCATCGACCAGTTCATCACGGCGGTCCGCTCGGCGCGGGAGAAGTACCCGGAGGCCCGCAACCGGCCGGTGCTGATCCACGGCCAGACACTGCGGTTCGACCAGGTCGCGGAACTGGACGAGCTGGACATCTTCCCGTCGCTGTTCCCGATGCACACCTTCTACTGGGGCGACTGGCACCGGGAGTCGGTGCTCGGTCCCGAGCGTGCGGAGAACATCTCGCCGACCGGCTGGGTGCTGGACCGGGGCATGATGTTCGGCAGCCACCACGATGCGCCGGTGGCGCTGCCCAACTCCATGCGCGTCCTGTCTGCCACGGTGACGCGCCGGTCGAGGACCGGCGACATACTCGGTCCGATGCACCGGGTGCCGGTCGAGACTGCGCTGAAAGCGATGACGATCTGGCCCGCCTGGCAGCACTTCGAGGAGAGCCACAAGGGCAGCATCACGCCGGGTAAGCTGGCCGATTTCGTCATCCTCTCGGACAACCCGCTGACGGTGCCGGAGGATCGGATCGACGATCTCGTGGTACTGGCGACCATCAAGGAAGACGAGACCATCTACGAGCGCGCGGAGCAGGCCGCTTCCCGTGTCTCTCCCGCGCTGTTCGGCGTCACCCTGCACGACGAGCCGCACCAACAGCTGGTGCCCGGCAGGGACCACGTCCACGGCGACGGCTGCTTCAACCCGGGGCTGAACATGCTCTACCATGCCATCACGGGCGCCGCCCCGTACTGATAGAGAACCCCGTAGGAGGGCCTTCAGGCCCGATCACCCAGTAGGAGGGGCTTTAGCCCCGACAACGAATCGGGCCTGAAGGCCCTCCTACAGCCCTCCTACCAGGGGAGCTCTTCGCCCTCGGCGTGCCAGAAGCTGCCTGTGTTGTCCAGGTTCAGCTCGTCGATGCGCTGGATGAGGCCTGCGGCCGCCTTCTCGGGCGCGATACCGCGGCCGCCGGTCATTTCGGTGGCGACCATGCCCGGGTGCAGCAGTGCCACCGGGATGCCACGGGGCTTGAGGTCGTGGCTCAGGTTCTTGCCCACCATGTTCACGGCGGCCTTGGAGGTGCGGTAGGCATAGTTGTTGCCGGAGCCGTTGTCGCCGATGGAGCCCACGCGGCTCGAGACGATGGCCACTTTGGAGCCTCCCTGCAGGTTGTCCAGCAGCGCCCGGGTGACCCGCAGCGGTCCGAGGGTATTCACCTGGAACAGTTTCACCATGTCGTCGTACTGCACGGTGTCGATATCGTCGGGTCTGAGCATGCCGGCGTTGTTGATCAGCACGTCGATCTGGCGGCCTTCCAGCGCGTAGCGCAGCTGCTCCACGTTGTCGTCGCTGGCCACATCGATGTGCTCGATGATCTCGACGCCGAGCTGCTCCAGCTCCGGGCTCGGGCTGCGGCAGACGGCGATCACGTCGTCACCGCGCTCCTTGAGCTGACGGCAGAGTTCGAGTCCGATACCCCGGTTTGCACCGGTGATCAGGATACTGGCCATCCGGGTCTCCTTTGATCCGTTGTCACTGTGCCCGTCAGCCTAACATGCGCCGCCGCTTGCGCAGGAACGGGGGCTGTGATCCCCTGTCGCTTTCCTCCGGAAGCCGGAATGAGAGCCAGACTACGACCACTGACCGCTGCCTCCACGGCCCTGCTTTGCCTGCTGGCCGTTCCGCCGCCGGCGAGCGCGGCCGGGGACGAATCCGACGAGACCGGGGCCGCCGGTGACGCGGCCGACGTTGGCGGCGACGCCGGCGCCGCCACGGTGGAAACCATCCTGGTGACCGCCCGCCGGGTCGCCCTCGAGGCGCCGGCCAGCACCTTCGCCTCGCCCGTGACGGCGCTGCGCTACGACCCCCGCATCGACGTGCAGTCCCGGGGCCTCGCCGAGGGCCAGGCGGACGTCAGCGTGCGGGGCGGCCTGTTCGAGAACACCGGTTTCCGGCTCGGCGCGGTCAACCTGCTGGACCCGCAGACGGGACACTACTTCGCCGAGCTGCCGGCGCCGCCCGCCATGCTGACGGCGCCGGCGCTGTTGACCGGCGCGGATAACGCACTGGGCGGCTTCAATTCCACGGTGGCCACGGTCGGCTACCGGTTCGCACCCCTGGACCCGGGTTACGACGCCGGCGCCGGCCTCGGCACGGACGGACTGCGTTTCCTGAGCGCCCGCGCGGCGGTTCGGGCTGCCGACGACATCGGCGCCGAGTTCGCCGTGGCCACCTCCAGCGGCGACGGCAGCCGGGACAACGGCGATCACGATTTCGAGCGTTACGCCTTCCGCGCCCAGCGCGGCATTGCGGGTGGCCAGACGGATCTGCTGCTCGCCTACCAGGACAAGTTCTACGGCTGGCCCGGCGCCTACACGGGCTTTGCGAGCCTGCCGGAGACCGACCACACCCAGACCACGCTGGCCGTGCTGAATCATCGCCAGGAAACCGCGGGCACCGGCTGGTGGGAGGCGGGTGCCTGGTACCGCAACCTGGAAGACGACTACGACTTCGACCGGCGCACGGCGGAGTCCGGCGTGCCCGGCGCCTTCGACCACGAGACCCGCGCCGGCGGCATCGCGCTGCACGGCCGCCGGGACGGCGCGGCGGTGGACCTGCGCTATTCCCTGCAGGCCACCGCCGACGAACTGGTCAGTTCCACGGACCTGACGGAGGGGCCGTTCGCGAGCCGCAGCTATGCGAGCGCCGCGCTGATGCCGTCGATGACCCGGCCGGCGGGGGCCGGCGAGCTGGAGTTCGGGCTGGGTGCGCGGCTGGACTGGACCAACCGGGAGGGCAGCGAACTCCTGCCGAGCGCCTTCGTCGCCTGGCGGCAGCAGGCCGCAGCGGCCGAGCGCACCTGGCGGCTGTCCTGGGCAGAGACCTCCCAGGTGCCGGGCTACACGGCCCTGGCCTCGCCCCCCGACGGGCTGTTCGGCGGCAATCCCGCGCTGGGACGCGAGACCGCCCGCACGCTGGAGCTGGGCTATACCCACGTCGCGGAGAGCTGGCGCGCCGAGGCCACCGTGTTTCGCCGCGACGACGACGGCCTCGTCGACTGGACCTTCCTCTCCGGCGCACCCTTCGTCCGCCAGGCGAATCCGGTGGACGTGGAGGTGCTCGGCGCTGAACTCTATCTCGCCTGCGCGTGGTCCCGCCTGACGCTGCGCGCCGGCTACGCCTGGCTGGACAAGGACGCGGATTACGGCACCGCGGCGGTGGACGCGAGTTACTACGCGCTGAACTACGCCCGCCAGCGGCTGACCGTGGCGCTGGAGTACGACTTCGCCGCGGCCTGGCGGCTGGCGATGGACACCGAGCTCCGGCGCCAGGCGGACAACCCGCTGCGCACCGGCTCGGACGATGCTTTCGCCGCGTCCCTGGCGCTGTTCTGGCGGCCGCTGGCGCGGCTCGATCTCAGCCTGGTGGCCGACAACGTCACCAACAGCGACTTCCGCGAGTTCCCCGGCACGCCGGCACCCCGGCGTCAGGTGAGCCTGCAGGCCCGCTACTCCTGGTAGGCGCGCGGCCGTGACGAGACTCACCAGTGCCGACGATCTCGCGCGGGCCGGTCTCGTGCCCGCCGAGGCATTGCCCGGCCTGCGGGCCGTGGCCGAGCGCTATGCCGTCGCCGTCACCCCTGCCGTCGCGCGACGCATCGCCGCCGGCTCGGAGGGCGTGGCGCTGCAGTTCCTGCCGTCCCCCGACGAGCTGACCGCGCTCGACGGGGAGCTGGCCGACCCCATCGGCGACGGCGCCCACAGTCCGGTGCAAGGCATCGTGCACCGTTACCCGGATCGCCTGCTGCTGCAGCCGACCACCACGTGCCCGGTCTATTGCCGCTACTGCTTCCGCCGCGAGACCGTCGGTCAGGCGGACGCCGGCCTGCTCGGCCGTGAGGAACTGACGGCCGCGCTGGGCTACATCCGCACGCAGCCCCGGCTATGGGAAGTCATCCTGAGCGGCGGCGACCCGCTCATCCTCTCGCCGCGACGCCTGGGACAGATCGTCGACGGGCTGGCGACGGCGGAGCACGTGCGCATCCTGCGCGTGCACAGCCGGGTGCCGGTGGCCGCGCCGGAACGCATCACGCCGGAGCTGGTGGACGTGCTGCGGGCGGCGCGGCAGACGGTCTGGCTGGTGCTGCACGTGAATCATCCGGACGAGCTGGACGAGGCGGCGCTCGCGGCCTGCGCCCGGCTCGCCGACGCCGGCATACCGCTGATGAGCCAGTCGGTGCTGCTGCGCGGCGTAAACGACGACGCGGATACCCTGGAGCGGCTGTTCCGCCGGCTGGTGGAGCACCGGGTGCGGCCCTACTACCTGCATCACTGCGACCTGGCGCCGGGCACGGCGCGATTCCGTACCGGCATCGAGGCCGGCCGTGCGCTGATGCAGGAACTCAGGGGCCGGGTGTCCGGGCTGTGCCAGCCGGCCTACGTGCTGGATATCCCCGGCGGTGCCGGCAAGTCGCCGCTGGGCCCGTCCTGGGCCGAGCGCGACGAGGCCACGTCGGAGTGGCAGGTGCGGGACTACCGCGGCGGCGTCCACCGTTATCCGGCAGACCCGCCGGAGGGGTGATACCCCTTACCGCTTCGCTTGCCAGGGCGAGCGCAGCCAGGCCAGAAGATCGGCGGTGACCTCGTCCCGATTGGTCTCGTTGAACATCTCGTGACGCCCGTCCGGATAGAGCCGCAGGGTCGTGCCGGCGAGCCCTGCCTCCCGGTAGGCATCGTGGAGCCGGGTGAGGCCCTTCGCGCCGCCCACCGGGTCCTTCTCGCCGCCCAGGATGTAGACGGGCAGGCTGGCAGGCAGCTGGCGCAGGGCCGGGACGGAGGAGATCTCCATCAGGCCGCCGGTGAGATCGCGCCAGAGCTGGTTGGTGGACTGTCCGCCGCAGAGCGGGTCGGTCACGTAGGCATCCACTTCGGCCTCGTCCCGTGACAGCCAGTCGAAGTCGGTGCGTGCCGGCCGGAACTCCTTGTTGAACGCGCCGAAGCTGAGCTTGTCCAGCAGCCGGCTGCGGCCGGTGGAGCCCTGGCGCAGCTTCTCGATGGCGGCGACGATGCGGAAGATCCGCAGCTGGAGGCGGGAGGCGAAGGTGGAGCCGGACAGCACCAGTGCGTCCATGCTCACCGGATGGCGCAGCGCGTAGCTCTGCGCGACGTAGGAACCCATGCTGTGGCCGAGCAGGATCAGGCGGCCGTCGGGCCTGAGCGCCTTCGCCTCCTGGCGTGTCCGCTCGACGTCTTGCACCACCTTGTCCCAGCCGGCCTGATCGGCGAAGTGGCCGGGGATGCCGCGCTGGGCGGTGCGTCCGTGGCCGCGCTGGTCGTGGGCGAGGACGAGATAGCCGGCGTCGGTCAGGCTCGCGGCCAGACGCCGGTAGCGTCCGGCATGCTCCCCGAGCCCGTGGATGATCTGCACGGCGTCGCCGTTGCTCTTGTCCTCGTCCGGGTGCCAGACGTAGAGATGGAGGTCAGGCCCGCCCGTCCCCGAAAGCGTCCTTGCTTCTTCCTTCACGGTTTCCCCTCATTGTCCCCAGGCGATGTATTCCACCACAGTCCGGCGCCGGTTGCAGCGCTGCGGGGATCAGGGGCCGGGATTGTGGGTCGGGAGGTCTGCCGGTCAGGCAGCCAGGCTCTCGCCGTTCCAGCGGTGATAGAACTCCTGCATTTCGCCGGAGGACAGGGCGCGCGAGATGAGATGGCCCTGCAGCCGGTTGCAGCCGAGGTCTTTCAGGAACTGCAGCAGGTCTTCCCGGTCGATGCCCTCGGCGCAGACGGTGATGCCGAGCGTCTGGCCCAGCTGCACCAGCGCCCGCAGGATGGTCTCGGACTCCGGCCGACCGGGCACGTCTTCCATCAGCGAGCGGTCCAGCTTCACTTCGTTGAAGGGCATGCGGGTGAGCTGGGTGAAAGAGGAATAACCGGTGCCGAAGTCGTCCAGCGAGAGGCGGAAGCCCTTCAGCCGCAGGCGCGTCATGATGTCGATCATCATGCGCGGCTCTTCCAGCGGCGCGATCTCGGTGAACTCCAGCGTGAGGTAGCGGGGGTCCAGTTCATACTCCCGCAGCAGGAGTTCGAGGCGGTCCGGCACCTCGAGGTCGGCGAGCAGGCCTACGTTGAAGTTCACGGCGACGCCGATCTGCACACCGCTCTGGTGCCAGACCCGCGCCTGTTCCACGGAACGCTGCAGCACGAAGTCGGTGATATGGGTGGCGAGGCCTGCATGCTCGGCGATCTGCATGAACTCGCTGGGGTAGACGATCTCCTGGCGCTGGGGGTGCTTCCACCGTACCAGGGCCTCCACGGAGGCGATGCGCCAGCTGCCGTCCGCCTTGTGCTGGGCGATCGGCAGGTAGTGGGCGGTGAACTCGCCGGCCGCGAGGCCGTCGCGGATGGCGTCTGCGGTAATCGGTTCGGTGGCCCCGCGGGCGTTCCTGAGTGTCTCGCGGAACGGCTCGGGCTCGAACGGCTTCTGTATGGAGGCCAGCATGGTCAGCCCGCTGGCGGCTCCCACCCGCTCGGCGGCGGAGAGCGTGCGCATCTCGGCGCCGCTCATCAGCACGACCCCGGCGCGGGACTCCTGCTCCGCCAGGAAGCGCATGAGCTCCACACCGTCGCCGCCGCGGATGCTGAGGTCCAGCACGATCACGGTGGGGTCCACCTCGGCGTACAGGCGCCGGAACTCGTCCGCGGAGGCGCAGGCCGCCACGGCGAAGCCGACTTCTTCGGCCACGGCGGTCACGACGGCGCAGATCTGGTCCTCATCGTCGACGATCAGTAACCGGTTGGGCGGCCGGTTGGGCTGTTGCTTGCCTGTTGGCTCCATCGTCCCTGTCTCTTGCCTGTCCCCTGCCTATCTCTCAGGCCGGCGGTGCGGCCGAGCTTTGCCATAATCCGGCGGGGCTACCGATGGGATTATGGACACACACCGGTCGGCCGGACCGGACCGATGTCGCATTTTCGGGGATTCTCGCAGATCTGTGGGCTCAGTCGGCGGCGGGCAGCCAGAGCCGGAAGGTCGTACCCTCGCCGGGGCGGCTGTCCAGGGCCAGGCGTCCGCCGGCAGCCCCGGCGAAGCGCTGGACCATGGCCAGACCCAGGCCGCTGCCCTCGGGCTTGGTGGTGAAGAACGGCTCGAGGGCGCGGCGGCACACTTCCTCGCTCATGCCCGTGCCGGTGTCGGCCACGGTGACGAGCCAGCCCGGCGGTCGGTCGCTGCTGCCGTCGCCGGTCACGTTGCCGTCCGCCTCGACGGCGAGTGAGAACACGCCGCCCTCGGGCATGGCGTCCCGCGCGTTGATGGCCAGGTTCAACAGCGCGCTCTCGAAGCCGGCCGCATCCAGCCACACCGGCGCCGGCCTCCCCGCCGGGCAGATCCGGAGCTCGATGCCGCTTTCCAGCGCCCGCTCCAGCAGCGGTCGCAGCGCGCCGATGCGCTCGTCCAGGTCGATGCGCTCGGGTTCGGGCGTCTCGCGGCGGGCGAAGGCGAGCAGGCTGCGGGTGAGGTCGGCACCCTGCCGCGACGCCTTGCGCGTCGCCGCGAGCAGCGCTGCGAGGGGATGCCCCGCCCCCAGCTCCTGCTCGGCCAGGTACAGGTTGCCGTTGATGATGGAGAGCAGGTTGTTGAAGTCGTGGGCGATGCCACCGGTGAGCTGACCGACGGCTTCCATCTTCTGCGCCAGCACGAACTGCTGCTGCAGTGCCTTCATCTCCGTGATGTCGGTGAACATGCCTTCGTAGCCACTCAGCATGCCCCGGGCGTCGCGCACCGGGGCACACGCCGCCATCACGTGCACCGCGCCGCCGTCGACGTGGGCGAGCGCGAGTTCCATGCCGCGCACGGTCTCGCCCCGGGTCAGCGCCCGCAGCCACGCCAGCAACTGATGGCGATGGCGGAAGACCCGGCCCTGCGCGAGGCGGCGCTGCAGGGCGGCCGGGTCGGCGTCGCCGAGCATCGCGCGCACCGCCGGGTTCATGCGGGTGATGTGGCCGCGGGCGTCCAGCTCGAACAGCCCGGCCGGGACGTTGTCGTAGAGCCGCTGCCAGCGTTCCTCGGCCTCGCGCAGCGCCCGCTGCGCGCCCGCTTCGGCGGGGCGCCCGTCGTCGCCGCCACCGCTGTCGGCGGAGTCATGGTCGTGCGTGTCGTCCGTTGCGGGCCGGTTCATGGGCAGCGGCTTCCCTGCGGTCGTTGTCGGCCCGTGCAGGGCATTGCTGGAGGTTGACCCGGGGCGGCGCCATAATGCGCGCCACGCATGGCCGGGCGTTCCCGGCAATAGTACTGGGCCGCGGTCGGCGAGACGAGGGGAGGGATACCATGAAGTTCTACGATTGCCAGTCGGCGCCGAGCCCCCGGCGGGTGCGGATATATCTGGCGGAGAAGGGCATCGAGCTGCCGACGGTGCAGGTGGACCTGGGCGCCGGCGAACACCTGCGCGACGAGTTCCGCGCCATCAATCCGGATTGCACGGTGCCCGCGCTGGAACTGGACGATGGCACGATGCTGACCGAGTCCTTCGCCATCTGCCAGTACCTGGAATCCGTCTACCCGGATCCGCCGCTGATGGGCCGGGACGACCGGGAACGGGCGCTGGTCACCCAGTGGAACGCGAAGGTGGAGGCCCAGGGCCTGAGCGCGATTGCCGAAGCCTTCCGCAACCGTTCGCGGGGTTTCGCGGGCCGGGCGCTGACCGGCCCCGAGGGTTTCGAGCAGATCGCCGAGCTGGTGCCGCGCGGGCGGCGCCGGGCGGAGTTGTTCTTCACCCGCCTCGACGACGAACTCGCCGGGCGGGAATACGTGGCGGGTGACGTCTTCACCGTGGCCGACATCACCGCGCTGGTCACCGTGGACTTCGCGGGCTGGATCAAGCTGCCCCTGCCGGAGGGCGCCGACAATCTGCGTCGCTGGCACGAGGCCGTCTCCGCGCGGCCCGGCACGAAGGTCTGAGTCCGGTCAGCCGTCCGGGGCGCGTCCGGTCACGGCGGCTGCTGCGCCTGCGGTCGCGGCACCGGCCAGCGCATAGACGCCCAGCCAGGCCAGCAGCAGCGCCTTGGTGACCTCGATGGCCGCGTAGACACCGTGGGCGGCGGACGGCGGCGGTTCGCTGCCGGCGATGACCATCTCGGAGCGGGCCACGAGTTCGGGCAGCAGCCACAGGGTCTGGGCCGCCAGCATCGCCGCGAGTACCGCGGCGGTGATCCAGAACAGCCGGCGCCGCTCGGCGACCAGACCCAGCACCACGGTCATCGCGAACAGCACGAGTTCCGTGCGGTTCAGCGCCGTGAACACCACGCGGCCCACGTCGAAGGCGACGGGCCGTGTGAGGGTCGGCGCGGTGAATTTCACCGGCGCCTCGATGAACGAGATGCCGATCACGACCCCGAGCCAGATCAGCAGCACGGGGCCGGGGGAGAGGAGTATTCTTTTCATGGCGGGTCGTATCACTGTTGTCATGCCAGGGTTCGGCAGGCAATCTGAGCGGCCTCGAGGGGCGAGCATAGCACCCGGGCGCTGCCGGGCGCCGGGTGGGGAGAGTGCATCGTGAGTGAAGCGCAGTCGGCGGACGCGGTCCTGATGATCCGGCCGGTCCGCTTCCAGACCAATCCGCTGACCGCGGAGTCGAACAAGTTCCAGGCGGAGGCCCCCGTGGTGCCGGCGGACACCGCCCAGGAGCGGGCGCTGGCCGAGTTCGAGGGGCTGCGCGCGGCGCTGGAGGCCGCCGGCGTGGCCGTGCACGTCTTCGACGACACGCCGGAGCCGCACACGCCGGACTCCGTGTTCCCGAACAACTGGGTGAGCTTCCACTCCGACGGCACGGCCGTGGTGTATCCCATGGAAGCACCGAACCGGCGCCCGGAACGGCGCCGGGACGTGGTGGAGGCGTTCGACCGGGAGCTCGGCTACCGGGTGGACCAGGTGATCGATCTCACCCGTCACGAGGACGCCGGCCACTTCCTGGAGGGGACCGGCAGCCTGGTGCTGGACCGCGCCCGGCACCGGGCCTACGCCTGCCGGTCGTCCCGCACCCACGCGGGCCCGCTGGGGGAGTTCGCCCGCCGACTCCGTTACGAGGTGCTGAGCTTCGAGGCCGTGGACGCCGACGGCGAACCCATCTACCACACCAACGTCATGATGTGGGTGGGCGAGCGCATGGCTGCGGTCTGCGCCGAGTCCGTGCGTGACGCGGAGCAGCGCGAGGCGCTGCTGGCCGCGCTCGCGGAGGGCAGGCGCACGGTGCTCGAGCTCTCCCTCGCGCAGGTCATGGCGTTTGCCGGTAACATGCTCGAATTGCGCAATCGGGAAGGGGGCCGGCTCCTCGTCATGTCGGAACAGGCCCGGCGCAGCCTCACCGCAGAGCAGCTGGCCGCCATCGGGGATTACGCGCGCATCGTCAGCGCGCCGCTGGACCACATCGAGACGAGCGCCGGCGGCAGCGCCCGCTGCATGCTGGCCGCCGTCCACCTGCCGCGGCGCTGACGCGAAACCGAGTCCTTATGAGCAAGACACGCGACCGCATACTCATGTGTCCGCCGGACTACTTCACGGTGGACTACGTCATCAACCCCTGGATGGCGGGCAACGAGGGGGCGCTGGAGCCGGAGAAGGCCCGGCGGCAGTGGGAGAACCTGCGTGACGCGCTGTCCGAGTATGCCGACATCGAGGTGATGGAAGCTCAGCCCGGGCTGCCGGACATGGTGTTCACCGCCAACGCGGGTGTGGTCTTCGGCGAGAAGGCCGTCGCCAGCCACTTCATGCCGAAGGAACGCCGGCCGGAGGAGCCCCATTTCAAGCGCTGGTTCCGCGACCACGGCTACGAGCTGTACGACCTGCCCGAGGACATCGGCTTCGAGGGCGCCGGCGACTGCCTGCTGGACCGGGGCGGGCCGTGGCTGTGGACCGGCTACGGCTTCCGCACCGAGATCGAGGCCCACGAGCACATCGACCGCTTCTTCGACCGGGAGCTGGTCTCCATCCGCCTCACCGACTCGCGCTTCTATCACATCGACACCTGCCTCTGCCCGCTGAGCGAAGGCTTCCTGCTCTACCACCCGCCGGCCTTCGACTACGATTCCCGGGTGGCCATCGAGAGCCGGGTGCCGGACCACAAGCGCATCGTCGCCGACACGCTGGATGCCGGTAACTTCGCCTGCAATGCGGTGAACGTGGACGACCAGATCTTCGTGCACAAGGCGTCGAACCCGCTGAAGGCGCGGCTGATGCGCCTCGGCTTCGAGGTGAACGAGATCGATCTGTCCGAATTCCTGAAGGCCGGCGGCTCGGCCAAGTGCCTGACGCTGAAGCTCTCCGAGCCCCGCCGCCGCTGAGACGAGAACCACCAGGAGGTCCCATGTCCGAGGCCGCCCCCGAGGCCGTTCGCTATACCATTACCCCGGCCGAGCCGGGCGCCCATCTGTACCGGGTGAGCGTGACGGTCGCCGACCCCGACCCGGCCGGCCAGGTGTTCTCCATGCCGGCGTGGATACCGGGCAGCTACATGATCCGCGACTACGCCCGCCACATCGTCTCCATCGAGGCGGAGGCGGAAGACCGGCCCGTGGCGCTGGAGAAAGTCGACAAGACCACCTGGCGGGCCGCGCCCTGCCGGGGCGCGCTGACGGTGACCACCCTGGTCTACGCCTGGGACCTGTCCGTGCGCGGCGCTCATCTGGATACCACACACGCCTATTTCAATGGTCCCTGCGTGTTCCTGGTCGCCGAGGGCCGCGAGGACCGGCCGGTCCGCCTCGAGGTGCGGCCGCCGCCGGACGGTATCGGTGACCACTGGCGGCTTGCCTCGGCCATGCGTCGGGTAAGCGGCGAGGACTGGGGCTACGGCACCTTCGCGGCGGACGACTACGACGAGCTCATCGACCACCCGTTCGAGATCGGCGATCTCACCATCGGCGAGTTCGCCGTGGATGGCATCCCCCACGCCATCGCCGTGCGCGGCGCCCGCCGGTTCGACCTGGAGCGGCTGTGCCGGGACATGGAGCGCGCCTGCGCGGAGCATCACCGCCTGCTCGGCGCGCCGGAAGATCTCGACCGCTACGTCTTCCTGCTCTACTGCATGAGCGATGGCTACGGCGGCCTGGAACACCGCTGGTCGTCTAGCCTGGTGTGCAAGCGCTCCGACCTGCCGCGGGCCGGCGAGGAGCGGGTGAGCGAAGGCTATCGGCGCTTCCTCGGCCTGGTGAGCCACGAGTACTTTCACCTGTGGAACGTCAAGCGCATGAAGCCGGCCGCCTTCACCCCGTACGACCTCACCGCCGAGTCGCACACCGGCCTGCTGTGGGTGTTCGAGGGCATCACCTCTTACTACGACGACCTGGCGCTCGTGCGCTCGGGCCTCGTCGACGCCGCCGGCTACCTGGAACTGCTGGGCCAGACCATCACCAAGGTGCTGCGCACGCCGGGACGGCGCCTGCAGAGCATCGAGGCGTCGAGCTTCGACGCCTGGACGAAGCTGTACAAGCAGGACGAGAACGGCCCGAACAGCATCATCAGCTACTACACCAAGGGCTCGCTGGTGGCGCTCGCGCTCGACCTGAAGCTGCGCGCGGAGACCGGCGGCTGCAACCTGGACGTGGTGATGCGCGAGTGTTGGCGGCGCTACGGGGAGACCGGCGCCGGTATGCCGGAGCGGGCACTGGAGTCCATCGCCGAGGAGCTCAGCGGCCTCGACCTGGGTGAATTCTTCGAGCGTTACGTGCGCGGCACCGGGGACCCGCCGCTGGACGAACTGCTGGCCACGATGGGGGTGGGCTATCACCTGCGCAAGGCGACCGGCGGCGGCGATGCGGGCGGCAAGCCGTCGCAGAACAACCCCCAGCCGCTGCCCTGGCTGGGCGGCCGGATGTCGTCCGAGGGCGAGCGCACCCGTCTGGCCGTGGTGCTGGCGGACGGCCCCCTGCAGCGTGCCGGGGTGGCCGCCGGTGACGAGCTGGTGGCCCTGGACGGGCTCCGCGCCACGCCTGCGTCAATGCCGGTTCTGCTCCGCGGCTACCGCGCCGGCGACACGGCGGAGCTGACCGTGTTCCGCCAGGACGAACTGCTCACCTTCCCCATCACGCTGGCGGAGGCGCCGGCGGACACCTGTTACCTGACCCTGAACGAGGAGGCGGACGACGCCGTGCTGACGCGGCGGCGGGACTGGCTGGGGCGCTGAGCCGGCTCAGGCGGCGTCTTCGTCCTCGTCCTCGGGCTCGAACCCCTCCAGTTGCCGGTACAGCAGGAAGGAGTAGATCACCGGCGCGAAGCCGGCGATGAGGGCGCCCGCCACCGCCACCCGCAGGCCCGGCAGATACAGGGCGCTCATGAGCGCGGCGATGCCGGCCAGCGTAAACAGCCACGCCGCCAGCCGGTGGGTGCGTGCCCACACCTCGCTGCTCGCCAGCGTCCAGGGCGTGCGGATGCCGATGAAGAAGTTCTTGCGCACCTTGCCGAGATAATTGCCGAGTATCACGAACAACACGCCCAGCGCGCCCGTGATGAAACGGGGCATGGCCACCTGAAAGCCGGCTGCATAGAGCAGCGTTGCCACGGTGAGTACGACGATGAAGGCCACGAGTACGATTTGGAACAGCCGCACCACCTCCATGAACTGATCGGTGCGGAAGCCCTTCGGCGAGATCACCGGTATCAGCTTCATGAGCACGAACACCAGCCATGCGACGGCGGGCAGCAGGAAGACGCCCCAGGGCTTGGGTGTGTAGCTGTCGACGTCTCCCGCCGCGTTCCAGTGAGTGGGGATCAGCTCGGGCAGGGACGGGTACATTACCGCCGCGAATGCGAACGAGAATGCGATCAGCAGGATGCTGAGCCAGTCGGCCAGGCGTTGGGTCATGAGCGTTCGGTCTCCTTGTCATGGTCGCCGCCGTTTCCATCCGGGCTGCCGTCGGACCCGAACAGGTCCATGAACAGCGCCGCCACCTCCTCCATCACCGAGGCGTTCAGGGAGTAGACGATGTGCTGGCCGCGGCGTTCCGTGCGCACCAGATCGGCGGCCTTCAGGATGCCGAAGTGGTGCGACAGCGAGGCGCGGGTGATGGGGAACGCCTCGGCCAGTTCGCCCGCCGTCTTCGAGCCCTTGCGCAGCCGCCGCAGGATGGAGCGGCGGGTGGGATCCGCCAGGGCCTTGAAGACGGACTGTTGCTTCATGGTGTTATGATATTTCGAGAAACATCTAAATACAAGACAGAGCCGAAACCCGAGGCTGCCGTACCCGTTCATCGCGGCCATGGCCGGGCCGGCGTCCGCTCTTTAGAATGCCAGCCCTCGTGCTTGCAGAGGATCCTATGCCGCTCACCCGCCAGACAGGGCCCGCCCCGTGCCGCTGATACCGCCTCGAGCCCGCATTTTCCTGGGCGCGACGCTGATCAGCTTCTCCCCGGTGTGGGTGGCGCTGGTGGACGTGGCGCCGACGGCGAGCGCCTTCTACCGCATGCTGATCGGCGGCATCGCGCTCACGGTGTTCATCGCCGCCACCGGGCGCAGTTTCCGCTTCAACCGGGTGGCCTTCGTCGCCATCGTCGCCGCGGCCGTGTTCTTCGCGCTGGATCTGTGGTTCTGGCACCGCAGCGTGCTCTACGTGGGGCCCGGGCTATCCACGCTGCTGGCCAACTTCCAGGTGTTCGCCATGACCGCCGTGGGCATCATCTTCCTCGGCCAGCGGGCGAGCGTCTGGCAGCTGATCGCAATCCCGGTCGCCATGGTGGGACTCGCGCTGGTGGTGGGCGTGGACTGGAGCGTGCTGAGCCCGGAATACCGGCTGGGCGTCGTCTTCGGGCTGGCGACCGCGGCCAGCTACACCGGTTACCTCCTGTCGCTGCGCCGCGCCCAGGCGGAGAGCGGTCACGTGCTGCCGCGGGCGGAGATCGCAGTCATGTCGCTGGTGTGTGCCGCCGTCCTCGGTGCCATGGTGCTGGCGGAGGGTGAGTCCTTCGCCGTGCCCAGCGCTGCCGATGCCGGCTGGCTGGTGTGCTACGGCGTGCTCTCCCACGTGCTCGGCTGGCTGCTGATCGCCGGCAGCCTGTCCCGGGTGTCCACCGCGGTGGTGGGCATCTCGCTGTTGCTGCAGCCGCTGCTCTCCTACGTGTGGGAGATCCTGCTGTTCGGCCGGGTGGTGAGCGCTACCGAGATGGCCGGCGCCGCCATCGCGCTGGCGGCCATCTTCATGGGCTCGCGTCCGCGCCGCGAGCCGCAGCCGGCCGGGGGCGGGTGATACAATTCCACCGGCCCCGATGCCGCGGGCCGCACACCAGATCACTCGTATGCTGGAACTCGGACTGAAGGTACTCATCGCCTACTTCCTGGGCTCGATCATGGGCGGCGTGCTCATGGGGCGGCTGCGGGGTGGCGTAGATCTCGCCAGCGTGGGCAGCGGCAACGTGGGCGGCACCAACGCGCTGCGCACCCAGGGCAAGTTGTTCGCCCTCGGCGTGATTGTCGTGGACGTGGGCAAGGGCGTGCTGGCCGCGGGCGTCATACCGGGGCTCGATATCCCGGGCGTCGGCCTCGACCCCGTCGTGAACCGCCACTGGCTCACACTGTCGTGTGCCGGCGCTGCCGTGGTGGGCCACGTCTATCCGGTCTGGCACCGCTTCCGCGGCGGCAAGGGCGCGGCGACGCTGGTGGGCGCCTTCGGCGTGCTCGCCCCCGTCCTCCTGCTGCCGCTGATCCTCGTCTGGCTGGGCGTCATCGTGCTCAGCGGCTACGTGGGGCTCGCCACCATGATCACTGCCTGGAGCGCGGCGCTGATGATCGCCACCAGCCCCGGGCCGGCCGGCCGTCCCTTCGTGATATTCGCGCTGATCGCCGCGCTGTTCATGCTCTGGACCCATCGCTCCAACATCGCGCGCATGCGGGCCGGCAACGAGAACCGCAACGAGCGCCTGATGATCTTCCGTCCGCGCTCCGGCCCGGAAGCCTGACCCTCCATGCCGACCCCCGATCCCCTCGACGAGGAAGGCATCCGTGACGCCCTGCCCGGTGGCAGCGAGGCCTGGCTCGAGCACCTGGACGTCTTCGACACCATCGACTCCACCAACGACTGGCTGGCCGGGCAGACGCCGCCCGCGGCGGGGCGCCTGGCCGCCGCCGTCGCCGACTTCCAGTCGAAGGGCCGCGGCCGGCGGGGCCGCCAGTGGGACATCCCGCCGGGCCACGGCCTGTGCCTGTCCGTGGCCCGCGCGGTCACCGTGCCCGCCGACGGCATCTCCGCCCTGACGCTGGCCTGCGGCACCGCCGCCGCCGAGGCGCTGGAGTCGTCCGGCGCGGCGGACATCCGGCTGAAGTGGCCCAACGATCTGGTACTGATCGACGGCAAGCTGGGCGGCATCCTCTCGGAGATCGCCGGCCGCGCCGGCGCCGCCATGCATGTGGTGGTGGGCATCGGCATCAACGTCTCGCTGCCGGCGGGGTTCGTGCCGCCCGGCGACATCGGCTGGGGCCGGGGTCCCGCCGCGCTGGCCGAAGTGCTGGAACCGCTGCCGGCACGCAACCACCTGGCGGCGGCGCTGATCGACGCCCTGCAGGGCGCTTTCGACGCCTACGAGGCCGAGGGATTCGCGCCCTTCGCCGAGCGCTGGCAGCGCCGCGACTGGCTGCGCGGCAGCGAGGTGACCGTGCGTGATGCCGACGGCGAAGCGCGCGGCGTGGCCGCCGGCATCGATACCGGCGGTGCGTTGCTGGTGGACACGCCGGACGGGCAGCGGCGTATCATCGCCGGTGATATCCTGCGCTGCCGCCGTCCCGCCCCGGGCACCGGAAACTGATGAGCACCGCCCTCTTCGACATCGGCAACACCCGCCTCAAGTGGGGCGTCCTCACGGCCTCCGGCGAGGTGGCCGGCGCCGGCTACCGCACCCACAAGGAATGCGAGTCGGACAACTACGCCGCCGTGCTGGACACGCTGCCCGACGACATCGACCGCGTCGTCGCGGCCAACGTGGCCGGCCGGCGGGTGGCCGCGGATCTCTCCCGCGCCATCGACGAGAGGGCCGGCATCGACATCGACTTCGCCACCAGCCGCGCCGAGGCCTGCGGCTTCACCAACGGTTACGACGAGCCCGCCCGGCTGGGCGTGGACCGCTGGGCGGCCTGCGTGGGCGCCTGGAGCCGCTACCCGGACGAAGCGCTGCTGGTGGTGGACGCCGGCACCGCCACCACCCTGGATGCCATCGACTCCTCCGGCAAACACCTGGGCGGCCTCATCCTGCTCGGCCTCACGCTCATGGGCCGGGTGCTCGACACGGCCACCAGCGGTATCGGCACCGACGGCGCCGGCGCGGACGACCCGGAGCCGGAGAACCTGTTCGGCCGCAACACGGACCAGGCCGTGCGCAGCGGTGCGCTGGCGGCCGTCTGCGGCGCCATGGAGCGGGCCTGCCGCGTGGTCGAGGGCATCGATCAGGTACCCCGTATCCTGCTGACGGGCGGGGATGCGCGGCGCATCCAGCGCCAGTGGCACTACACGGTGGAGAACCGGCCGGACCTGGTACTCGAGGGCCTCGCGGCGCTCGCGGGGGCGGAATGAGAAACCTCGTTCTCCTGCTCGCGCTGGCCAACGTCATCTTCTTCGCCTGGAACCAGTGGGTGGCGGAACCGCCTTCCGAGGGCGCCACCCGCTTCCGGGCGTCCGATCTCGGCCCCACGCTGGAACTGGCGCCCGCGTCCTCCGGGGGAGCAACGGCGGCCGGCGAGTCCGGCATGGCCGGTCGGCCCATCGTTCCCTCTGCCGATGCCGCGCCGGATACCGACTTCACCGCAGAAGAGCCGGCGGCGCCGGCACCGGCCCGGCAATCTGCCGAAACTGCCGAAGCCGCCGCCCCGGCCACGGACGTCTGCATCAGCATGGGCCCCTTCGGCAGCGCCGAGACGGGAGAGGACGTCGTCGCCCGGGTGCGCGACCTCGGCGGCGAAGCGGGCCTGCGCAGTGCCAGCGAAGAGGTCTTCCTGGGCCACTGGGTGCAGATCCGCAACATCCCGAGCCGGGAGGAGGCCAACCGCCAGGTGGCCGTGCTGCAGGAGGCGGGCTTCGAGGACGCTTACCCCATGCCCGAGGACGACGGCGAGCGCACCATCTCGCTGGGACTCTTCAGTGACGAGGAGCGGGCCGAGCGACTCCAGCAGCAGGCTCTCGACTTGGGGCTGGACGCCGAGGTGGTACCGCAGACCCGGGAGGCCACCACGTACTGGGTGGACGTGCGGCTCGACCCCGACCAGGATCCGGGAGGCTTCGCCAGCGTGCTAGGCGTGGACAACATCGTCACCGGCCCGGACGCCGTCTGCCCGCCCTAGACGGGCGCTCCGCCAGAGGCTGACACGAGCCGGCAATGCCTGCCACCGCGGGCGAACGCTATTCGAGCAGAAACTCCAGCAGATGGAGCGAGGCGGCCACCGCGTGCACGATCATGCCCACCACCAGGGCGTCCGCGGTCACGATGTGCCAGTCCCGCCAGGCCATCGCAGCCCGCGAGCCTTCCAGCACGAACCAGCCGAGCCCCGTAAGCGCGGTGGCCACCAGCAGCACCAGCACCAGGCCCTCGATCAGCGAAAACAGCCCGGCGCCGCCCGGCTGGGGCAGCCGGCCCTTCGGGATGCCGACGACATCGCGCTTCACCTCCGCGAAATTGCCGGCGAGCCAGGGGAAATAATCCCGCCAGCGGCCGCCCAGCGTGTTGGTGGCGAAATAGGCAAGCCCCAGCGGCACCAGCACGAGGCCCAGCGCGATGTGGGCGTAGTCCAGGAAGCCGGCGGACTCCGGGATGCCCTTGCGCATCGTGATCCAGGGGCTGGTCAGTACCAGCCAGAGGGAGAGCAGCAGCAACACCAGGTGCTGGCTGTCGGCAAGCTTGTCGAGTACCCGGCGCAACGGCGGACGCGAGGGCTCAGGCGGCCTCGGCCTTGCCGAGGGCGGCGGCCTGCTCGGCGAAGCGGTCCACCACTGCCCAGTCCGTGTACTGCTCCTTCGTCTGCGGATCCGTCGGGCCCTTCGTGATCCACATGATGAAGCGGATGATGTTGCGGTCCATGGTGCCGTAGCGCTGGTAGTCGAGATCCCCGGCGAACACGCCCAGTAGATCCGGCTGCCAGGGACTCTTCTGCACGAACTGCTTCGTGTACGGGTTCGTCTCCGGCGTGTTCTTCTCAGGCTTTCTTGCCACCAGGTTCACGGAGAAGAAGGCGCTCGGCCGCTCGTCCAGCAGGGGCTTGTACCTGCGGATGAAATCCCACACCGGCGGCTTGTGCTTGCCGTTGCGAATGCAGGCGCCGAGGATGATGCGCTCGTACTGCGTGGGGTCCACATCCGGGTTCTCGAGCAGCGAGACCGCGTCCACGTCCTCGCCCAGCTCCGCCATGCGGTCGCGGATGCGCTCGGCGATGCGGCGGGTGTGCCCGTACAGACTGAAATACAGCAGCAGCGTCTTGGCCACGTCAGAACCTCGGTGCGTTTCCCGGAGCCGTAAACCCGCATGAGGATAGCCGAGCGGGGCGGCAGTTCAATACGGGTTTCCGTAAGTGGCCGTCAGTAAAAGCCGTGGAGGGTTGGGACTCAGGGTATTTCAGGTCGGCCGCAGGGTGTCCGGCAGGTCCGGAGAGGCGCTCTTGCCGATCACGATCGTGGTGCCGAGATACCAGAGCGCGAGCGACGCATTGAACAGCGTGAGCCACAGCAGATGGTCCAGCGGATACGGTGCCAGGGCGATCAGCATCAGGAGTGCGGCCTGGATCAGCACCGGATTCCAGAGAGCGAAGAGGCGTGGAAAGACGGTGACCCGGAACGCCGCGATAAGCACGAATATTCCCGAGACGAGAACGTCGCCTGCCAGGAGCAGCTTTCCGAACGGCTGGCTCAGCGAATTGAAGTAAGGCAGCAGCTCGGACTCCGTCTGTAATGCGCCGGCCACGAACGCCAGGCTACCGTGAAAGAACATCCCGTGGACTACGGTCAGTATCCCGAACAGCAGGAGTGCGTAGGTCTCCGGGTGCTGACGTGGGTTGAGGGCCGCGAAGATCTGCAGAACGCCGAAAATACCCAACGGGATGAACAGCACTGCCAGATAATGGCCCGTGCGGGCATCGGCCAGCGAGATCGCCTGGAACAGCGGTGCCACGTGTTCGAACGACAGGGAAGTGGCACTCACAAGGCCGATGCGCACGCCGGCGGCGAATCCCGAATACACGTCGGTGGCCATACCGGCGCAGTGGCCCAGTATTGCGAGGGCACCGAAGAGCATGAGGGCAGTCTTGCCTTGCATGGACATGGTTGGTGGTGATGACAGGAGCACGCTACCACAGCGAGCCTTTCTGGCAGGTGACGGCTGGTCGCGCCTTGCCTACAATCGACACCTCAGTCGACAAAGATGCCGGAATAGCTCAGCTGGCAGAGCAACTGATTTGTAATCAGTAGGTCGGGGGTTCGAATCCCTCTTCCGGCACCAAAAACCTTAGGGTGTATTCCGGTCACATGGTTTACACCTTCGTTCGCCGTTCGGCGGCCGATGATCGGCACCATACAGGCTCTGGTACAGTAATACCCGTCACTCTCTCCGGGGCGGGCCTTGGAAGAATATCTGGCACGAGCCACTGAATACGGTCAGCTAGCGCTCGGCTATCTGCAACAAACGGGCGTCTTGTTCCAGGCGGGGCTGATCATCGGTCTTTTCGCCCTTGCCTGGGGCCTCACCTGGTGGGCGAAGCCGCGGCTCGAGGAACGGGCGCGCGGCATCAAGGGTTATCCGGGCGTCCTGCGCCTGATCGTCCTTTTGCTGCGCCGGCTCCTCTGGATCTTCTTCGTACTGTTTCTCGGCACGGCAGACGTGCTGGTGCGCAGCATCGGCTGGCCCGAGAACGACATTCTGCTGTCGAACGTACTGCTGCTGAGTCTGGCGTGGCTCGTCATCTCGTTCGGCTCGCAGGTCATACGCAGCCGTGCCATCGGGCGCACGTTCGCCGTTCTCGGCTGGGCCTACGTCGCGGCCACTGTGCTCGGGATCACGGACGACATCGCCGCGGTGCTCGGGAATATCGGTTTCGAGATCGGCACCGGCGGCGCCAGGCTGACGCTGCTGGTCGCCATCAAGGCTGTACTGCTCCTCGGGGTGGCGCTGTGGGCCGCCACGAGCATTGGCAATTTCCTGGATCAGCGTATCCAGAAATCGGATGAGCTGACGCCGTCGCTGCGTGTGCTCATCGGCAAGGTGTTGCGCATCACGCTGGTGGTCGTCGCGGCGCTGGTCGCCCTCGGCGGCCTCGGCATCGACCTCACCGTGTTCACCGTCCTCTCCGGTGCCATCGGTGTCGGTATCGGTTTCGGTCTGCAGAAGGTCGTCTCGAATTTCATCTCCGGCATCATCATCCTGCTCGACCGCTCCATTAAGCCGGGCGATACCATTTCACTGGGCGAAACGTTCGGCTGGATCCGCGAGCTGCGGGCGCGTTTCGTCTCGGTGGTCACACGCGACGGCCGCGAATACCTGATTCCGAACGAGGACTTCATCACGCGTGAAGTCATCAACTGGTCGTTCTCCGACGATCTGGTGCGTATCGACGTGCCGTTCGGCGTCTCGTATTCCTCGGATCCTCACCAGGTGATCGAACTGGCCATCGAGGCGGCCTCGTCGGTGGACCGGGTGGAGTCGTCGAAGAAGCCGGTCTGCTGGATGACCGAGTTCGGCGACTCCTCGCTCAATTTCCTGGTGCGCTTCTGGATACGCGATCCGCAGAACGGCCTGACCAATATCCGCGGACAGGTGTTGCTCGCGCTGTGGGACAGCTTCAAGGAGCACGACATCAACATTCCGTTCCCGCACCGCGAGGTGATCATGCGCACGCCGGTGGAGGTGGCGCGGCGCTCGCAGGAGGATTGAGGTCGAAGCGCAGGCTGCCTGCGCACCTGTGCGAGGATCGTTCGGGGCGAGAAAAGCCCCTGGATTTCCCTTGGCCCGCCGCATTCTCGGGTGGTCTTACCTGCCGTTGGCCGCTTGAAATGCCGTCATTGGCGCCAATCTCTAGAGAGTGGGGCGTCCATCCAGGAGGAACTGCGATGACCGAGCAAGTGATAGCGATTTACAGCGACGCGAAGACCATCAAGAATGTCGAGGACGATCTCCGTGCGGTCGGCATACCCAGCGAGAAGATCTACCCCGACCCGGACAATCGCAGGATTCGCGTGGTGGTACCGGAGGCGGCGAGAGCAGAGATCCTCGAGATACTGAATCGCCACAAGCCTGAAGAGGTACGCTGATCGCCAGCAGCACTCTCACTGCTCAGTTATTGGCCGTCAACGGATCGATGATCTGTGGCACCTCGGTGATGCTCGCCACCGGAATCCCGCTCAGCTCGGCGTGCTTGCGCACGGTGTCCTCGTCCTTCGCCAGGTACACGCAATAGGTCTTGTCACCGCCCACATAGCTGTGTTGCCACTGGATGTCCTTGCCCAGCTGCCCGATGGCCTGATTCGAGGCCCTGGCGGCGCCGCAGAGTTCGGTGGGTGACATGGCCCCGATGCCCGGAATCTCGCGCTCGATGATGTATCGCTTCAGTTGGTCCATGGTTTTGCTCCCCCAGTGTGTGTGGGAGTCATTTTCTCCGATCCGACCGATCAATCAAGATAAATATTCTTCCTCTTAATAAAGCTAAGCTTTATTATCATCAGATGCCAGGGACGACGCATCTGAGAGGTTTGCAGGCGCTGGAGCTGGCCCTGCGCACCGGCTCCATGAAGGCCGCGGCGCAGGAACTGGCCATTTCGCCGGCCGCCGTCGGCCAGCGTATCCGCGCCCTGGAAGACTACCTGGGCTACGACCTGCTGGTCCGCGGCCGCTCCGGGCTGCGCCCGACCCGCGAACTGGAAGCGGCCATGGCGCACCTCGGCGCGGCCTTCCGCGAGCTGGAAACGGTCTCTCAGATTCTCGACTTCCAGCGGGTGGAGGAGATCCACATCACTGCGGACCCGGACCTGGCCGAACTGTGGCTGCGCCCGCGTCTCGAGGCGTTCAAGGCCGAGAACCCGAACTCGCTGTTCTGCCTGAACGGTATCGGCGACGTGCCTGTGCGACTGGGCGACGCCGACTGCGAGATCTGGCTCGGCCGCAGCCGCGGAGGGGAAGAGGAGCGAACCCTGTACCGTGATTACCTCGTCCCGGTGAGTTCGCCGGCCAATACGGAGCGCATCTCGAAGCTGCCGGAAGAGAGCCGGCTGGAGGGTTTCCCGCTGCTGCACCTGGACCGCTACACCCTCGATGCCGGCGAGATCGGCTGGAAGGAATGGATTCGGGAGTACGGTCATCGCCGCACGGCGCCGGACCGGGGCATCCGCTACAAGCGGGTGCAGCATGCGCTGGAAGCGGTCTACGCCAACGCCGGGCTGATGATCTGCGGCCTGTCGCTGGTGCTGCCGGAGTTGGAGAAGGGCAGTCTGTCGCTGCCCTTCGATGTCTCCAAAGGGCAGTGGACGCGCAACGAGTACCGTGTCGGGTTCCGGCCGGACCGACTGCGGCGCGCCTCCGTCGACCGGTTCCGGGAGTGGTTGCTGGAACAGGCCGGCGAGACCCGGCGGCGGCTGGCTTCTTACCCGGGCCTCGGGAGCCGATAACCGCGGGATCGGCGCATGGCGCCGCGGTTTCCGCTACCCTCCAGAGGGACGGGTAAGTCTCGCAGGATGACAGCGTGGCCGCCGACCGCTTCCAGCGCGTAAAGCAGATCTTCAATGAACTGGCCGAGTTCCCGCCGGACGAGCGCGCTGCGCGGCTGGATGCCGCCTGCGAAGGCGACGAGGAGCTGCGCGCCGAGCTGGAGGCGCTGCTCGCCGGACTCGCACTGAGCGACGATACCGTGCGTCGGGTAGTGGGGAGCGCTGCCTCGGATGCCCTGGGTGATGCGCCCCCTTCCGGCGCAGGCCGTGTCTGCGGCCCGTGGAAGCTCACGCGGCTGATCGCGCGCGGCGGCATGGGCGCGGTGTATCTGGCAGAGCGTGCCGACGGTAGCTATGAACAGCAGGCAGCGGTGAAGCTGGTCAACGCGGCGCTGATGTCGCCGCTGGCCCTGCGGCGCTTCGACGACGAACGGCGGATTCTGGCGCGGCTCCAGCACCCGAACATCGCCCGCCTGATCGACGGTGGCACCACGGCCGACGGCGAGCCCTGGCTCGCCATGGAATACGTCGACGGACTGAGGATCGACGAGTACTGCCGGGCCCGCGCTCTGGAGATCCCCGCGCGGCTCGCGCTGTTCCGCAAGGTCTGTGCCGCCATCGACTATGCCCACCGCAACCTGGTGGTCCACCGCGACATCAAGCCCTCGAACGTGCTCGTGGATGGCGAGGGCGAACCGAAGGTGCTGGACTTCGGGCTGGCCCGACTGTTCGAGGACGAGAGCAGCCAGGCGGCGCCGACTGTGACCGAGCATCGTGCGCTCACGCCCCGCTACGCGAGCCCCGAGCAGCTGAAGGGCGAGCCGCTGACCATCTCGACCGATGTCTACTCCCTCTCCGTCCTGCTGTACGAACTCCTGGCGGGCGCGAGCCCCTACGAGGCCACCGCCAACGACCCCGCAGCATTGCACTTCGCCATCTGCGACGGCGATCGCGAACCGCCGAGTTCGGCCGCCACACGGGAGAGCGGCGGCGGGTCGGCGAACGGGCGCGAGGCCGCGCGCGAGCTCAAGGGCGATCTCGACAACATCGTGCTCAAGGGCCTGCGCGCCGAGGCCGAGCGCCGCTACGGCACGGTGGGCGAGCTCGTCGAGGACATCGAGCGCTACCTGCGCGACGAGCCGGTGCTGGCGCGGCCGGACACCTGGCAGTACCGCACCGCGAAATTCCTGAAGCGTCGCCGCGCGCCGGTGCTGGCTGCGGTGGCCGTCGTCGCCGTCATCGCGACTCTCAGTGCGCTGTTCGTCGACCGCATCCTCACCGAGCGCGACGCGGCTGAGGCTGCCCGGGCGCGGGCGGAGCAGGTGACGGAGTTTCTCACCGATCTATTCGCCGGCGCCGATCGCTTCGAGAGTGCCGGCGAGGAGGTGACGGTGCGCGATCTGCTCGATGCGGGCGCCGCGCGCATCCGCACCGAACTCGCGGACCAGCCGGTGGAGCGGGCGCGGCTGATGCAGCGCATTGCCGATACGTACAACGCGCTCAGCCGCAACGAAGAGGCGGCGGCGCTGTCGCGGGAGGCGTGGGAGATCCGGCGCGAAGCCCTCGGTGACAGGCACGTCGAGACGCTCGGTTCGAAGCGGAATTATGCGGACTTCGCGCGGCTGGCCGGCAACGACGTCGACGCATCGATCGCCCTGCTGCGCGAGGTGCTGGCCGCCCAGATCGACACCGTCGGGCCGGCTTCCCACGAAGTGGCGTCCACGCGTAACGCCTTAGCCACCGCGCTGCGATTCAAGGGGGATCAGCTCGGCGCGTTGGAGGAGTTCCAGGCGGCGCTTGCGATCCTGGAGGGTCTGCCGCCGGGTCACGGCGACCGCCGTTTCCGGGCGAACGTGCTGAACCAAATCGGCAACATCAACGAATCCCTCGGCGACGTCGACGAAGCCATCGGCCATTACCGGCGGGCACTCGATATTCTGGAAGAGCGCGGCGAGACGAATCATCCCCTGGTGGGCGCGCTGCTGAACAACATCGGTGTCGCACTCCGTGGGCGGGGCAACCTGGAAGAGGCGCTGACGTACCTGGACCGGGCGGTGGAGCACACCCGTCGGGTCCTCGGTGAGGAGAGCGAGGACTTCGAGGTGCAGCTCTCGTCACTCGGCAGGGTGCTGGGTCAGCTGGGCCGCTTCGAGGAAGCCAACCGGGCGCTCGACCGGGCGCGCGGCGTGGCGGAGAAGCTCTACGGCACCGATCATCCGTTCTACGCGTGGCACCTGGTCAACAAGGCACGGATGCGCCAGCTGCAGAACGACCACGCGGCCGCACTCGCCCTGCTCTACGAGGCGATCCCCATCTACCGGGCCGCCTACGGCGACTATCATCCTTTCCTCGCCGCCGCGGAGATCGGCTGGGCCGTGTCCTCGTTCGAGACGGGAGACGTGCAGGGCGCCGCGGCACAGGCGCGCGAGACGCTGGAGCGCATGCGTGAGTATCCCGATCACGAGCGCCACGTCGAGGCGCTCGGCCGCAGCATCCTGGGCAGGGCGCTCGGCCGCCTCGGTCAGGATGCCGAGGCAAGGGAGCTACTCACCGGCGCGGTCGCAAGCCAGCGCGAGCTGTACGGCGACGAGCACCCGCTCACCGCGCAGACCGCCGGCTACCTCGTGGAGTTCCTGGACGAGCGGGGTGAGACCGGCGAGGCGGATCGGTATCGGCAACTGTCGGTGTCGCGGTAGCGCGACGCATGTGCCCCTGCCGTTAGCGGCTTGATTCCCCACGTCGAGTGTGGGTTACTCCGTAGCCGGAATCAGGTGATTTCTCCGGAGGTCTCTGCCCATGCCGTTAGTCCTGCACCTGTCTGCCGCCATCCTTGCCGTCGCCATGCTGGCTTTGCTGCCGCCGACCGCGGCCGCCGAGAACGACTCCATCTACGTCCCCCTCGACGAGATCGGTGTCTATTCCGCGGACGACTATTCCGCCGACGTCACCGATTGCGACCGGCTGGCCGGACATCCGTCCGACCCGAATTCGGTCACGGACGGCGTGAGCCGAGCCGGGATGGACAAGCCCGCCGCCATCGAAGCCTGCAAGAAGGCACTGGCCGCGGACCCGGACAACCCGCGCCTGAATTACCAGCTGGCCCGCGCGTTTGGTTACTCCGGCATGCATGCAGAGGCCGAACCGTACCGCGAGGCCGCGCTGCGTGCCGGCTATCCCCAATCGCTGTTCGTGATGGGCTACATCCTCGTCACCGGCTGGAGCGGCACGGAGACCGATCCCTGCTACGGCGGCGAACTCATCCGTCGTTCGGCCGAGGCCGGTCGCTATGCCGGTCTCGTAGGCTTCCCCTATTACGCGGTGAAGGGCACGTTCACCGCTTGCGACGGCCTGGAAGTCTCCGCCGCCCAGCTCGAGGCCATGCTGGACGCGGCCACCGAGCGGGGCCCGGACTACTATCAGGGCCTGCTGATCGACCTGCTGCGAGACCGCGTCAAGACCCAGTTCCGCTGATTCGCGAGCCCGCTCTGCAACCGGTCGGCCTTCCCCGGGCGCCGGCAAAAACTGCGCTCTTCCTGATCGGATTCGGACCGGGATCCTGCTTGTACGGATAAGGCCCACCGAATCACCGTCAGGGAGAGATGAACAGGCACCATATTTTCGATCGCTGCTCGACCCGAGTGACGCCTATGGGTCGATTCAGTGGCCGGAGACTTCTGCTCGCACTGAGCGGCTTTCTCCTGATGCCGTTGGGCAGCGCGCATGGCGACCTGCAGGGCCGGCATGGGCAATTGCTGCCGACGCCACAGGAGCGCGAGGGTTCGTTCTATCCCACCGCGTTTCCCGCCGACGTGGACAACGATCTGCTGCGCATCGTGCCGCCTCGCTCGAGTCCGGCGCACGACGCGCGCCGAGGAGCGGAAGCGGGTGGCCGCAGCTTTCCCCTCGCCGCGGGCCGCGCCGTCTATCTGTCGGGCCGCGTGCTGGACAGCGGCGGCGGAGCTGTCCGTGCCGCGCGGGTCGAGATCTGGCAATGCGACGCCGGGGGCGTATACCGTCATCCACGGGCATCGGGGCGCCCCGATCAGCACTTCGCAGGCTATGGCGTCACCACCACGGACTGGGCCGGAAGGTACCACTTCCGCACCCTGCGCCCCGTGCCCTGCGCGGAACGCACGCCGCACGTTCACATGCGCGTGACGGCGCCCGGCCACGTGCCGCTCACCACCCGGATTTACGACGCGGGCCAGCCCGAGCGTAACGCCGCCGATTCGATCTACCGGCGGCACTCGCCGGAGGCGCGCAGGCAACTGACCGTCGAATTCCAGCCGCTCAAGACGGGCCCCTCGGCCGCGATGAGCGCCACCTTCGACGTAGTACTCGCTCTGGACTGACCGATGTCGGCGCCCCGTCAGAGCCTCGTTTCCACTTGGGGTCGGTCACCGGCCCGAACTTGCGCCACCCGCCGCCCGCATGCCGGGCCTGGATTCATGGAGTCAGCATGTACCGTCTCATCATCCACCTGATCGCCGGCTTCGCACTTGCTGCGCTGTTCGCCGCGCCTGAAACCAGCCACGCCGTCGACTTCGCTGCCATGGAATGCGGCAGTCTCGGCCAGCCGGCGTGCTCGGTCGCGCCCGCAACCTACGAGAGTCAGAAACCGAAGGGCTGCCCGGACGGGTCGTTCTTCGATCCCATCAACGGCGGTAGCTGCTGGAGTTGCCCGTCGGGCACGGTCCGCCAGGTGACGCCGGTGAATTCCAGTAACGCCTGCCTGCGCCCGCCGGGTGAGACGACGGCACGGGCGAAACGTAACGGGCGCGGCACGGGCCTGATCGGCACCAATTGCCCGAAGGGCCAATTCTGGGACCCGAACGGCTATTGCTGGAGTTGTCCGAGTGGTTACGCCCGCACCGCCGCCCCCGTCACCGCGAAGAATGCCTGCACGAAATGGCGAGGTCCGTCGTTTGCCCGAGCCACGTTGCGCAAGCGCCTCGCCTGCCCCGACGGGTCCTTCTTCGACCTGACCCGTGGCGGCAGCTGCTGGTCCTGCCCCGAAGGATACGTGCGCACCCTGGTACCGGTGAACGAACCAAACGCCTGCGCCGCAGGCAATCTCGTGGCCGGGGCCAGCCCGGTGTTCGGGCTGTGCGACGACGGTCTTGCCAACGTCGGCGGACGCTGTTTCGAGCGCAACCGCTGCGGCGCCCTCGGCGAGCGTCCGTGCCTGCTCGTGGAGCGCATTCCTTCCTGCGACGCCGGATTGGCCGAAGACTTCCTCAACAACCGATGCGTGGAAGACCGCCTCGGCCAGACGGCCTGCCGGGCACTCGTCGATGCGCTGTGGGCCGGTCAGGAAGTTGCGGCGTTGCTGAGCCAGGCCCCCAAACCTGCCGACCTGCTCGACTTCGCCCTCGATCAGCATGGCACCACGGCAGAGCTAAGGCGTAAGGCCGAGGCCGCACGCCAGCGCGGCGGGGAATTCATGAGTGATGCCATCGTAAGCCGGGTCATTCCGGAAGCGGGCCCGATCCTGGCGAAGCTCAACGATCCCGCCAGCCGCCCTCTGGTCCGGGAGATGTTTTCCGCCGAGACGGTCTGCGGCGGTGATCTGGCGAGGATGGGCCGCCTGATCACGATGTACGATCTGGTGCCGCCGAGCCTCCTCGCGGAGATCGAGCAGGCGCGCCCGAACCCGGCCATCATCTTCGGCGCGCTGCCGATGCTGGGCATCTCGAGTGCCCATGCCGACGACAACTGGGACCCGATTCCCCTGGCCGACCCGCTGTGGCGACATTTCTTCATCGGCTACCAGGTGACGTTGTCCGGCGCCAAGGGCCTCGGTGGCGGCATCAGCATCATCGGCGTCACGGATCTTCGCGGCAATGGCGGCTTCTATCTCGAACCGCAGGCCAAGGCGGTGACCAATGTCGGCGGCGGTGCGGATGTTCGGGTCCTGTTCTTCTGGGAGGCAAACATGAACACTTTCGGAGGACTGGGGTTCGGTATCGGCGGCACCGGGCCCAGTCCAAAGGGTCAGGGCGTCGTGAGCCTGGGCGTGGACCTCATCCTCGAATCGAACCTGTTCCTGCCCGGTATCGGTCTCGGCGCCGGTGTCGGCAAGTCGAAGCTGCCCGTCGATGGGAGCCTCAGCGCGGCCTGGGCCTTCCCGCTCAGCCAGTACTGCGCCTCCACTCCCGAGAGGTCCTGTGATAACTGCAGCTGCCTGAAGTGAGTCGGCCGGTTGTCAGGAGATCGGTATTGCCGCGGCCGGATTGACGGATCGAAATGACACCCGGGCGATCTGCGTGCATTGATAGACTATTACTGCACTACGATCGCCGGGCTCGCCTCGGCACTCACTGCAAGGGAGGCGTTCATGAAGATCACTTACCGTAGCAATGCCATCGGGTTCGTCGCGCTGTTGCTCACCGCCTGCGGCGGCGCGGGCGACGCGCCGGAGTCTTACGTCGTCGCCGAAGATGCCGCCGGAGATAGCGCGGCAAAGGCCGCGGAGTCCGCAGCGTCGACACCCGCCGCCGCGCAAGAGAGTGAAGCGGCGAGTGGTCCGACGCTGACGCCCGAGTACCTGGAGGGCACCTGGTGCTTCGCCTACACCGATCTGGGTAAGGGCAACCGGGAAGAACAGAGCATCGAATACGTCTTCAACACGGACGGCACGCTCACGTATCAGCGCAATCCGACCGGCGGCGAGATGGATCCGGGCAGCTACGAGGTCCAGGGCGACATGGTCGACCTGCGGCCGATGTTCATGGTATTCGATCTCAGGATCGACTCCGTCGAAGACGACGAGTTCGTGCTGAAGGGCATGGGGCGTCACTTCTTCATACGCGGCGTCTGCCCTGAATAGCAACGGGAGTGACGATTGCTCGGCGCGGTATCGCTCATACTGGTCGTAACGATGTCGATTCTCATCACCCGTGTGGCCGCCATCGCGCTCATCCACACGGGCGTTACCCGGGAACTGGCTCGCTTCCAGGCCCGCTCCGCTTTTACCGGCGCGGGGTTCACCACCGAGGAGTCGGAGCGGATGGTGAATCACCCGGTGCGCCGCCGCATCATCATGTGGCTGATGTTCCTGGGCAACGCCGGCATCGTCACCGGCATCACGTCGCTGATGCTGACCTTCGTCAACGAGGGCGACGGCATTCCCAACTGGGTGAAGCTCGCGGGGCTGATCGCCGCACTAGGCGTACTCTGGCTGCTGGCCAGCAGCGACTGGGTGGACCGACACCTTTCGAATCTGGTCAACCGGCTGCTGTCCCGGTACACCGAACTCGACATTCGCGACTACGCCGGCATGATGAATCTCGCCGGCGAATACACGCTGGTGGATCTGCGCGTGCGCGAAGAGGACTGGCTGAACGGCAAGACTCTGGGCGAATGCAACCTGCGGGACGAAGGTCTGCTTGTGCTGGCCATCTATCGCAGAGACGACACGTTCATCGGCACGCCGCAGCCGGATACGGAGTTTCACGCCGGCGACCGGGTAGTGCTGTATGGCCGCCGTGACGCCATCGACCGGATGGACGAGCGCCGCAAGGGCGTCTCGGGCCAGGCTTCCCACGACGAGGGCGTGGCGGAACAGGATCAGGTGGTGGAGAAGGAGAAGCGGGAGGATCCGGAATCCTGAGCTCCGGACGGCCTGACATCGCCGGCCTCGGCCGGTACGCTTGGAGCGAAGGTTTCGGACAGGAAGATCCGCCATGGCAGGTATCGACATCGGGAAGCACCCTATCCATCTCGGCCCCGGCGCCACGGCCGAAGTGGAGCCCGAATTCACCGGCGACATGGCCTGGTACCAGGGCTACGGTCAGCGTCATGGTGCTGACGGCGTCGAGGCCCGGCTCGTCTCCATGCACTCGTTCAGTGCATCCTGGGACATGTGGGAAGTCCATCCCCATGGCAGCGAGGTGGTGCTCTGCGTCGCCGGCTCGATGACCTTGCATCAGGAGTGGCCGGACGGTTCGAAGCAGACGGTGGAGCTACAGGCCGGCGAGTTTGCGGTGAACGAGCCGGGGGTGTGGCACACCGCGGATGTGGATGGCGAAGCCACCGCCCTTTTCATTACGGCGGGACTGGGAACAGAGCACCGTCCGAGAGACTGACGCGGAGCGATCCGCCAGACCGGGAGAGATCATGGCCAGACTGATCGAAGCCCCTACCGTCGTACCGGCGGTCGGCGAGCCGCCGAAGCGCATCGAGGAGTACGTGGGACACGCCAACACGCCTGAGCACGCGACGGTGAGCGTCGCCCGCATGGTGAGCCCGGAGGGCTGGTCCGAGCCGGGCCAGCGGCCGGAGTTCGACGAGTTCACGGTCGTGCTGAAAGGCGCGTTGCGGGTGGAGACCGAGTCGCAGGCATTTACCGTGGGCGCCGGCCAGGCGGTCATCGCGGAGCAGGGCGAATGGGTGCGCTACAGCACACCCGATCCCGGCGGCGCGGAGTACGTCGCCGTGTGCCTGCCGGCATTCTCGCCGGCCACCGTGCACCGGGACGACGACTGATCACCGGAGACAGCTCATGAAACTCGAAGGCTCCTGTCACTGCGGCGCCGTGCATTTCCGCCTGCAGTCGAAACATCCTTATCCGTTCAACCGCTGCTACTGCTCCATCTGCCGCAAGACGGCTGGCGGCGGCGGCTACGCCATCAACCTCAGCGGCGATTCCCGCACGCTGGAGGTGGAGGGTGGCGAGCACATCACCGTGTTCCATGCCCGGGTGCCGGATAAGGCGACGGGCGGGCGTCGGGAGAGCCGGGGCGAGCGCCGCTTCTGCAGGCACTGCGGCAGTGCCCTGTGGGTGTGGGATCCGCGCTGGCCGAACCTGGTGCATCCGTTCGCCTCGGCCATCGACACGGATCTGCCGGAGCCGCCGGAGCGCACCCATCTGCTCACGGACTCGAAGGCCAACTGGGTCCCCGTGCAGGCGGAGGAGCAGGACAAGGTATTCGAGGGCTATCCCGACGAGTCCATCGCCGAATGGCACCAGCGCCTGGGATTAGAAAGGTAGGAGGGGCTTTAGCCCCGATACATTAGACAATCGGGCCTGAAGGCCCTCCTACGGGTTTCGTCAGGCGAAGGCGGCCACGCCCAGGATCACGACCATGACGCCGCCGATGATCATCTTGGCGACCGTGCCCCAGAACCGGCCCACTGCGGCGCCCTTGCCTGCCTCCATGGTATGGATCAGCGGCCGGCCGGCCCAGACATCGCCCAGAATGGACCCGGCGAATGCGCCGATGCAGGCGCCGATGAGCGTGCCGAGCAGCGGCACCACGGGTGTGCCCAGGACGGCGCCCACGATACCGCCGACGATGGCCAGAGCAGCGGCCCGCCGCGAGCCGCCGGCGCTGCGAGAGCCCGCGGCCCCGAGGAAGAACTCCAGGATTTCGCCCAGCGTGGCCAGCCCGGCGCAGGCCAGCAGGATGGTCCAGCCGAACATCGGGGCGTCGGCCAGCGACCAGTCCACGAGCGCGGCGCAGAGCAGCATGAGCCAGGTGCCCGGCAGTCCGAACAGTATTGACGCCCAGAACACGAGGTTCAGCAGGATCAGCAGGATGGCGTAAGCGGCGCTCAGCATGGTCGGCGGCAGGGTTGCGGCGATGGCGTCACTATAACGCAGCTGCCGGCCGGCATCCGGCCAAGCCCTTATTGATACCGCCGTCTCCTGCCCCAAGGTATTTCGACGTGCGCAAGGAAATCCGGCCGTGCACGCCGGAAAGGAGCGAGAAATGAGCGACAAGGACATCTATGACCTGTTTACCGAGGCGCTGGAGGTGACCAACAAGGCGCTCGAGGCCAATCGGGACTCGGCATTCTACGGCACGCTGATCTCCGGCATGGACAAGTACCTGGACGGCCACAAGGCGGGCGTCGCCATCTACGACGACGATCCGAAGCAACCGTTCGACTACTTCACCCTGCGCTACCTGAACGGCAAGTTCGAGATTCTGTCCCGCGGCAAGTCCGAGCACGACACCGAGTGGCGGGTCGCCCGGGAGTATCTGGCATCGCTGGCCGATGAGCCCGACGCCTACATCGAGAACCCGGCGAAACTCGATATCGACTGGCTGCGGCACCTGCTGCCGGACAGCGTGAACTCGCTGCTGAAGAAGGCGAGCTGACCGGTCCGCAGCCTCCGGCACGCCGCCGGGGGCTGCCCGTCCCGGCGGTCATTCGATCGCCAAGGACTCGTTTTCGATTTCTTCCTTGATGGCTTCGAGCTCTTGCTTGCCGGGTTCCGCCTCGACTACGGCCGGCGCCTTGTCATTGAGTAACGTCTCCCCGCCGAACACGCCGCCGGGCAATACGAAGAACACGCCGACCAGATAGCCGAGCGCCCAGCCCCGGTTGATCTCCACTCTTCGCCCGAGCCACTCGGCGGAACGGATCGGCAGCTCGCGCAGGAGCGGGATCACCAGGAACGCGAAGACGCCGGCCAGGTTGTAGAAGAGGTGCACCAGCGCTATCTGCAACGCGACCATCTCGTACGGGCCGGTGATGGCCGTGGCCGCGAGCAGGGCGGTGATGCAGGTGCCGATGTTCGCGCCCAGGGTGAAGGGATAGATCTGGCGCGTGGTGAGGATGCCGGCGCCGGCCAGCGGGACCACCAGGCTCGTCGTCGTGGAGGAGGACTGCACCAGCACCGTGACCGCGGTGCCGGAGGCGACCCCGGCGACGGGACCGCGGCCGATGGCCCTGTCCACCACGCCCTTCGCACTGCCCATCATCACCGCGCGCAGCAGCCTGCCGAGGTAGATCACCGAGAAAATGACCAGGGCCATGCCGAGGGCGATGGCCAGGGAGGCGCCCACTGTGGTCGGCAAGGCCTTGAATACGCCGGTGATGGCGGCTGCCACCGGTTTGGTGATGGCGCCCAGGAAATTCAGCTCGCTGATGGAGGCGCCGCTGCCGCCGCCGAACCAGCCCGCCGCCACGCCGGCAGCGCGCTCCAGCGGGTGGAACAGCATCTCGATGGGCAGGAATACGAGGATGCTGTAAAGATTGAAGAAATCATGGACGGTGGCCGCCTGGAAGGCGCGGTTGAAAGCCGCCTTCTCGCGCAGGCTGCCCAGGCTGACGATGGTGTTCGTGATGGTGGTGCCCATGTTCGCGCCCATGATCATGGGCACGGCGATCGAGACCGGCACGCCGCCTGCGACCAAGCCGACGATGACCGAGGTCACCGTGCTCGATGACTGGACGAGCGCGGTGGCCAGGGTGCCGAGGATGACGCCGACGATCGGGTTGCTGGCGAACGCGAAGATGCGCTCGGCGCCCTCGGCTCCGCCGGACAGCCACTTGAAGCCGTCACCGATGACGCCGACGCCCACCAGCAGCATGTAGGCGAGCAGGGCGACGCCGGCCCAGGTCAGGGCGTGGCCCGACTGCCGTACGGATGGCTCGCTGGCGCTCGGCCTGTCTGTGGTCAAAGCGTCATTCCGGGGGGGTCGTGCAAAGGACCCGTGATCTTCTCCCGGACGTCCGCCGCGCGGAAGACACGTAACCAAAATTTAATATTCGACGGCAGCCGGCCGTGTCGTCTCCCGCCGAGCCACCTTCACACGAGAGCAGCGGTCAGCGCGGCCAGATGCCCCTCCCGGATCAGCCTTGCCGCTTTGTTGATGTCCGGCGCGAAGTAACGGTCGTGGTCGTAGAAGGGTACCGCCGAGCGAATCAGCGCCCTGGCCTCTTCCACCTTCGGGCTGGATTTCAGCGGCGCGCGGAAGTCCAGACCCTGGGCGGCGGCCAGCCACTCGATGGCCAGGATGTTCTCGGTGTTCTCGTAGATGTCGGCCAGGCGCCGCGCGGCGAAGGTGGCCATGGAGACGTGGTCCTCCTGGTTGGCGGAGGTCGGCAGCGAGTCCACGGAGGCGGGATGGGCCAGGGTCTTGTTCTCGCTGGCCAGCGCCGCTGCGGTGACCTGGGCCACCATGAAGCCGGAGTTCACGCCCTCGTTCTCCACGATGAACGGCGGCAGGCCGCTCAGGCTGGAGTCGATCAGAAGTGCCACCCGGCGCTCCGCCAGCGCGCCGATCTCCGCCAGCGCGATGGCCAGCATATCGGCGGCCATGGCGACGGCCTCGCCGTGGAAGTTGCCGCCCGAGAGGATCGCGCCGGTGTCGGCGAACACCAGCGGGTTGTCGGAGACACCGTTCGCCTCGGCGACCAGGATGCGGGCGGCGTGTTCGATCTGCTGCAGGCAGGCGCCCATCACCTGGGGCTGGCAGCGCAGCGAGTAGGGATCCTGCACCTTCTCGCAGCCCTCGTGGGAGCGGCCGATGTCGGAGGAGTCGCCGAGAATCTCCCGGTAGCGCCGGGCGATCTCGCTCTGGGCCGCCTGGCCGCGGATGGCATGGATTCGCGCGTCGAACGGCACCCGGGAGCCCTGCGCTGCTTCCACCGACATGGCGCCGACCAGCAGCGCGCAGGAGAGCGCGTTCTCCGCGTGGAACAGCCCTTCCAGGCCGTAGGCGGTGGACACCTGGGTGCCGTTCAGAAGGGCGAGCCCCTCCTTCGGCGCGAGCGGCGTCGCCTCGATGCCGGCATGGTGCAGAGCGGCTTCCGCGCTTACCCGCTCGCCATCGACGAATGCCTCGCCCTCACCCAGCAGGACGGTGCTCATGTGCGCGAGCGGCGCCAGGTCGCCGGAGGCGCCCACGGAACCCTTCTTCGGAATCGCCGGGCACACGCCTGCGTTCACGAGCGCGACCAGCCGGTCGACCAGCTCGGGTCGCACGCCGGAGTAGCCCCGCGCCAGGGATTTGATCTTCAGCACCATCAGCAGCCGCACGGTACGGGGCGCCATGAAATCGCCGACGCCGGCGGCGTGCGACAGCACGATGCTCTTCTGCAGGGTCTCCAGCGCATCCGGCGGGATCTTCGTGTTGGCGAGCCGACCGAAGCCGGTATTCACGCCGTAGACGGTGCGTCCTTCGCCCAGCACCCGCGCCACGGTCTCGGCCGAGCGCGCCATGGCGTCGCGGCAGCCGGCGTCGATGCGGAGTTCAACCGGCTCCGCGCTCACCCGGCGGAGTTCTTCCAGGGTCAGCTCGTTCGCGGTGATCTCTAGGGTGTTCATCGGCCGTCACCTCCCGTCTCCACCATGGGCAGGTCCAGCCCGTTCCGGCGGGCGCAGTCCACGGCCCGGTCGTAGCCTGCGTCGGCGTGGCGCATGACGCCGGTGGCGGGGTCGTTCCAGAGCACGCGGCCGATGCGCCGCGCCGCCGCCTCGCTGCCGTCGCAGACGATGACCAGCCCGGCGTGCTGGCTGTAGCCCATGCCGACGCCGCCGCCGTGGTGGATGCTGATCCAGGTGGCGCCGCTGGCCGTGTTCAGCAGCGCGTTCAGGAACGCCCAGTCGGAGACCGCGTCGCTGCCGTCCAGCATGCCTTCCGTCTCCCGGTTCGGCGAGGCCACCGAACCCGAGTCGAGGTGATCCCGCCCGATGACCACCGGCGCCTTGAGTTCGCCGCTGGCCACCATCTCGTTGAAGGCCAGGCCGAGACGTGCACGGTCGGTGAGGCCCACCCAGCAGATGCGCGACGGCAGGCCCTGGAAGCTGATGCGCTCCCGGGCCATGTCCAGCCAGTTGTGCAGGTGGGCGTCGTCCGGGATGAGTTCCTTCACCTTCGCATCGGTGGCATAGATGTCCTCCGGGTCGCCGGAGAGCGCCACCCAGCGGAACGGTCCGATGCCCTCGCAGAACAGCGGGCGGATGTAGGCCGGTACGAAGCCGGGGAAGTCGAACGCGTTCTCCACGCCTTCGTCCTTCGCCATCTGGCGCAGGTTGTTGCCGTAGTCGAAGGTGACCGCCCCCTGTTGCTGCAGCGCCAGCATGCCGCAGACGTGGACGGCCATGGACTCCATGGCGGCGCGCACTACGCCCTCCGGGTCCTTCTCCCTGGCGGCCTTCGTCTGCGCGAGCGACCAGCCGCGGGGCACGTAGCCGTTCAGGGGGTCGTGAGCGCTGGTCTGGTCCGTGAGCACATCGGGCACCACGCCCCGCTCGGCCAGCTCGGGCACGACGTCGGCCGCGTTGGCCAGCAGGCCGACGGACACGGCGCGACCTTCGGACTTCGCCTTGTCGATCAGGCGCAGCGCCTCGTTCAGGGAGCCGGCCTTGCGGTCCAGGTAGCCGGTACGCAGGCGGAAGTCGATGCGGCTCTCGTCCACCTCGACGGCCAGCATGGAGAAGCCCGCCATGGTGGCCGCCAGCGGCTGGGCGCCGCCCATGCCACCGAGCCCGGCGGTGAGGATCCAGCGGCCGCTCGCATCGCCGTCGAAGTGCTGGCGGGCGACGGCGCCGAAGGTCTCGTAGGTGCCCTGGACGATGCCCTGCGAGCCGATGTAGATCCAGGAGCCTGCGGTCATCTGGCCGTACATCATGAGGCCCTTGCGGTCGAGCTCGTTGAAGTGCTCCCAGGTGGCCCAGCGGGGCACCAGATTGGAGTTGGCGATCAGCACCCGGGGCGCATCGGCGTGGGTGCGGAACACGCCCACCGGTTTGCCGCTCTGCACCAGCAGCGTCTGGTCGTCTTCCAGGCGCCGCAGCACCTCGACGATGCGATCGTAGGATTCCCAGTCGCGGGCCGCGCGGCCGATGCCGCCGTAGACCACGAGACCCTCCGGGTGCTCGGCCACGTCCGCGTCCAGATTGTTCATGAGCATGCGCAGCGGCGCCTCGGTAAGCCAGCTTTTCGCGGAGAGCTCGGTGCCGTGCGGTGCGCTGATTACGCGCTCGGGGTCGTATCGGTTCATGCTTTCCCCCTCCGGGTGTCGTCATCCCGCCGCTTGTCCTTCCGGACGGGCGGGCGAAAATCGAGGTGACTGCCCAGACGGTAGCGGTTGCCCGGGTAGGTGAGCCGGGTGAACGTGACCACCACCCGGCGGCTGAATGTGCGCCGGGTGACGCGCAGGCAGGGTGCCTCCGGCCGGATCTCGAGCGCCCGTGCCACGCCGGGCATGGCGGTGGTGGCCTCCACCACGTGGTCGGCCTCGGCCAGCGGCGCCACTGCCGACAGGTACTCGTTCGGCGTGGTGCCGGCGAAGTCCTGGGCCAGATAGTCCGGGGCGCAGGCGGGGTTCACGTAGCGTTCCTCATGCTGGATGGGGACCCCGTTCTCCCGGTGGACCAGCACCGAGTGGTAGAGCTCGTTGCCGGGTTCGACGTCGAAGTAGCGGCCCAGCTCCTCGCTGGCGGCCACGGATTCGAGTCTCAGTACCTCGGCGGTGTGGCGGTGGCCGCGCTCGGCGATCTCGTCGGCGATGTTGCGGACCTGCAGCATGGAGCTCATCGGCCGGGAGTCGGCCACGAAGCTGCCGAGACCGCGGGTGCGCAGCAGGAATCCGGCGTCCGCCAGCTCCTGCAGCGCCCGCCGGGCCGTCATGCGGCTCACGCCAAAGCTTTCGACGAGCTCGTTCTCCGAGGGTACCCGCTCGCCGGCGCGCAGCCGGCCGCTCTCGATGTCCTCGAGCAGTTCGTCGCGGATGATACGGTAGCGGGGTGTGGCCATGATGCGTTCGGCGGCCGCGCAGACGGCCTGCCATTGGTCGTACAGGGTCGTATATACAAGGGTTGTATATACAACTAGAATTCCGATGAGCATAACGGTACGGAGGCGCCCGTGGCAATCTTCTCCGACACGCTCATCCACAACGTGAATCTCGCGCCCGCGGTGCCCGATGGCCGCGCGCCGGGCGGGGTCGCGGGCGCGCGGATGGCGCGGCTGGCCGTTGCCGACGGCCGCATCGTCTACGTCGGCGCCGAGGACGACGGACAGGAGGTCGCCGCCGACACCCACGTGGACGGCCGGGGCGGCTGGCTGACGCCCGGCCTGGTCGACTGCCACACCCACCTGGTCTGGGGCGGCAGCCGCGCCGGGGAGTTCGAGCGCCGGCTCCGGGGCGAATCCTACGAGGCCATCGCCCGCGCCGGCGGCGGCATCCGTGCCACCGTCCGCGCCACCCGGGCGGCTGGCGAGGACACGCTGTTCGAGGTTTCCTCGCGGCGTTTGGAGCGGCTGCTGGAGGAGGGCGTCACCACGGTGGAGATCAAGTCCGGTTACGGCCTGGACACCGCCACCGAGTTGAAACTGCTGCGGGTGGCCCGCCGCCTCGGCGAGGTCCATCCGGTGACGGTGCGCACCACCTTTCTCGGCGCCCATGCAGTGCCGGAGGAATACGAGGGGCGCGCCGACGACTACATCGCGCATGTCTGCAGCGAGATGATCCCGGCGGTGGCGGACGCGGGACTGGCCGACGCGGTAGACGTGTTCTGTGAGGGCATCGGCTTCAGTCCGGCCCAGTGCGAACGGGTATTCAAGGCAGCAGGCCGTCACGGCCTGGCCGTGAAGGCCCACGCGGAGCAACTCTCCGACCTCAAGGGCGCCGCACTGGCCAGCCGTTACGGTGCGCTGTCGGTGGACCACCTGGAGTATCTGGATCCCGCCGACGCGCCTGCCCTGTTCCAGGCAGGCACGGTGGCAGTGCTGCTGCCGGGTGCCTTCCATTTCCTCGGCGAGACCCGGCTGCCGCCGATCGACGCCCTGCGCGAGGCGGGCGTGCCCATCGCGGTGGCCACCGACCTCAACCCGGGCACCTCGCCGCTCGGCTCGCTGCTGACGGCCATGAATCTCGCCTGCACGCAGTTCGGGCTGACGCCGGCCGAGGCGCTGCTGGGTGCGACGCGCTGGGCCGCGGCGGCGCTGGGGCTCGAGCGCAAGGGCCGGATCGAGGAGGGGGCGGATGCCGACCTGTGCCTCTGGGACATCGGCTCGCCGGCGGAACTCGCCTGGGGCATCAACCTCGTGCGCCCGGCGGCGGTATGGCAAGGTGGACGGCGTGTGGACGCGCGCTGATCTCTCGCTCTGGAGCGGCCGGACCGACCCCGGCGTGGCAGCGCTGCGCTGGCATCAGGTCATCGACGATCCGGACGACGGTGCTCCCGGCACCTGTCTGTTCGGCTTCGCTTCGGACCGGGGCGTGCGCCTGAACCAGGGTCGGCCCGGCGCGTCCGAGGGGCCGGATTCGCTGCGCCGCGCGCTGGGCAACCTGCCTGTGCCGGCGGAGCGCCCCGTCTACGACGCCGGTACGGTCACGGTCGCCGGCGACCTGGCCGCAGGCCAAGAGGTCTATGCGGAGCGTATAGCTGCGTTACTGGATGCCGGCCACACTGTAATCGGGCTCGGCGGCGGTCATGAGATCGCCTGGGGCAGCTATCAGGGGCTGGCACGGCACCTGGACCGGGGCGGCGAGCCGGCGCGTGTCGGCATCGTCAATTTCGACGCCCACTTCGATCTGCGCGAGCCGGTCGACGGCGGCACGTCGGGCACGCCGTTCCGCCAGATCGCCGACGACTGCGGCCGCCGCGGCAGCGGCTTCCATTACCTCTGCCTCGGCGTCAGTGAGGCGGCGAATACCCGGGCACTGTTCGATTTCGCGGATGCCGCCGGTGTGCGTTATCTCGTCGACATCGACTGCAGCGAGGAGCGGGCGGCGCCGCTGCTGGAGGCGCTGGTGGCGGAGGTGGACGCGCTCTACGTCACGATCTGCCTCGACGCACTGCCCGCCGCGGTAGCTCCCGGCGTCAGCGCACCTGCCGGCCTCGGCATCAGCCTGGAGTTCGTGATCCGTTGCCTGCGGCGCATTCGCGCGATGAGTCCCGAGCGTCCCTGGCCGGTGGCCGACGTCGCGGAGTTCAATCCGCGCTACGACATCGATGGGCGCACCGCCCGGACCGCCGCCCGGCTGGTCTGGGAGCTGGCCCGCTAGCCCGCGCCTGCCGGGAACGGACGGCGCCGCCTGTCCGGCGCCGGCGTTACTTCTGCCGCCACTGGCCCCCGGCGTCCCGGTAATACCAACCGCGCTCGGCCTTGGCGATCCACCGGTCTGCGAATACCTGCCGGATCTCGTCTTCCCATTCCGGGTGACCGTTGATGCGGGCGATCTCCCCGTACAGTGCCTCCCAGTCCGCGTTCTGCTCGGCCACCAGCTGGCGCACCCGGTTGCGCTCGTTCAGCGGCACCAGGGAGCGGTCGCGGATTTCGATGGTGCCCCGGGCGGTCAGGCCGATGGCGCCGGAGTCGTAATACGGCTTCAGCTGAGGGAAGCGCTGCTTCAGCGATTGCTCCAGCGCCCGTTTCGCCGGCGAGGAGGCATCGAAGTCCGGCCGGCCCTGGGCGTGGGCGGCGGGGACGAGGAAATCCGCCACCGCCGCGGCAAAGCGCGCGGGCAGTGTCTCCAGCGGCAGCTGACTGGTGGTGTCCTGCTCGTCCGTGCTGCCGGTGCCGCGCACCTCGTCGATGATGCGGTCGGCCGCGCGTTCGGCCTCGGCGGCCGGGAAATAGACATTGATGGTCACGCACGCGGCGAGCAGCAATGCGGACAGCGACAGCCACGCCGCCGGGTGCGTCATGAGGCGGGTCTTTGCTCTGATCATCTGCGTTCCTCGCTTTGCGGTGACGTGGAGACTTCCCTGGATTTCAGCGCCTCGGTGATCTGCGCGACCAGTCTGGGCCAGTTTACCTCCCGGGAATGACCGATGACATCGATTCGGGGCAGCCCGCTGCCCTTCACCAGGTAGTAGCCCTGCTGCGCCGGTTGCACTCCGCTCATGTTGCACACGTCGCCCTCGAGCACGCAGCGGATGCCGAGGCTGCGGTAGCGGAACTCGTCGAACAGGCCGAGGAAGCCGGCCGAGAGCGCCGCAGTGCCGGAGCCTGCGATCTCCGAGATGTTACTGAGCGCCCGCCGGCTGATTCGGCGCGCGCTGTCGTCGTCGGCCGGCGTGTAGAAGCGCGCGTCGAACGCGATGGGACGTCCCTGCAGCATCTCCAGGCCGCGGATGGCCCCGTCCAGCCGGCCGGTGATGCGGCCGAAGGTGAAGACGTCGGTGACGAGGCCGAGATCCAGGTTGTCCAGCCTGACCTCGGCGGAGGTCCGGCGGTTGGCACCGAAGGGCTGTTCGATGCGCAGCTCGGAGATGCGGGCGGTGCCGTCGAACACCCGCGCCACCAGGCTGCCGCCGAGCGTCACGGCACCCTCGCTCACGCTGAGCAGCGGCAACTCGCCGGAGAGCTTGCCGGGCAGGGCGGGCCAGCCGAGCGCGGTGGTGATGCCGGCGAGGCTGACCGGTTCGAGTCGGGCATCGAACTCCACGGCCGGCTCGTCGCCGGACAGTCCGCGTGCCGCAAGGGTCTCCACGACGAGTGCGCCGTCCAGCACCGGCACGCGCAGCGTCTCCTGCAGCGTGATCCCGTCCGGCGTGGAGGAGAACGCCGCGGCGCCGGCGCCGAAGCCGGCGTCGTAGACGAAACCGCCGTCCCAGGCCAGGCGGGACGAGCGGGGCGCGGCGCCCTGTCTGCCGTCCCACGTGACGTTGCCGCGGGCGCCGTAGATCGCCAGCCGTCTCTCGGCATCGTCCGCGTGGAGATCGTTCAGAGCGAGATCGAGGGCGGCGACCCTGCCGTTATCCAGTCTCACCCGGCCCGATACGCGGCCGCGGGTCTCGAGCTTGGCGAGCGGCGTGCCGGTCAGAAAGCCCTGCAGGTAGGTGGTGTAGACGCCGGGGAACATCGCGCCTGTGATCTCGACGTCGGCTCGTGCCACGGCGGGTTCCTCGTCGCGTCTCAGAACGGCTTCGCCGCTCGCGGCCAGTACGCCGCGGTGATCGAGGACGAAGCTGTCTATCCGGACGGGACCTCCGGCCAGGTCGAGGCCGCCGGCCGATTCGAGCGTGAGCGGCGATGCCGACAGGTTGAAATAGACGGGCTCCACGTAGGCCTCACCGGCATCCGCGCCAAGCGTCGCCGTGTAGTCGAGCCGCCCGCCGGACGCCGGAATCCGGGCCTGCGCTTCCAGTGTGGCGGCCAACCCCTCGGCGGCGAGGCTACCGGAAGCGTTCGCGAGACTCAGGTCCCGCAGCGTGATCGTGCCGTCGATGCGGGAAGCGCCGCCGTCTTCTCCGCGGGCACGCAACCGGAATCCGGCGGTCCCGGCAGCGATCTCCAGCTCGGGTACGGCGGATGCCGTCGACATCATGGATGCCATGGCGGCCATTGCACCGTATGCCGTGGCGGCGTCCACATCGGCGCCTTCGACCGCGGCCGTCCAGGCGCCGTCGGCCAGTTCCACCGATATACCCAGCTTCATGCCCTGCCACGGGAGATCCGGTGATTCCAGGACAAGCCGGCCGTCCGCCCGGCGATAGGTCCCCGACAGCGAGAACGCTACCGGCTCCAGCGGCGAGCGCCGCGCCAGGGCCCGGCCCCGCTCGCAGCCGTAGCCCGAACCGCTGACCACGACCGCATCGCAGCGCAGGGTGACACCGCGCAACTCGCCGACCGGCTCGGGCAGCACGAGACGTTCCACGCGGAGGGAGGCGGCGATATCTCCGGACCCGTCGCCCGGGAGGACCCGGAGCTCGATGCCGTCGGCGGACCAGCCTGCGCCGGTGACGGACTCGACGGCGACAGTGATCTCCGCCGCCGCAGGCGACGCAAGCGACTGCAGCGCCAGAAAAGCGAAACAAATCAGCCTGCCGCACGTTGCCAGCCTGCCGCTCCTGCTGCGCATCACTGTACGCATTCTCGCCCCTGATCGCCTAAGCCGTACCCGCCACGATCGCCACTATCGATGCTCCGATGATCGCACCGCTTTTACATAACTGGTGCTGTCCCGCCGCTGTTCAGCAAATAACCTTGTGATCGAACGGTGTAGCGGTAACAATCTCGACACCCGACCGAACGCCGCAAGTGGCCCGAAGTCGACAATATCAACGAGAACGGGGGAGAAAACTAATGAGCGTATCCCGCATCCTGCTTGCGGCAGCATCCGCCTTTATCGTCGCCGCGTCGGCGCAGGCCTATCCCGGCAAACCGGTCCCACAGGATGACAGGGTATTCCCACGGAGCGAGGAAGCCTTCGGGCCGCCGTTGCCGATTCCAGGCCTGCAAATTCCCGATACCGAGCGTGTCCAGTCAATCGATAGCAATGGCGCGATCTATCGTTATGAGGTTCCAGCCAACTGGAACGGCGACCTCGTCATGTATGCCCATGGATTCCGCGGCTGTGTGGATCCAGTGACGGGTGAACTGGAGCCTCTCGAGGTGGAGAACCCGCCCTTGCGCGAGTATTATCTCTCGAAAGGTTACGCATGGGCCGCGTCGAGTTATTCCAAGAACTGCTACGACGTCAAGGACGGTGTCGAGAGCACCAATCGCCTTTGGCGCATTTTCGCCCAGGAGCAGGGCAAGCCCGAAAAGACGCTGATCACCGGCTTCTCCATGGGCGGACACGTGACGGGCGCCGCCATCGAGATGTTTCCGAATGTAGAGTGCCCGAAAGGGCGTCGCGGTCGTATCTGCGAGCGCTTCGCTCACATCCTCGGCAAACTGTCCGGGGGCGTCGAGTATCACGGAGCGGCTCCGGCCTGCGGCGTGATGGGCGACGAAGCGCTGTTCCAGTATTTCGGCGATTTCGGCTACGCCGCAGAGGCGCTCGCCGCCGAGGTCAACCCGCTGATTCAATCCCAGTTCCCGCCACCGGACAATTACAGGCAGACGACGCTGCCGCTGGTCATCGGGACGCTTTTCTCGAATCAGGGCTCGGATTATCCGTTCGGTCTGACGCCGCAGGGCGAGAAACTGAAGGATCTGACCCGTGTCATTTCCGGCGGCGAGCGCCCCATCGTCGATGACGCCTTCCCCTTCTTTCAGAACACGCTGTTCGGTCTGGCAGGTTCCGATGGAACGGTCGACGGCGTGGTCTCGGGCAACATCTACGACAACATCGGCAAGGTCTATCAACTCGATGACAAGCGGCGGCTGTCTGCAGACGAGCGCGTCCTGAACGACACGATCCTCCGTGTCGAAAGGGACCCGAACGTGAACCCGCGGCGGTTCCTGAGACTCGAGCGTGTCCCCGTGATTACCGGCCGGATCAGCATTCCGGTGATCAGCACCCACACGCTGGGCGACCTGTTCGTGCCGTTCTCGATGCAGCAGATCTACGCTCGAGAGGTAAAGCAGCAGAGGCGTTCGGAGTATCTGGTATCGAGAGCTACGCGCGCGATAGGCCACTGCGAGTTCTCTTCAGAGGAACTGATCCGCACGTTTGATGACCTGGTAACCTGGGTGGAAAGCGGCAAGAAGCCGAAGGGGGATAACATCTTGAACCCCAATAAGGTGGCGAAGCCGTCGTTCGGTTGCCGATTCACCGAGGGCTCCACTGACGATACTCCTGAGACGCTGCGGTTCGGGGCTTGTTGAGACAAAAGTAAAGAATCAGGGCGGCTCCGGACGCCGCCCTGATTCTTCTCCTGATTCCCGAATTCGCTGTGCAGGCTATCGCTCGTTTAACTCCAGCGCCTCGACTCGCGCCTCCGCCTCCGCAAGCTCCTCCCTCAGCGCTGCCTCGCTGGCCTCGGCCTGCTCCAGTCGCGAGAACGCCTCCTGGTAGGCGTAGAACGCCGGCTGGAACATCTCCAGTCCCTGCTCGGCGTAATCAACCGGGTCTTCTCCCCGCTGCTCGATCTCTTCGATGAAGCGCTCGAGGTCCTCGACGTCCTGTTCTGACTGTTCCAGCAGCGCCTCGGCGCGCTTGCGCTCCTCGACGGCGGCGCCGAGGGCGAGTTCCAGATCCCGCACCGTCTGCCGTGCGCTCGCCAGTCGCTGACCGGTCGGAGGAGCTTCGCCTTGCCCCGTCGATGATTGCGTACCGGCGGGTGCGGCTGGCGGCGGGGGCGGAGTTTCGACGGGCCCCTCCCGGCCCGTACGGGTCGGGTACAGCCATAGCGCGATCAGTATCGCCGCGAGGACCAGCAGCAGTTTCCAGCGATGCCGGTAGAGCGGATGGTCGCGCATCATTCGTCTCCGTGCGCCCGCCGGGCCAGCGCAGCGATGGAGGGTGACACAGGCGTATCGTCGGCGAGTTCCGGATCCCCCTCCGGCGTCCCCAGTACCTGCTCCACCGGCACGACCCCCGCCCACACGGGCAGGGCGTAGTCCTCGTCCTCGTCCTCCGGCGGGCCGGCCGTGACCTTGGCGGAGGCGGATTCGATGGGCAGGGCGATGACGCCGGTCATCTTCACCTCCCGGTCGTGGGGCGGGCGCAGCTCGTCCCAGCGTCCCGGCATGAGGTGCTCGGAGATCAGCCGCATGGCCTCGATCTTCTCCGCCTCGTCCTCCACCAGCGAGGGCCGGCCGAATACGGTGACCGAGCGGTAGTTCACGGACGAGTTGAACGCCGAGCGTGCGGCGACGATGCCGTCGATCAGGGTCACGTTCAGTGTCGCCTCCCCGCCACTCTCCAGCAGTCTCACGATGCGCGCCTTGCGCGCGCCGTGCAGGTACAGCGTCTCCCCGTCGCGGGCGTAGATCATGGGGACGATCACCGGCCTGCCCTGGTCGCAGAAGGCCACGTGGGCGCTCAGCCCGGCATCCAGGATCGCGTGCACGGTGGCGCGGTCGTAGCGGGCCGCTTCCCTGACCTGGCGTACCCGGTTGCGTTCGTCGATGTCGTAATCCGCTCCGTTGTCCGTCTTCATCGCTGCTCTCCCCGGATTCGTCCGGGCAGTATAGCCGTCCTGCCACCGGGCCCTCGCCCGCCACGCCCGTCTGCCGCCATAATGGGCGCATGGGAGAGCAGAGAAAGCGAAGGGCGGGCGACGGCGTCACCCGCCGGGACTTCGTCCAGGGCATGGCTCTGGCCGGGGCGGCCGCCGGACTGCCGGGCTCCGCCGGCGCGCAGATGTTCGGCTTCGGCGAGGAGGAGTATTACCCGCCCGCGCTGACCGGGCTCAGGGGCGCGCATCCAGGGTCCTTCGAGGTGGCTCACGCGCTCGCCCGCCGCGGCGAGCGTTACCCCGGCGCGAAGCCCGCCGACGGCGGCCGGGTCTACGACCTGGTAGTCGTGGGTGGCGGGCTCAGCGGGCTCGCCGCCGCCTGGTATTACCGGCAGCAGGCCGGCGAGTTCGCCCGGGTCCTGATCCTGGACAACCACGACGACTTCGGCGGCCACGCGAAGCGCAACGAGTTCCTGGTGGCCGGCAAGAACCTGATCGGTTACGGCGGCAGTCAGTCCATCGACACGCCTTCGGCCTGGAGTGCGCCCGCGCGGGGTCTGCTGGATGCGCTGGACGTGAACCTCGACCGGTTCTACTCGGCCTACGATCGGGGGCACCGCGAGCGCTTCGGCCTGGCCCGCGGCATCTTCTTCGCCGACGCGCCGGAGGGGGAGCGTCTGGTGCGCAGCGACGGCGGCCGCGGCGCGAACCGCCTGCCCATCGACACCGATGCGGAAGCCTGGGTGCGCTCGCTGCCGCTGCCCGACGCGGACAAGGTGACGCTGTTCCGCATCCTCATCGCGCCGCCGGCGGACCTGCCGGCGGCCAGCCGGGAGACCCTGGAGAAGATCCTGCGCCGGGTCAGCTACAACGACTACCTGCGCCGTTATTTCGACGCCGGCCCGGCCGTCCTCCGTCTGTTCCAGAACTCGAGTAACGCCTTCTGGGGCATCGGTACCGACGCGCTGTCGGCGCTGGAGGCGGTGCGTATGGGCTATCCCGGTTTCACCGGGCTGAACGTCGGCCCCTGCCGGGTGAGCGGCGCCTACGAGAGTTGCGAGCACGACGAGCCCTATATCTTCCACTTCCCGGACGGCAACGCGTCGCTCGCGCGGCTGCTGGTGCGGGATCTGATACCGGCGGCAGCGCCGGGCGACGACATGGAGGACATCGTCACCGCGCGCTTCGACTACGAGGCGCTGGATCTCCCCGACGCCTACGTGCGCCTGCGGCTGAATGCCACGGCGGTGCGCGCGGTGAACCGGACGCTGGAACCCGGCCGCGAGGGCGTGGAGGTGGACTACGTGACGGAGGGCGGCAGGTTCCGGGCGCGCGCGCGTCACGCTGTCCTCGCCTGCAACCATCAGATGGTGCCCCATCTCTGCCCGCAGCTGCCGGCAGAGCAGACCCGGGCCATCGCCGAGTATCCCCGCGCGCCCATCGTCTATGCGAACGCGGCGGTCGAGAACTGGGAAGCTTTCGCGGAACTCGGCATCGAGAGCGCCTATTTCCCGGACGATTTCTATCACAGCGTCTCGCTGGACTTCCCGGTGAGCCTCGGCCGCTATCAATATCCCTCCACGCCCGATCAGCCGATGGTGCTCCACCTGGTACACGTACCGACCACGCCCGACGCCGGGCTGACGCTCCGGGAACAGTTCGCCCGCGGCCGCTACCAGATCCTGCGAATGGCGTTCGAGGACTACGAGCGCCCGCTCCGCCGCCAGCTCGACGCCCTGCTGGGTCCGGCCGGATTCTCGTCCGAGCGCGACCTCCGCGCCATCACCGTAAACCGCTGGCCGCATGGCTATGCCTACGAGAAGAACGACCTCTACGACCCGGACTGGCCGCCCGGCGAGGCGCCGTGGGAGATCGGGCGCCGGCCGGTGGGACGCATCGCCATTGCGGCGTCGGATTCCGAGGGTCGGGCCTATGCCGATGCGGCCATCGACGCCGCCTGGCGCGCGGTGGGCGAGACGATCGGGCATTCGGCGGGCGTCCCGGGCGCGGACGCGGTCGACTAGGGCCTCGACTGGGGCCGGCCGCCGGACGGCGGCGAGCCTGCGTGCGGGCGGCGCGGAACCGGGTTATCGCGTCAGGGCACCAGCACGGCGGCGCCGGAGAGACGCCCGTGCCTCAGGTCCTCGAGCGCGGCGTTGGCCTCCTCCAGCGGGTAGGTGGTCACCTCCGTGCGCACGCCGGCGCGGGGCGCGAGATCCAGGAACTCCACGGCGTCCTGCCGGGTGAGGTTGGCCACCGAGCGGATCCGGCGCTCCTCCCACAGGATGCGGTAGGGGAAGCTCGGGATGTCGCTCATGTGGATGCCCCCGCAGACCACGATGCCGCCCTTGCGCACGGCCCTGAGCCCGGCCGGCACGAGCTCGCCGACCGGCGCGAACAGGATGGCCGCGTCCAGTTCCACCGGCGGCGCCTCGTCGGATCCGCCGGCCCATTCCGCGCCCATGCGCAGCGCGAACTCCTGCGCCCGGGTATCGCCCGGACGGGTGAAGGCATAGACCCGCTGGCCCCGGTGCAGGGCCACCTGGATCAGGATGTGGGCCGCGGCGCCGAAGCCGTACAGCCCGAGGTTGCGGCCCTCGCCGGCCATGCGCCAGGAGCGGTAGCCGATGAGCCCGGCGCACATGAGCGGCGCGGCCTCGGCGTCGTCGTAGTCGGCGTCGATGGGGAAGGTGTAGCGGGCGTCGGCGACGATGTGGGTGGCGAAGCCGCCGTCCCGGTCGAAGCCGGTGAAGGCGGGCTCGTCGCAGAGATTCTCCTGGTCGTGCTCGCAGTACCAGCAGTGTCCGCAGGTGGCGCCCAGCCAGGGCACGCCGACCCGCTGGCCTTGCCGGAACCCGCGCACGGAGGTACCGCAATCCGCCACCCGGCCGATGACCTCGTGACCCGGCACGACGGGCAGCTTGCCGCCCGGCAGCTCGCCGTCCACCACGTGCAGGTCGGTGCGGCAGACCCCGCAGGCACTCACCTCGATGAGGAGTTCGTTGTCGCCCGGCGCCGGGGTCTCGCTCTGCACCGCCTCCAGCGGCCGCCCGACTTCTTTCAGGAGCATGGATTTCACGCCCCGAGCATAGGCGATTCCCGCCCGGCTGCCGATCGTGGAAAGCGCAGACGGCGGCTCAGCCCGGCCGGCGGTATTTCGGCAGGCTGAGGCCGGTGAGGATGGCGACGGCCCGCAGGCCGAAGCCGGCCGCGAGCGCGGCCAGGGTGGCCGCGGGACTCGCCACGCCGGCGGCGTCCAGCGCGACGTAGAAACCGGCGCCCGCCAGCGCCGCGGTGGCGTAGATCTCCGAGCGCAGGATCAGCGGTATGTCGTTGCACATGATGTCGCGGATGAAGCCGCCGAAAGTGGCGGTCATCATGCCCATGCCCGCGGCGATCACCGGCGAGATGCCCTGGGCGAGTGCCGCCTGGGTGCCCGTGACGGCGAAGACGGCGAGGCCCGCCGCGTCCATCCACAGGAGCGCACGCAGGCGGGAGCTGAGCAGCCGGGCGCCGACGAAGGTGAGGCAGGCGGCCACCACGCAGACACTGATGTAGACCGGCTGGTCGATCCAGAAGACCGGCGTGCTGCCGAGCAGCAGGTCCCGCAGGGTGCCGCCGCCGATGCCGGTGACCGAGCCCACGAGCACGAAGCCGAGCAGGTCCATCTCCCGGCGGGCCGCCTCGAGCGCGCCGGAGACGGCGAAGACCGCGACGCCTGCGAGGTCCAGCCAGCCTATGGATTCGGCAAGGAGTTCCGCGAGGGGCGGCAGGCTCATGCCGTCGTGCCCCGGCCGCGGCGCGGCAGCGTCCGGTTCAGCAGCGGATGGCCCGCCAGCAGCAGGTTGTCGATCCACCAGGCTTCGCGCAGCCGCGCCCGGCGGCAGTCGGCGACGAAGGTGCAGCCGCAGGCCCGGTCACAGGCAATGCTCTCGATCAGCCTCATACCGGGCGCCTTGTTCTCGGCGGCGAGCAGGGCCAGCCATTCCTCCAGCACGGCCGGTTCCCGCGACGGCCGGGCGCGGCTGAAGCGCTCCGGCGGGTCGTCCCAGAGCGGCAGCGGCCGCTGCAACGGCGCTGGCCGTGGCCGCTCCGCCAGGGCGCGCAGCCACACCCGGCCGGCACGGATATGACCGAGCAGCCTGGCCCGGGGGCGGCGGGTCTGTCCCACGTAGCAGACGAGTCCGCTGTCGGGTTCGGCGAGGACGTAGAGGAGAGCGCCGCGCCGGGGCGGCGGGCTGTCCACCTCGGGGAGCCGGCAGACGGGTCCGGCGGGCCTCATCCCCGGTCCTCCAGCAGCGATTCCAGCAGCTCCTTCGTGTGGCGCACCGTCTCGGCGACGTTGAAGTGCCGGTCCAGCCGTTCCCTGGCGCGCCGGCCCATCAGCGCGCGCTCCGTGGGGTTGTCGTACAGGAAGCGGATCGCGTCGGCGATGGCCCCGGCGTCGCCGGGCGCCACCACGATGCCGGACTGGCCGTCCAGTACCAGCTCCGCGCTGCCGCCGGTGTCCGTGACGATCGGCGGGACGGCGTAGGCCATCGACTCGATGACCGTTTTGGGCAGGCCCTCGCGCTTCAGCGACGGCAGTACCGAGGCCGAGCAGGCGGCCACCAGCGCGGTGGCGTCCCGTCGGAACCCCGCCACGTGCATGCGCCCGCGCATCGGGCTCGCGCCGATCAGCCGGGCGAGGTCCGGCTCCTCCAGCCCGCCGCCCACCAGCAGCAGATGGATCGCGGCATCCCGGGGCAGCCGGTAGGTGGCCTCGACCAGCACGCCGACACCCTTCCGCGGCCGGTTGTTGGCCACGCAGATCACGGTGAAGGCACCCGCCGGGATGCCGAATTCGCCGAGATCCGCCGGCGGATCCCGGTACCAGTCGAGGCTGTGTCCCTTGTAGACGGTGCGCACCCGCCCGGGATGCGGGTGCTGGGCCCGCAGGCTGTCGCGAACGGCATCGGCCACGCACAGGATCATGTCCACCCGGGGATTGAGGTGGGTGAGATAGGCGCTCGGGTCCCAGCGATGGATATTGCCCGTCTGCCCGCGGTACGTGACCACCTTCACCGGCAGCCCGGTGGCGGCGAGGTTCGTGTTGGCGACGGCCTTGTTATTGAGGGAATAGACGACGTCGATGCGCCGTTCCCTGAGTTCGCGGCGGATGCGTCGGATGGCCGCCGGCGAGACCTTGCGCCGGGGCACGAAATCCACCACCTCGATGCCCGCCTCCCGCATGGGGCCGGCGTACACCGAATCGCCCTGGGTCATGACCGTCACCGCGACACCGGCTTTCTGCAGGCCGATGAAGAGCTCGGCCTCCGGCCGGACGCTGTTCAGGGTGTCCCCGTGGGAGGTGATGCAGAGCAGCCGCATGGCTCAGCCGTCGCGGCGCCAGAACAGATCCACGTGCCGGTCGCTCGCCAGCAGTTCCTCGCGCATGACCGGCGCCAGCGCCCCGTCGCGCAGTATCGCCGGCGTATAGCCCTGCTCCGTCATGAAGTCCAGCAGCGCGGCCGGCTCCATGCCGGCGGCGCTCATGTAGCGGGGCGAATATTCGAGCATGACGCAGGGACACCGCGCCAGGACGCCGGCGGCGCCCCGCAGCGCGGCCAGCTCGAAGCCCTCGATGTCCATCTTCAGGAAGCGGGGGGTGCGGTCGCCGAGCTCCTCCTGTCCCCAGAATTCGTCCAGGGTGGTGGTGCGGATCTCGATCGTGCCGCCTTCGTGAATGGGCAGCATCGAGTGCCGGCCCCGGTTGGGACCGCCGAACAGATGCAGCTCGAACGTGCCCGCGCGGTCCGAGACGCCGAGCTGGACCGGGTGGACCCGCTGCGCGGCGTTCAGCGCCCGGTTCTCGCCCAGCAGGGCGTAGTTCTCCGGGTCCGGCTCGAAGGCGTAGATGTCCGCCCGGGCCTCGCCGGCGATGCGGTCGAGCACGAGCGAGTACCAGCCGATGTTGGCGCCAACGTCCAGGATGACGTCGCCGTCCCGGATGTCGAGAGTGCGCTTCAGAAAGTCCGTGGTCTCGGGCTCGTGCGCGCCGTACTTGTAGATGTGGCGGCCGATCACGTCGTCGGTGCGCACCCGCAGGCGCAGGTCGAAATGGTCCGCCTTAGCCAGCACGCGCGGCCTGCGCAGTATGAAGCGGTTGACGACGTAGGCGGCGGCGCGGAGATCCATGGGCGTGATGCGGTGGCGGCAGGTGCGTGTGGGGCGGTGACGCGCTAGAGTTTAACCGCTTTCGTTGCCCGGAGTCGGCCATGCAGCATTGTCGGACGGACAATAGGGAGGCTCGTCGAACGGGTCGTCGGTCGATTGGCGGCGAGCGCGCGCGCGCGGCCCGCGGCCGGCCCACCGTCGCGGCGGTGGCGCTGGTCGTCCTCGCCCTGGCGGGTTGTGCCAGCCAGGAGCCCCCGCCGCCGACCTTCACCGGTTTCATTCAGGCGCAGACGGCGCCGGTAGAACCCTGGAGCCCCTATCCCGGCGTGACGGCCCGGCGCCTGAGCGTGGACGAGTTCACCGGGCGCAGCGCCATCCACCTGAGCGTGCCGCTGGGCTGGCGCTGGACCGGCATGGTCAACGCGGCCTTCACCCGGGAGTGGTACGTGCTGGAAGGCCGGGTGCAGGCGGGCGAGCGCCAGCTGCAGGGCGGCGATCTCCTGTACGTGCCGCGGGGCGCGCAGCCGCCGTCGATCACCGCCGTGCGCCCCGCGAAGATGCTGGTGTTCACCGATCCGGCCGACCCGGCCTCGGAGCTCGGGCAGATCTTCGTCGCCAGCGCCCGTTCGCTGCCCTGGCGGCCGGGCACGGTGGCCCGGGATGCCGGCGTGGCGCTGGATCTCAGCGTCAAGGACCTGAAGAACGACCCCGGCACCGGCGCGCGCACCTGGCTGGTGAAAATCGGTCCGGGCGTGGAGGTGCCCTGGGAGAGCCACTCGGTGGTGGAGGAGGGCTATCTGCTGGAGGGCGACTACCGTCTGTCCGAGTGCCTGCCGGAAGGCCGCAAGGACGGCGACTACCTGCCCGGCGGCTATTTCCGGCGCCCGGCCAACTGGATCCACAGCGGCCCGGATTCCGGCACCGACGGCGGCGCGGTCTGGCTGATGCGCTCGCCGGGAGCGCTGGATGTGACCTTCCACGACGCGTGCCGCCCGCCGGCGCGCTGAGGACCGACCCCGCTCAGGTTCTTTCGGCGATGAGGACTGCGCGCAGCGGCGCGGGGTGACCTTCCACGGTGCGTACCGGGTCCGCGGGATCCAGGGCGTCCTGCAATGACTGGAAAGGCATCCACTCGGTGCTCCGCTGTTCGGCGGTGCTGGTGGCGCTGACGTCCACGCAGCGCACGGCGTCGAAACCGGCGCGCTGCAGCCAGACGGTGAGCGCGGCCACGGAGGGCAGGAACCACACGTTGCGCATGCGGGCGTAGCGTCCCGGCGGCACCAGCACCGTGTCCGGTCCGCCCTCTACCACCAGCGTCTCCAGCACCAGTTCGCCGCCCGGCCGCAGCCAGCGCCGCAGCCGGGCGAGATGGCCGAAGGGCGAGCGGCGGTGATAGAGCACGCCCATGGAGAAGGCCGTGTCGAGGCCGGCGGGCGGCTCCGGCACGTCTTCCAGAGGAGCCGGCAGCAGCCAGAACGGCAACGGTGGTGTGAAATTCCGGAGCGCCCGGTACTGGAGGCTGAACAACCGCATCGGATCGGCTCCCAGCACCCAGCGGGCGCCGGCGTCCAGCATGCGCAGGGCGTAGTAGCCGTTGCCGCAGCCCACGTCCAGCACCCGGCGATCGCGGAGGTCGGAGACGTGGGGCGCGAGCCGGTCCCACTTCATCTCCGAGCGCCACTCGGCGTCCACCTCGACGCCGTGCACCGCGAACGGCCCCTTGCGCCAGGGCGTCAGCGCCAGCAGCGCCTCGCGGATGGCCTCCCGCATCCCGGCGTCGGCCGTGCTGCCGATCCGCACCGCCGGGCCGTCGGCGATTGGCCTGTTGGGTTCGAGGGCAGGGAGACGCTCGATGGCCGCCTCCCACCGCGGCTTGTCGCCGTGTGGCCGTGCCGCCGCGGCCGCGGCGGCGGCCGCGAGCGCCTCGCCCCAGTCGCCGGCCCCCTCGGCGGCGAGCGTCCGGCGCAGGAGTTCGAGATCGGCCAGGGCCATAGCGGTCGGGTCACCCACGGGCCGCCGTCAGGCGACGGCCACGAACGAGGCGAAGTTGAGTTCCTGCATCCAGCAGGCGGCGTGGCCGAAGCCGGCGCTACGCAGCCGCTGCAGGTGGGTGTCGGCGGTGTCGGGGACCAGCACCTTCTCCAGGGCGGCCCGCTTGCGGCTGATCTCCAGATCACTGTAGGCGTTGGTTCGCTTGAAGTCGTGGTGTAACTCGACGAACAGGGCGTCCAGCACCGGATCGGCAAACCGGATCTTCTCCGACAGCACCAGGATTCCGCCGTCGCGCATGCCGTGCCGGATACGGGCGAGCAGGCCCGGCCGGTCGTCGCGGGGCACGAACTGCAGCGTGTAGTTCAGCACCACCAGGCTCGCGTCGCGGATCGGCGTATCCCGCAGGTCCTCCGTGCGCAGCTCCACCGCCACCCCTGTCCCGACGATCCCGCTCTCGTCGAGAATTTCCCGACAGCGCTCGATCATGGCGGGGGAGTTGTCCACGGCCACGATGCGGGCGTCATCGCAACGGATGCCGCGGGCCATGGCCACGGTGGCGGCGCCCAGGGAGCAGCCGAGGTCGTAGCAGGTGGAGCCCGGCGCCGCGGCCCTCGCCGCCAGACGCTCGATCTCCGCCAGCGTGCGGCCGTAGCCGGGGACGGAACGGCGGATCATGTCCCCGAACACCTCGGCCACCCGTTCGTTGAATTCGAACGAACCCCGGTTGCCACCGGAGTCCCGGTAGATAAAATCGCGTTTAGAGCCTGCCATGGAAAGATGGTCCGGTGGCGCTCCGGCGGCGTCAAGCTCGGCCGGGGCAGGGGAACACGGCGGCCGGCGACCGGTCACAGGAGTTGCGATGCTGGCAGAGCTGCACAGGGAACTCGGTATCCCGCGGGATTACGGCGAGGCGCCGCCGCGGCCCCGTTTCGAGGAGGCCACGGGCCTGATCGACGTGGGACCCAATCTCGTGGGCCGGCCCCAGAAGCTTACGCCCCGCGCCGCCGATTGCTGGCAGGCCATGCGGGAAGCCGCGGCCGAGGAGGGCATCCGCCTGCTCCTGGTCTCCGGATTCCGCAGTGTCGAGTACCAGGCCGCCCTCATCCGCCACAAGCTGGAAGCCGGGCAGTCCATCGAGGACATCCTGGCGGTGAATGCGGCGCCCGGCTACAGCCAGCACCACACCGGCGAGGCCATCGACATCGCCACCCCCGGGTTCCGGCCGCTGACGGAGGAGTTCGAGCGCTCCCCGGCTTTCTGCTGGCTCGGGCGCCGCGCCGGCGATTTCGGCTTCGGCCTGAGCTACCCGCCCGGCAACCCCGAGGGCTTCGTCTACGAGCCCTGGCACTGGGCGCTCTGAGGGCGCCGCCGGCCCCCCGCGGGCCGGGACCCCTTGTTGACAGCAGGGGGGGCATGGTTGGACAATAGCGGGCTTGTTTCCGCGGAGGGGTACTCAAGCGGTCAACGAGGGCAGACTGTAAATCTGCTGGCTATGCCTACGTAGGTTCGAATCCTACCCCCTCCACCAGGACAATAGGCGGTGGCGGCAAGCCGGAAGAAGTACTGAAACAGCCCGGGGCATACGGCCTCGACCGGGCTGTTTGCTGTGGAAAAAGGTACGGAATCGGCGGCTGCCATCGGCGAAGAGTCATCGAAGAGGATGGGAAGAGGATCGGGGAAAGCTGACCGGAGTGGCAATTGCAGGCGGCACAGGTTGGCGGGTGTAGTTCAACGGTAGAACCTCAGCCTTCCAAGCTGATGATGTGGGTTCGATTCCCATCACCCGCTCCATCCGCCCTGTTCGTCTTTCGTGTAGGGAGTGCATTAAGCCCACATAGCTCAGGCGGTAGAGCACTTCCTTGGTAAGGAAGAGGTCACTGGTTCGAGTCCAGTTGTGGGCACCAGATCAAGCGAGCCGCGACGCGATGGACCGGGAGCGACGGTCCGCGGCGAAGGAGATGAGGGCCACGGCGTGCGCAGCCTGCGGCCGAGGGAAAATTCGAGGGGTGAGGGTCACCGCGATCCGGCATGGATGCGCGGGGTTTGGCGACCCTTATCAGAGTGTTCGATACGAGCGTGTTTGAAAAGCCCGACTGAAAGGTAGGCAGAGATGTCCAAAGCGAAGTTTGAGAGAACGAAGCCCCACGTGAACGTAGGCACGATTGGCCACGTGGACCACGGTAAGACGACTTTGACGGCTGCGATGACGAAGGTGATGGCCGAGAAGTTTGGTGGTG